>NZ_NGFP01000243.1 GCF_002149035.1 Streptosporangium minutum
ACCGCAAGCTGATCGCGATGGTCGAACCGTTCATTTCCCGGTGGAACAACGGCAAGATCTGCAATGACCTGTCGCCGGAGGCCGTGATCCGGTCGATCGCGATCGCCTGTGCGCTGGGGCGGCGCACCGCCTACACCTGGCTGAAGCTCCCCGTGATCGAGGACATGACCGAGGTCCTGGCGGCATCGACCTTGCCCGTGTTGCTCCTCGGCGGCGACGGCGGCGAACCTGAGCAGATGTTCGTCAGATGGGAACGCGCGCTGAAGATGCCCACCGCGCTGGGGCTGGTGCCCGGCCGGACGCTGCTGTATCCGGCCGACGGGGACGTGGCCGGTGCCGTGGACAGGGCCGTCAGCCTGCTGTGATCCAGGGGTGCGCCTGGCGCATGAAGGTCGCCTCGGACGGGTGGCGGACCGTTCAAGGCGGACCGTTCGGGGAAGGCTCCCTGGGGCGGGCGGCGGCAGAGCGGATCGGTCAAGGCGGATCATTCAACGGTGGCCGGCTGAGGCGGCGGTCCGTCGCAGGCGGCCTCTCAGGTCCAGCAGGCGTGAGCAGAGCTCCGGGATGTCCCTCGCATGCACCGTGCTCGGGAAATCCGGAAGCTCGGACCTGATCGCGAGCGAGGCCCAAGCGGAGAACCTGACCTCCCCGTTCTCCTCGACGCTGACCCCGTCCCGCTCGGCCCACGCGCTGTTCAAGGCGACGGCCTGCGCCGGCGGCATGCTCGCGGGCAGATCCAATGCGAGGCTCCGCCCGTAGATGCGGACAGGATACCCACCGGGCAGCCCGAGCGGGCCCGGCAGGCTGGTTCGCACTTCGCGCCCGGCGACGAGGTCCGTCAGCAGCAGCGCGGTGACATGGCCGGTCACGGCGTTCAACTCGGATCGGGCCGCGGCGCGCTGACGCCGGAGCAGCGGGCCGACCTCGCGGACCGGCGTCCCATCCAGCCAGGCCAGCGCCTCATCGGCGGCGTCGGGGGTGTGCAGGTGCCAGTGATGCCCCAGGACCTGAAGGCGTCCCCCGCGGGCCGGGCGGAGTGATTCTCGCAGCGAGGCGGCGAGCAGCGCCACGTTCCCCACGCCGCAGAAGATCGGCAGTTCGAGCGTTTTGAGCAGCGGATTCACCGCGTCGGGAAAGCAGGCGTTGAGGAAGAGGGGAGGCAGGTCCAGGGTGGCGATCGCCGAGGCCGCTTCGACGGCGACGGCCGCCTGGAGGGGGAGGGTGAGCCCGAAACCGGCGCTGTTCATCAGCGCGGTCCACGCCGAAGGCGCGCGGGTCTTCTCCCAGGGAGACTGGTAAGAGGCGCAGTTCAGGACGATCCGCGGACGGACCTGCCGCAGGATCGAGGAGATGGACTCTGCCGCGTACCGGTCCACCGACAGGGCACGGAACCGCACTGGGGTGCCGCTCGACGCCGCCCGGACATCCGCGACGTAACACACTTCCGCTGAGCTCGACGGCGTCGTCGACACGACGGTCACGACGCATTCCTCGGCGCAGACGGCCGCCAGGGAGTAACAGATCGATCGGGCCAGCGAGCCGCTGCCCAGAATCACGATGCCGCGCTCGGCCATCACATCACCTTCCGACTGTGTCGCGGCGGAGATCACGGGGTGCTCCGCTCCCGGTAGCTCATGACGACGCCGGTGCCCAGGAGCCCGAGCACGGTCAGAGCCGTCAAGGCCGTCCCGTACCCGCCGGTGCTCTGGACGAGGTAGCCGACCAGCGCGGGGCCGAGGGCGGAGCCCGCGCCGAGTGCGGTGAACAGCAGGCCGAGCAGCCTTCCGAGGCGTGCCAGGCCGAACTGGTCGGCCAGCACGACGGGGAGGAGGGCGCTGTAGCCGCCGTACATGGCGCCGTGGATGATCGCGAACGCCAGCAACCCCCCGTAACCCCGCGCGGTCGTCCACACCACCAGGCCCAGGCCGATCCCCGCATGACAGGCCTTGAAGAGGGCGAGCGACCCGAACCGGTCGACGAGGGCGGTGATCACCAGGCGGCCCGTGATGCTGCTGATGCCGATGGCGGAGATCAGGGCCGCGGCGGCCAGGGCGCCGATGCCCAGGCGCTGCGCCGAGGGGACGAGGTGCGCGAACGGAACGTAGTTGGCCATGCAGACCAGCAGCGACGCCACGTAGAGGGTGCGGAATCCACGGGCGGGCGACCGTTGCGCGGCGATGGGGGAGTCCGGCGCCTGCGGCGGCCGGCCGACGAGGGAGGCGGCCAGCAGCAGCAGGGCGGCTCCCCCGACGGCGTAGTACTCGTAGGCGTGCCGCCAGCCGAAATGGCTCACCATCCAGGCCGACAGCGGCGAGCTGACGACCGTGCCGATCCCCACGCCGGTGACCACGCTGCCGGTGGCGACCGCTCGGTAGCGGTCGAACCAGCGGCCGGTGGCGGTGAGCACCGGGACGTACACGCACCCGACTCCCAGCCCGATACCGAGCCCGTAGGCCAGGTACGCCTGCCACAGCGCGCCCGAGATCGCGGTGAGGTGGAGGCCGAGCCCCAGGCAGACGGCGCCGACGAGCAGCATCGCGCGGGGGCCGGTGCGGTCCGCGACAGGGCCGGTGACGGCGCTCAGGCCGAACCCCAGCAAGGTCGTGATCGAGAAGACCACGGACGCCGCGCCGTCACCGGCACGGAAGGCCTGGGCCATGGGCCCGAAGAACTGCCCGTAACTGTACGCCAGCCCGTAGACCACGGATGCGGCGAGCGTCGCGCCCGCCGCCGCCAGCCACGCGCGGCGCGAGTCTCGCGCGCCGCCGGCAGGCGCGTGCGCCGGCGGACACTCGGCCCCGGCCACGGCCGGTGATGTTTCGGGGAACGACATGGTCACTCACCTGCGCTTTCTGGAACGCTGCTGAGACGGCCGGGGGTGGGCACGCTCCGTCACATCCGGCGGGAGCGGATGTGCTCCGGCACCGGCAGCCCGTCGGGCACCCGCGCCTCAGGCTGGGGGACGCCGAAGGACGTGCGTACCGGCAGCAGACCGGCCCACTTGTCCAGGTCGACCTGGTCGCCGTGATCATTGGGTGGCGCGTCGCGGATCTTCACCGACGCCTCGGCCAGGTCCAGAGTCATGACGGCGACCCGGGCCAGCACCTTGCGGTCCGGTCCGTGCCCGTAGTCCCATGCGCCCGGTGCGAGATGCTCGGCCACGACCCACATGCCGTGCCGCTTCTCCTCCTCCTCGCGCAGGAGCCGGCCGGTTCCGTGGACGATGGCCGAGCGGTAGTTCACCGAGTTGTGGTAGACCGAGCGCGCGTAGACGATGGCATCGAGATGGGTCACCGTCACGCATATCGGCGCTCCGGCGGCGAGGACGCGCGCGCTGCGGGCGCCGGCCGATGCGTGCAGGTACAGCGTGTCGCCCTCGCGGCCGTACACGCTGGGCAGCACGACAGGTCCGCCGTCCGCGACGAAGCCCAGGTGGCAGACGAGCCCGGCGTCCAGCACGTCGTACAGAGCCTGACGGCCGGTCGCGGCGCGCTCGTGGTAGCGGCGTACGGTGCTGCGTGCCGTGGGTGACAGGGGGCCATGCCCGGTACTGCTCATGTCGGCCTTCTCTCTGTTCCGCCGCGCGCTTACAGCACGGCCTTGGCGACGTCTTCGGCCGAGCGGACCTCGATGACCTGAGACCGTTCCGGCATCTGGTCCGGTTCGGTGAGGTACATGCCGGAGCCGTGCAGCACCACGCCGTCGAAGCCGCGGACCAGGTCCCGGTCCAGGCTGTTGAGCACACCGGTGAGCCCCATGACCAGCGACCATTCGGCCAGGTGGCGGGGATCGGCGGGCAACGGCCGGTCGCTGGCTTGGAAGTGGTGTCGTACGGTGCCGTAGCGCTGGACGCACTCCAGCAGCGACACCACGACGGCCGATCCTCCGTGCTCGGCGATCAGCGCGGTCATCTCCGGCGCGGTGGGCGGATTGTGGGTGTAGAAGGTGGGCTCGAGATTCTCCTGCGGATTCCACGTCACCTGGGGGAAGTGCGGGGAGTCCCGCTGCTCGTACACCTCGTCGGCGTCGCGGCGCTTCCAGTTCGGCTGCGGGTCGTGGTCTTTCGTCTCGGTCAGGTAGTGGCGGACCATGTCACTGGTCGCCAGGTGCTGGACCAGGAGGAATCCCGGCTGCGGGTGCGGGATGCCCAGCGCGGCCATGGTGTCGATGCCGTGCTGATAGCCGAGCAGGCCGTACGCGCTGGAGACGGCGTGCGCGTGCAGGAGCCGCTGGCCGGGCCGGTCGTCGCCGAATTCGTGCTCGTAGAAGGCGCGGCAGGCGTCGGCCACCTTGTAGTTGGCGATGTCGAGGGAGTACCAGACCCTTTCGTCCGTCCCGGCCGCGGCTTCGGCGAACGTCCGGCCGATGTTCTTGACGTCGCCGGCCTCGGACCCGGAGTAGACGAGGATCGGATTGCGGGCCCGCAGTTCGTCGGACTCGGTCAGGACGTTGCGCCGGAACTTGTACAGCGTGGACGCCGGCGTCAGCGTGACGATGCGCAGTTTGTCGGGGGTGGCCAGCTTCAACTCCAGAGCACGGGCCACGGCGTCGCGCAGGGCGATGGCCTTGTTTCCCGAGGACGGGGTGAACAGGAGGACCGATTCGCCGGTCCGATCGATGTGCTGCACCGCCCGGGCCACCATCAGAAGGGACGCCGTGGTCTTGGTCGTACGGGTTCCCGGATTCTTCATCAGGTCCAGCAGGACCAGATTCCGGCCGGCGTAACCGCCCAGCGGACTCAGCGAGGCTCCGGCGACGGCGAAATACTCCTCCCACGCGTCGGTCAGCACCGGGTAGGAAAATTCCGGGGCGAAGCCGGTGGACCGGGCCGGCGCGCAGCGCCGGGAGGCCTCCCGCACGCCGTTGTAATAGCGGGTGATGACGCTCTCGGAGTCGGTGGTCTTGATTTTGGCCGCGAAATTGCGCGCGCCAAGGCTCATGGAATGGCACCTTTCGCTCAAGGGAAGGCGTGCGAGGGGGGTCTAGGAGTGGCGCAGGAGTTGGTCGGCGACGACGCGGGCCTGCCGTCCGATGATGAGCATCGAACTGGTGTAGTAATGGGTGCCTGCTGTCAGATGCCCCAGAGCGAACAGGTTCCGGTTCTCGCTCCCGTCCGCTGCCAGGACCCTGTTGGTGTACCGGGCCACGTCCACGCCTCCCAGGGGATGCCGCCGCGCCACGCCGACTTTCACCAGGCTCTCGACCAGCGGAATCGCCGCTTCAGGAATGGCCGCGGCCGCCGGGCGCGTCGTGTTGACCACGATGTCGGCCGCGATGTCGCCCGCACCGGTCGAGGCGAGAAAGGCGGGAAGCGGGGATTCGCCGGGCCTTATCCCGCGGACACCGCGCACGACCCGCAGTTGTCCCGCGTCGGCGGCCGTCTGCAGCCGGACGGCCGTCTGCTGAGGCATCGGGCTCAGCAGGCTGACGAATTTCCGATGCCAGCGAGTGAGAAACCGGCGCCGTTCAGCGTCGGGCATGGCGTGCCAGATGAGCTCGACCGACTCGTGCATCGCCTCGATGATGACGGGCTGCCAGAGTGCGCCGCCGTCGCGGGCCTGCTGGAGCTGGCGGCGCAGCCGGCGGGCGACTGACTCGCCCGGTACGGCTTCGGCGCACGCGCGGCTCAGGCCCGTCCCCGCCTCCCGCAATTCGCGGTCGAGCAGCGCCAGCAGCCGTTCCCCGGTCATGACCGGGTCGACCGCCAGGGCGGCGCGAACGGCGGCATGGGAGAGGTGCCGCAATTCAGGCGCGGTGGCGCTGGTGCGCACGGTCGGCAGCAGCCCGTTCCTCGACGCCATGGTGATGCCGCCCCGATGGCCGTTCTCCAGCAGGAACAGCACGGTGTCGACGGCGGTCAGACCTGTTCCCAGCACCAGGACATGGGCTTCATGCTGTATGGCGGCCAATTGTGCGCTCAGCGGATAGGAGTCGTTGATATATCCCGGCGTCCGGGCCAGCCGGTACACATCGACCGGCCCTCCGATGCCCACGCACAGCACGACGCGGTCCAGGCCGTCGAAATGCCGCCCGTCCTCGGTGAGCGCGTGAAAGCCGACCGGCCCCTGACGCAGCCGTATCACCGGCGATCCCACCGTGCGCACGCTTTTCCCGCGTCCGGCCAGCCGATCGGTGATCTCGGCCGCCACGTCGGCGAGATACTCACCGAACAGCCGACGGGGAAGAAACGCCGCCGGGGAGACGGAGCGTCCGTTCAGGCCGCCCCGTTCCTTGACCCATTCCAGGAAGTGCCCGGGTGCGTCCGGCAGTACGGACATGCGCTCGGCCGAGACGTTCAGCAGCGCGATGTCGGAGTCAGGGAGATAGGCCCGGCCGGGCCCGACGTTCTTCGCCGGCTCGAAAACCGTGATGTCGAGGTTCGGCAGGCGGTCGCGGGTGAGTGCGGCCAGCAACGCGACGGCCGCACCACCGCCCCCGATGATTCCCAGCTTCATGTCGTCCTCTTCGTGCGCGGAGGTACGGCCAACGGCGGAATTCCGGGCAGCACTGAGCGGCAGCGCGGCTCCCCGTTTCCTGTGAGATACGCCGCGCCCCTAGCGCCGCGTGGTCTCCCGCTGCTGGGTCACGAACAGGCTGGTGTAATCACCGCCGGACCAGTCCGGCGGCAGGAGACACGGGCGAGGGTCGTGCACCGCCCACCGGGCCGGCTCACCGCGTACGACCTCGCCCGCATGGCTGCTGGGCAGCGGATTCGCGGTATAGGGCATGGAATTGGCCGCGCTGTACACGTTGAGCAACAGCGGCCGGCCGAGGTCCGACTCGTTCTTGGCCGAGCAGTGCAGGGTCCGGCAGTTGTGAATGGTCACCGATCCGGCCCGCCCCGGGAGATAGACCGCGCGGTCGGCGGGCAGCGCGGCGGCGTCGGAATCGTTCAGCGCCCCCGTCCAGACGCCGTCGGAGCCGTAGAGATCGTAGAGTTCGCCTTCGTGGCTGCCCGGAATCACGCCGAGCGGCGCCTGGTCCGGGGAACAGTCGTACAGATAGGTGCCGAAGGTCAGCGAACTGTAGTTGGTGTGCGGCCAGAACTGCACATCCTGGTGCCACTTCACCTCGGCGCCGCCGCGGGCCCACTTGAAATTCAACTTGGAATGATGGAATTTCACGTCCGGGCCCACCAGGTCGGCCGCGATGTCGGCGAGCACCGATTCCCGCGCGAAGCGCCAGTAATCAGGGTGCTGGTCGACCGGGCTGGTCACGCGCCGTAGCCGGGGGTTTTCGGCAGAGTGTCCCGGCTCGATGTCGAGAACCGCGTCGGAGCGGTCGATCGTCCGGCTGCGCTCGACCATCTCGTCGGTCGCCGCCCGGAGCCGGGTGAGCCATTCGCTGGAGATCACCTCTTCCAGGAGCAGATAGCCGTTGCTGAAGTAGAACTCCCGCTGCTCTTCCGTCAGGACCTTGGGGGTAATGCGACGGACTTCGTCGACCAGCATGCACGTTCTCCTCGACCAGAGACACGGATCCGGGGTGTACGCACATCTTTGTACGCTATGTCCTTACATATGGACAAGCTATTGTCCGCATCGCCTGTTGTCCAGCATTTCGATCAATCTTTGTCGCGGGGCGAGGCCGGCCCGAGGACGGTTCTCGGCAGGCGATGGGCGGAGCCGAACCCGGGGTTGAGGAATAGCGGAACGGCCATTAGCGCTGGTTATCCCGTCGCGGGCAGGGAGAAGGCGGGGCGGGATGCGGCAGCAGTTCTCGCGTGGTCGTGGCCCTCGTTCCGGAGGGCTCCAGCTTCTTGGCGCTTCGCGTTCGGCCAGCTCATGACAGCTACGAGAAACAAGATCGCTTTCCCCGCCAATGGCTGTTCCGCTGTCCAACCGCCGCCAATTGCGTCTAATGCGAATTCGCGACTCTTTGCGAACCGCCACCAAGGCGCGGGTGGTCACCCAGTGCTGCGTTCCTCATGGCAGGTAGACGAATTCGCGGCGCGGGGTTCGGGGCTGTGGCGGTGGTCGCCCCCGGACCCAGGGGTGGGCGCGGGTGTTGAGTCGCCCGGTCCGGGGCAGGCCTTCGGCGTTGAAGCGCTCGATCCGCTCGCGCACGGTCTGCATGTGACAGCCCGGCTCGGCCGCGATGGCGCTGGTGCGCAGCCCCTCCCGGCTGAACAGGATCATCTGTGCTCGCATGATCCAGCCGGCCGGGGCATGACGGGCCCCGGCCGGCTTGCGGATCTTCCGCTCCCCTTCGGCGTCCATCGGCGGACGCGCATGCGGCGGTTCCGGCATGACGATCCCCCGGAGACCGTCATCACCCCAGGCCGGCAGGGATCTCCGCCCCATGCGGGGACGCAGCACTAGCCACCCATATTGGCCGACATCCGGCTCAGCACATCGATCGTGGCCTGATACTCCTCGACGCTGATGCCGTCGGTGAGCCGGGTGCGGGTGGCGGTCACCTTCCCGAGCAGGTCCGCGTGCGCGCGGGCGCCCGTCTCGGTGAGGGAGAGCGCCCCGTCGCCGTCGAGCCAGCCGCGCTCGCGCAGCTCTTCGGCGACGGGGCGCAGGGACGGCTGCTCGGCGGTGAGGAAGGGGCTGAGCTCGGCGTCGATGCTCTCGACCGTGGCGGGCTCCCTGGCGACGACGTTCATCACCTGCCAGTGGCGGCGGGTGAGGTGCTCCTCGGCGAGGAGCTTCTCGAACGACGACTCGGTCAGTCCGTGGAGGTGTTTGATCCAGTAGCCGATCGGCCGCCGCTGGCCGGTGATCTCGGAGACGTCCATGGTGTCGCCCTTCGCGAAATTTACATGTGTTTTGACAATAACATGCATTTATACATGTATCATCGAGACATGGAAGACTCCCAGGCGGTCGCCGCCGTCGAACGGGCGATGGTGGCCATCCGGCGCAGCCAGAGCCGCCGCGCGATCCAGCGCATCGCGGGCGGCACCCAGATCGACCCCGCGCTGTTCGGCTTGATCGACGCGGTGGAGGAGGGCCCCGGAGCGGCGACGGTCGGCTCCGTCGCCGACCGCATGGGCATCGACCAGCCCCGCGCCAGCCGCCTGGTGGCCCGCGCCGTCGACGCCGGGCTGCTGCGGCGGGTGGCCGACCCCGAGGACGGCCGCCGCAGCACCCTGGAGCTCACCGGCCTGGGCGTCGAGCAGGCCGATCAGGTCCACCGGTTCCGGCGCGAGATCTTCGGTACGGCGATGCGCGCCTGGCCGGAGCACGACCAGCGGGAGTTCGCCCGCCTGCTCGGGGCCTTCGTGGGGGCGCTGGGGCGGCGCTACCGGGGTGAATGAGGCAGCCGAACGGACCGGCCGGCACCCCGTCGATCACGGGCTCCGTGTGAACGTGCGGCGCCGTGACGGCGGAAATCGAAATGCCCAAAAGGTAGGCGGGCGGGTACCCTGCGCGAGGACCTAGGAAGGGAATCGTCGTGGGACACGTAGAGGTCGGCCATCTGACGTACGTACTGCCGGATGGACGGCCGTTGCTGGACGATGTGTCCTTCCGGATCGGTGAAGGGGTCAAGGCCGCGCTCGTCGGGCCGAACGGGGCGGGCAAGACGACGTTGATGCGGCTGATCGCCGGGGACCTGCAGCCGGTCGAGGGGAGCGTCGCCAGCTCCGGCGGGCTGGGGATCATGCGCCAGTTCATCGGCAGCATCCGCGACGGCCGGACGGTGCACGACCTGCTGGTCAGCGTCGCCCCGCAGCGCGTACGGCAGGCGGCCGAGCAGTTGGACGCCGCCGAGCTGGTGATGATGGAGCGCGAGGACGAGAAGGCCCAGATGCGCTACGCGCAGGCCATCACGGACTACACCGACGCGGGCGGTTACGACATCGAGGTGCTCTGGGACACCTGCGCGATGGCCGCGCTCGGCATGCCGTACGACGACTGCAAATACCGCGAGGTCAACACTTTGTCGGGCGGTGAGCAGAAGCGACTGGTGCTGGAGGCGCTGCTGCGGGGGCCGGACCAGACGCTGCTGCTGGACGAGCCGGACAACTACCTGGACGTGCCGGGCAAGCTCTGGCTGGAGCAGGCGCTGCGCGAGACGCCCAAGACGGTGGTGCTGGTCAGCCACGACCGGCAGCTCCTGGCCAACGCGGCCGACCGGATCGTCACCGTCGAGTCGGGCGGCATCTGGATCCACGGCGGCGGGTTCGGCACCTACGCCCAGGCCCGCAAGGATCGCAGCGAGCGCCTCGACGAGCTGAAGAAGCGCTGGGACGAGGAGCACGCCAAGATCAAGCGGCTGGTCCTCATGCTCAAGCAGAAGGCCAAATACATGGACACCATGGCCGCCGCCTACCACTCGGCCCAGACCCGGCTGCGCAGGTTCGAGGAGGCCGGGCCGCCGGAGGCGGCGCCCAGGGAGCAGCTCATCAGCATGCGGCTCAAGGGCGGCCGGACCGCCAAGCGGGCGGTGATCTGCGAGAGCCTGGAGCTCACCGGCCTCATGAAGCCGTTCGACCTGGAGATCTGGTACGGCGAGCGGGTCGCGGTGCTGGGCTCCAACGGCTCCGGCAAGTCCCACTTCCTGCGCCTGATCGCCGGTGAGGACGTCCGGCACACCGGTGTGGCCAGGCTCGGCTCCCGGGTCGTCCCCGGCCACTTCGCGCAGACCCACGCCCGCCCGGAGCTCATCGGCCGGACTCCCTGCGAGATCGTCATGACCGAGCACGCCCGGTTGAAGAACGAGGCGATGAAGGCGCTGTCCCGCTACGAGCTGGCCGGGACCATCGCCGAGCAGCGGTTCGAGACGCTGTCCGGCGGCCAGCAGGCGCGGCTGCAGATCCTGCTGCTCGAACTGTCCGGCACGACGTTGCTACTGCTGGACGAGCCGACCGACAACCTCGACCTGGCCAGTGCCGAAGCGCTGCAGGAGGGACTGAACGCCTTCGACGGCACCGTGGTCGCGGTCACCCACGACCGCTGGTTCGCCGACGACTTCGACCGTTATCTCGTCTTCGGTTCGGATGGAAAGGTATACGAATCCCCCGAACCGGTCTGGGATGAGACGAGGGTGGCGCGTCAGCGTTAAAGAGTCCACCCGACCTGGGCGTGTCCGCTGGAGAGGGGAGCGTTCGCGGGTTATCACCACTAGGTGACGTACAGCACCCGAATCGTCGGCGCTCTCGCGCTGCTCCTTCTTGCCGGATGCTCCTCATCCCCGGAGAAGGAGCAGGCCGCCTCGCTCAAGCCGCTCTCGGTGAAGGAGGAGACCTCCTCCATCCTCAAGGGAGACGACGGATATGTGGTGAACTGGGCGGGGGTGCTGGTCAACAGCAACCCCTGGCACTTCGGCGAGCACGTGGTGGCCACGGTGATCGCCAAGGATGCCAAGGGCAAGGAGGTCGTCCGGCTGGAACAGCCTTTGGACGCCGTGCCGCCGGCCGGGTCGCTCTCCTTCACCGGCCAAGTGGTCGCCGTGGAGAAGCCGTCCCAGGTGAGCATCCAGTACCGCCCGGCCCAGTGGCGCCAAGCGGTCCGGATCGTCTCGGCCTTCAGGCCGTTCCCCGTCTCCGACGTGCTGACCGAGCGCAGGGACGACAGCTACCTGATCACCGGGTACGTCGGCACGCCGTACCGGCTGCCCGCCAGCAGCCTGGCGGTCACCGCGCTCCTGCGCGACAAGAACGGCAAGCTGCTCGGCGGCGGGAGCACGTTCGTGGACGACGTCCGCGCGAACGGCAAGCGCCGGTTCATCCTGAACATCGAGAGCGTCAAGGACACCAGCAAGATAGCCAAGGCCGAGCTGGTCGCGCGGACCTGGGGATCGAGCAGCCGCCCCTACGATGAACTGGCCCTGGGGGGCATCGCCCCGCCGCACACGGCCAAGCCGTCCACGGCGCCGTTCGCCAAGGACCGGGGCAGGCAGGTCGCGCCCGCCGGCGACGTCCGGCCGTGACCGTGCCCCCCATGCGTGCCGTACGGCGTGGCGTGCCAGTCGTGCCGGTCGTGCCGGTCGCCGGGAGGTGAGCGGCCGTCCCCGGCCGTGGCCGAGGGCCCTGACGGCCTCGCCGGTCCTGGCCCTGGTCCTGGCCTTGACGTCGGGCTGCGGCCATGTCCCGGATGCGGCCGGCGCCCCGGCGCTGCCGCGGCCCAGTGCCGCGGTGGTGTCCGTCCCCTCGTCGACGCCGTACATGTCGATGACGCTCGTCCCGACGCCGGTGCCGAGCCCGCCCCCGATCCCGCCGCAGCCGAAGGTGCTGGTCGTCGGGCTGGACGGGGTGCGCCACGACCGGCTTCTCGCCGCGAGGGCGGTGCACTTCCGGCAGCTCATGAGGGCGGGGACCTTCCTCACCGGCCGGCTGGAGGTGTTGAAGAAGGTCCGCTCCAGCAGCGGCCCGGGGTGGTCGACCGTGCTGACCGGAGTGGCGCCGGGCAAGCACGGCGTGCACAACAACTCCTTTGAAGGCCGCCAGTTCACGAAATATCCGGATTTCCTCACGCGGCTGGAGAGGATCCGGCCGAGCCTGCACACCGCGGCCGTGACCGGCTGGCGCTACCTGATGGACACCGGGGCGGTCGGCGCCCTGGTCGACTGGCACGCCACCAGCCATCTCAAGCCCTACGAGATCGGCGACAAGGACGCCTTCATCATCGACAGGATGACCGATCTCATCCGCACCAGCCAGGTCGACATCGCGTTCATGCACCTTGAGGTGACCGACGCGGTCGCCCACCGGTCAGGAGTGCTCGGCCCCGACTATCGCCGGGCGATCGAGACGGTGGACGGCTATCTCGGCCGGCTGTTCGGCGCCATCCGCGCCAGGCGCACCTTCGCCGCGGAGCGATGGACGATCATCGTCACCACCGATCACGGCCACCGGGACGAGGGGGGCCACGGGGGCGTCTCCCCGCAGGAACGCAGCATCTTCGTGCTCGCCGCCGGGCCGGGGATCGCGCAGGGAGTGCGGGGAGGGGGAGCCCGCCAGGTGGATGTGGCGGCCACCGTCTTCGCCCAGCTCGGCATCCCTCTCCCCGGAAGTCTCGACGGGAGGTCACTCAGCGCGGTCCAGGTCGATAAATAACCATTTATAAATTTTTATGGGGCGTGCCGTACGGCGTTGTTTACTTACGTGGATGACCGTATGGACACAGCTACCGTCAACGCGCGGAAATCGCTGGAACTGTTAGTTATCAAGCCTTTACCGTCTGTCACATGAATGACAGCGTTCTGGTCGAAGCCCTCCGCGCGCGGGAAGCGGGTGCCCTCACCGCGCTCTACGACCTGCATGCCGAGGGCCTCTACAGATACTGCTGGTTCATGCTGGGCGGCCCCGACGGCGCGCAGGTGGCGCTCCGCGACACCCTGATCGCGGCCGAGGCCCATGTCCACGCGCTCGCCGACCCCGGCCGGCTGGTGGCGTGGCTGTACGCACTCGCTCGGGGGGAGTGCGTACGGCGCCGCCCGGCGGCCGCACCGGGGCCGGCCCCGGCGGACGCGGGCCCGGTGCTCGCCGGGAACGGCGACGCCGACCTGCGGGTCATGGCCCGCAACGCCACCCGGGGCCTGTCGCCCGAGGAGCGCGAGGTCCTTGAGCTGGTCTCCCGGCACGGCCTGTCCGTCGCCGACCTCGCCGCGGTGCTGGGAGTCCCGGCCGGACTCGCCGGCAGGATGTACGGATCGGCGCGGGAACGGCTGCGCGACCTGGTCACCGTGGAGGTCCTCGCACGCAAGGGGCCGCATGACTGCGCGAGCCGGGCGAGGCTGTCGGCCGGTTTCACGGGCGAGCTCACGCCCGGCACGCGTGAGCGGATGATCCGCCACGTGAGCCGCTGCGACACCTGCGCGCCCCACCGGGCCGGGCAGGTGTCGGCGGCGAAGGTCTTCGGCCTGCTGCCCGGCGTCACGCTGCCGCAGACGCTGCGCGTGCGGGTGATGAGCGGTTTCGCCGACCCCGAGCTCGTCCCCTACCGGCGTTACGTCGCCCGCAGGACGGGAATCCTGGACGCCGCCGGGTTTCCCGTCGAGAGGGTTGGCGGGAATCGCCGCCGGTCTCGTGCGACGGTCGCTGCGGCGGCTGCGGTCGCGGCGGTGACCACGATGGCGCTGATCCTCATCCAGCCCGTCGGGACGCCCGTCGAGCCGCCCGCCGGCACCGCGCCGGGCGCGTCGCCGGCGACCGGCGAGCCACCGACCGGCGAGCCGCCGGGCGTCCGCCTGCCGTGGAGCCCGGATCCGAGGGACGCCCCGATGGCTCCGGAGGCCCTCTACAAGGGGTCGTCCGCCTATCCGATCGGGCCGGCCCCGCCGATAGGCTCCATCGGGCCGGCTCTGCCGATCGCCGTCACCAGGCCCGAGCCCGTGCCTGACCGGCGCGTTCCGGGGCCCCTCCCGGCACCCACGTCGACCGGCGAGCCGCCGGACCGGCCCGGTGACCCGACGGCAAGTCCCACGGGCCCCTCCTCGCCCCGGGAGCCCGCGCCGGTGCTCCCCGGTCCATCCCGGGAGCCCGCGCCGGTGCTCCCCGGTCCGCCCCGGCTGGGCGTGCGGGAAAAGCCCGGTCCGCCACGTGACCACCAGG
>NZ_NGFP01000244.1 GCF_002149035.1 Streptosporangium minutum
CCCCCCGCCCCCGGCGATGCGGCCGGGGATCATCCCGCTCCGCCCGCTCGGCCTCGGCGACATCCTCGACGGCGCCATCAAGCTGATCCGCTCCAACCCCAAGACCATCCTGGGCCTGTCGGCGATCGTCGCCGCGCTCGGGGCGATCCCGGTGGCGATCGGCCAGGCCGTCGTGATCGGCGACCTGGGCGCCGGCATCGAGGACCCCGCCGTCCTGGAGAACTCGCAGGACATCGGCTTCCTCGCCCAGTACGGCGGGACGCTGATCTCCTACGCGGTGCAGTTCGTCGCGGTGACCCTGCTCACCGGCGTGCTGACCCGGATCCTGGGCCGGGCGGTCTTCGGCGGCAAGATGACCGTGGGCGAGGCCTGGAGGCTGACCCGCGACCGGGTGCCCACACTGTTCGGGCTGGTGGCCATCGGGTTGCTGGTCATGCTGCTCCCCATGGTCGTGGTCGTCCTGGTCATCGCCGGGCTGGGGGCGGCGGGGGCCAGTTTCGGGGCCCTGTTCGCCGTCGGCGCGCTGGCGATGCTGGGCTTCATCGCCTACGCCCTCTTCATCACCACCCGCCTGGCGCTGGCGCCGTCGGTGGCGGTGCTGGAGCGGCGCGGCGTCGTCGACTCCCTGCGCAGGTCCTGGAACCTGGTGGGCGGCGGTTTCTGGCGCACGCTCGGCATCCTGCTGCTGACCCAGCTCATCACGGCCCTGGTCGCCCTGGTGCTCTCCTTCCCCTTCAGCATCATGGCCTTCGTCGCCGGCCTGATAGGCAAGGGCTCCACCGGCTCGCAGATCGTCACGGCGATCCTGATCGCGGTCGGCGGCACCGTCAGCGCCATGATCACCTATCCGTTCCAGGCCGGGGTCAACGGCCTCCTCTACGCCGACCGGCGGATGCGGGCCGAGGCGTTCGACCTGGTGCTGCAGACCGCGGCGATCGAGCAGCAGCGTCAGGGCTGGGTGCACGCCTCCGCCGACGACCTGTGGGACCCGTCCGTCACGCCCGGCGGACCCGGCCGGTACGACCAGACCGGCCAGGGAGCTCCGTGGCACGACTCCTGACCCTCCCGGCGCCCCTGGCGTCCCCGATCCCGATCGACATCGACCGGGGCCGGGCCCGGCGCGAGGCGGTCGAGGAGCTGCTCAAGCCCGAATACGCCAAGGAATCCCTGATCGACCGCATCATGCGGGCCGTGAGCCAGTTCCTCGGCGACCTGCTGGACCAGGAGTCCGTGGGCGTCGTCGGCAGCGTGGCCGCGCGGGTCGTCCTGGCCGTGATCGTGATCGCGGCCATCGCCGCGGTGGTCACGATCGCGCGCAGGGCCACCCGGGGCGGTACGGTGCGCCAGGACGGGATCTTCGGAGACCGTCGCCGCACCGCCGCCGAGCACCGCGACGCCGCCGAGCGACTGGCCGCCGAGAGCCGGTGGGCCGAGGCCGTCCGAGAACGGCTCAGAGCCATCGCCCGAGACCTGGAGGACCGCGCCATCGTCGACTCCACTCCCGGCCGTACGGCGGGTGAGCTCGCCGCCGAGGCGGGGCGGGTGCTGCCCGCCTTCGCCGGGGAGCTGGCCGCCGCGGCCCGGGTGTTCGACGACGTGACCTACGGCGAGGTCCCGGGCACGGCCGAGGCCTACGGGGTCCTGCGCGACCTCGACGAGCGGCTGCGCACGGCCCGTCCCGTGCCCGCCGCCGCGAAGGCGGTGCCCTCGTGAGCCTCGCCGCCGCCCCCGGAACGGGGTCGACGTCCACCTCGCCGACCGCCGCCACCCTGTGGCGCGGCGGCCGGGGCGTCCTCCTGGTCGCGCTCGTCGTGGTCGCCGGAGCCGTGATCGGCGTGCTGCTCAGCGGTTCCGGAGGGGGAAGACCGCTCGACCCCGCCGACACCTCGCCGTCCGGCGGCAGGGCGCTGGCCCAGCTGTTGCGGGCCCACGGCGTGCAGGTCACCCGGGTCACCTCCGTCGCCGAGGCGGAGGCCGCCGGCTCCGGCGACCGCACGCTGCTGCTCAGCGACACCTCCTTCCTCAGCGAGGAGGAGGCCGGACGGCTCGGCGCGATCCCCGCCGACCTGCTCGTGGTCGGCGTGCAGCCGTACCAGGAGCTGATCACCCCGGGCGTGCGCGCCGCCAAAAAGGTGCGGGCACGCTCGCGCGAGCCCCGGTGCGAGCTGCGGGCCGCGACCATGGCGGGCAGCGCCTACCTGGGGGGCTCGTCCCTCACCGCTCCCTCCGGGGCCACCGGCTGCTACCCGGCCGACGGCAGGCCCACCCTGGTCAGCTACACCGACGAGGGCAGGACGATCACGGTCACAGGCGACGGCCAGTTCATGAGCAACCTGCGGCTGGCCGAGGACGGCAACGCCGCCCTGGCGATGAACCTCGCCGGGACCCGGCCCGCCCTGGTCTGGCTGGCGGCCCCCGAGACCGCCCCGCAGGCCACCGGTGAGCAGGGGCTCTACGACCTGATTCCCGGCGGGGTCAGATGGGCCGTGGTGCAGCTGGCCGTCGTGGTCCTCCTGCTGGCACTCTGGCGGGGCCGCCGGCTCGGCCCGGTGGTGGCCGAGCGGCTGCCCGTCGTGGTCAGGGCGGCCGAGACCGTGGAGGGCCGGGGCAGGCTCTACCGGGCCAGGCGGGCCCGCGACCGGGCCGCCGTCGCCCTCCGCACGAGTTTCGTCGACCGGGTCACCCCCCGGCTCGGCCTGCCGTCGGCGGCCGGGCCGGACGCGAAGGTCGAAGCGATCGCCGAACGCACCGGACAGGCACGCTTCCATGTGGGCGCCGCCCTGTACGGCCCGCCGCCGGCGGACGAGGCCGGGCTGGTAGCCCTGGCCGCATATCTGGACATGTTGGAGAGGCAGGTCAAAGAGTCGTGAGCGAGCGTAGCGAGCAGACCGTCGGGCACGGCGGCACGGTGCCGTCGGCGCCGGCAGAGGAGTCCTCGTGACCATGCCACCGGAGAACAGCGGCCTGGCGCAGACACCCCCGGTCGCCGAGACCACGCCCGGCGCGAGCGCCGCCCGGGAGGCGCTGGCGGGTCTGCGCGCCGAGGTCGCCAAGGCCGTCGTCGGCCAGGACGCCGTGGTCACCGGACTGGTGATCGCGCTGCTCTGCCGGGGACACGTGCTGCTCGAAGGCGTGCCGGGCGTCGCCAAGACCCTGCTGGTCAGGACCCTGGCGGCGGCGCTCTCGCTGGATTTCAAGCGGGTGCAGTTCACCCCCGACCTGATGCCGGGCGACGTGACCGGCTCCTTGATCTACGACGCGAAGACGTCGGAGTTCGAGTTCCGCCAGGGCCCGGTCTTCACCAACCTGCTGCTCGCCGACGAGATCAACCGCACGCCTCCCAAGACACAGGCGGCGTTGCTGGAGGCGATGGAGGAGCGGCAGGTCAGCGTGGACGGCAAGCCGCGCGGGCTGCCCGAGCCGTTCATCGTGGCCGCCACCCAGAACCCGGTCGAGTACGAAGGCACCTACCAGCTCCCCGAGGCGCAACTCGACCGCTTCCTGCTCAAACTGACCGTGCCGCTGCCGCCCCGCGACCAGGAGATCGCGGTGCTGGAACGGCACGCGCTGGGCTTCGACCCGCGCGACCTGTCCCACGTCAAGGCCGTGGCCACCATCGCCGACCTGGACGCCGGCCGCGCGGCGGTCAGCCAGGTGCACACCGGCCCCGAGGTGCTCGGCTACATCGTGGACATCGCCAGGGCCACCCGGCAGTCGCCGTCACTGCAGCTCGGCGTCTCGCCCCGTGGCGCCACCGCGCTGCTGGCCGGGGCACGGGCCTGGGCGTGGCTGTCCGGCCGCTCCTACGTGACCCCGGACGACGTCAAGGCGCTGGCCAGGCCCTCCATGCGGCACCGGATCCAGCTCCGCCCCGAGGCCGAGCTGGAGGGCGCGACCGCCGACGGCCTGATCGACGCCATCCTCGCCTCCGTCCCCGTCCCCCGCTGAGCCGATGGCACTGACAGGACGGGCCGCCCTGCTGGCCCTGCTGGGAACGCTGGCCGTGCTCTTCGCGCCACAGCCGGCGCCGGCCGTGGCCGGGGTGGCGCTGCTGCTCCTGGCGCTGATCGCGGTCGACCTGCTGCTGGCCGCGGGCGTGCGGCAGCTGCGGTTCACCCGCTCGGGCGACCGGCTGGTCCGGCTCGGCGAGTCCGCCACGGTCGAGCTGGTCGTGGAGAACCCCGGTCCCCGCCGGGCCCGGGGCCTGCTCAGGGACGCCTGGCCCCCCTCGGCCGGGACCGCGCCGCGACGCCTGCCGCTGGACGTGCCCGCCGGCGAGCGCCGCCGCCTCACCACGACGCTCACCCCCACCCGCCGGGGCGACCGCGAGGCGGTCACGGTCACGGTGCGCACGCTGGGCCCACTGGGCATCGCGGCCCGCCAGGGCTCCCACAGGGTGCCGTGGTCGGTGCGGGTCCTGCCGCCGTTCCTCAGCCGCAAACACCTGCCCGCCAAGCTGTCCAGGCTCAGGGAGCTGGAGGGCCAGCATCCGTCGATGGTCAGGGGGCAGGGCACCGAGTTCGACTCGCTGCGCGAGTACGTGGCCGGCGACGACGTCCGTTCGATCGACTGGCGGGCCACCGCCCGCCGCAACGACGTCGTGGTCCGCACCTGGCGGCCGGAGCGCGACCGGCGGGTCCTGATCGTCCTGGACACCGGCCGCACCTCGGCCGGCCGGGTCGGCACGGCCCCCGTCCCGCTGGCCGGTGAGATGCCCGGGACCGGCGGCCTGTACGGCGGGGCGGCGGTCGTACCGGGCTGGCCCCGGCTGGACTGGTCGATGGACGCGGCGCTGCTGCTGGCCGCGCTGGCCGCCCGCGCCGGGGACCGGGTGGACTTCCTGGCCTACGACCGCGCGGTGCGCGCCTGGGTGTCCGGCGCCAGCCGTACCGAACTGCTGTCATCGCTGGTCAACACCATGGCGCCGCTGGAGGCCGAGCTCGTCGAGGCCGACTCGGCCGGCATGGTCGCGGCCATTCTGGCGCGGGCCAAGCGGCGCAGCCTGGTCGTCGTGCTGACCGACCTGAACGCGGCGTCGCTGGAGGAGGGGCTCCTGCCGATGCTCCCCCAGCTCTCCTCGCGGCACCTGGTGCTCCTCGCCGCCGTCTCCGACCCGCAGGTGGCCGCGATGGCGGCCGGTCGCGGCACACCGGAGCTGGTCTACAACGCGGCGGCCGCCGAACACCAGAACGCCGCCCGGCGCAGGATCACCGCCCGGCTGCGCCGCCAGGGGGTGGAGGTCGTGGACGCCGCCCCGGAGCAGATCGCGCCCGCCCTGGCCGACGCCTACCTCGCGCTGAAGGCCGCGGGCCGCCTCTGACCGTCCCCCGGCGCCCGGAGATCCGCCCGGGAGCGGCGTCCACGACCGGCACCGCCGTGCCTTCAACGGTATCGTTGAACCTTCTATGTGAACTTAGGTGGCATCTCCCGCTGTTGACGAGGACCTACCTTCAAAATGCGGTTGCGACCCATCGATCTGGCGCGCGAGCACGGCCTGTCCACGCAGGCGGTGCGCAACTACGAGGAGGCGGGGATCCTGCCGCCGGCCGAGCGCTCGCCGCACGGCTACCGCGTCTACGCCCCGCGCCACGCGGCGGCGTTGCGGACGTTCCTGGCGTTGATCCCCGCGCACGGCCACGCGACCGCGGGGGCGATCATGCGGGCCGTGAACGGCGGCGCGGCGGAGGAGGCACTGCGGCTGATCGACGAGAGCCACGCGGAACTGGCCGGCGACCGCCACACGCTGGAGGCCGTGGAGCTGGCGCTGCGCGACCTGGCGCCGCCGCGTGAGCTGGAGCCGGGTGTGACGTTCATCGGGCCGCTGGCGCGCAGGCTCGACATCCGGCCGGCGACGTTGCGCAAATGGGAGCGGGCCGGGCTGATCGTGCCCCGGCGCGACCCGCGCACCGGCTACCGCGTCTACACCTCCGCCGACGTGCGCGACGTGCTACTGGCCCACCAGCTGCGGCGGGGCGGGCACGGGCTGGAGCAGATCGCGCGGGTGCTGGAGCGGGTGCGGGCGGCGGGCGGACCTGAACCGCTGCAGGCGACGCTGCGGGAGTGGCGCGACCGGCTGACGGCGCGGGGCCTGGCGATGCTGGCGGGCGCGGCCCTGCTCGGCGCCTATCTGGAGCCGCGGCGCTAGCCGGCGCTCGGTGCGAGATCGGGGGCCCGCTCCAGGTCTCCCGTCTCCTGGGCGGCCAGCGCCCGGCGGCCGAAGAAGAACACGTAGGCGAGGAAGGCCGCCTCCGCGACCACTCCGATGCCGATCCGCGCCCAGGTGGGCAGGCCCGACGGGGTGACCAGCCCCTCGATCAGGCCGGAGACGAACAGCACCACGACCAGGCCGAGGGCCACGCTCATGACGGCCCTGCCCTGCTCGGCGAGGGCCTCGCCGCGCTTTCTGGGACCGGGGTCGACGACCGTCCAGCCGAGACGCATGCCGACCGCCGCGGCCAGGAACACCGCGGTCAGCTCCAGCAGGCCGTGCGGGGTGATCAGGCCGAAGAAGATGTCCAGCTTGCCGCGCGAGGCCATCAGCCCGGCGGAGACGGCCACGTTGAGCGCGTTCTCCCACAGGATGTAGGGGATCGGCAGGCCGAGCAGGACGGCCATGATGATGACCTGCATCGAGACCCAGGCGTTGTTGACCCAGACCTGCCCGGCGAACGAGGCCGCGGGGTGCTCCGAGTAGTAGTCGGCGAAGTCGTGGTCGACGAGCTGGGTGATCTCCTCGGGCGTGCCGATCGCGGCCTGGACGGCGGGGTCGCCCGCCACCCAGACGGCGACGACCGCGGAGACCAGGACGAACGCGGCGGTCGTGCCGAGCCACCACCAGCGGGCCCGGTAGGCGACCACCGGGAAGGAGACGGCGAAGAAGCGGATGAACTCCCGCCAGGCGGGGGTGTGCGCGCCGGTCACCGCCGAGCGGGCCCGGGCGACCAGCGCCGACAGCCGGCCCACCAGGATCGGGTCGGCCGATCCCGAGCGCACGATGGACAGGTGCGTGGCGACCCGCTGGTAGAGGTCGACCAGTTCGTCGGTCTCGGCGCCGTTCAGCGACCTCCGGCGCCGGACGAGGTCCTCCAGGCGGTCCCAGGCCTGCCGGTGCGCGCTGACAAAGACGTCGATGTCCACGCAGGAAGCGTATCCACATCCGCGCTCACGCCGGGATGCCCGGCCCCGGGAGGGCCCGTCCTCCCACGACCGGACCCGCCCCGTGAACACGACCGGGCTTTCCCGGTGAGCACGACCGGGCTTTCCCGGTGAGCACGACCGGACCCGCCCCGTGAGCGCGACCGGGCTTTCCCGGTGAGGAGGACGGCGACCGCCGCGGACCCGGCCGCGCGGGTGCGCGGCCGGTCCGGGAGGGACCGCGGGGCCGTACGGTCAGAACGCGACCCCGCACCGCAGGAGCACGTTGGCGTACGGCCGCGCCTCGCCGGTCCGCACGATCAGCCGGCTGGAGCGGGACAGGTGCTTGAGCTCGCTGTGCGGGATGTAGGTCAGGCCGGGCAGCCGGGCGGCGAGCAGGGCGTCGCACTCGGCGTTGGCCGTACGGACCTCCCGCGCCGCGGTGGCGCCCTCGACGACGAGTTCGGCGAGGATGCCGTCCAGCACGTCGGCGAACGCCGGGATGCCGGGCAGGAAGGCGAGGTCGACGACCTCGACTCCGGGGGGCAGCGGCATCCCGCTGTCGCAGACGAGCAGCTCGTCGGTGTGGCCGAGGCGGGCGAGCCCGCCGGACAGGGCCGCGTTGAGGATTCCCGCGCGCTTCACAGGGCCTCCAGATCCTCCGGGTACGGATAGGAACTCTGCGCGCCGGGCCTGCGCACCGAGGCGGCGCCCACCCGGACCGCGAAGGCGGTGGCGGCGGCCAGGTCCTCGCCGCCGGCCAGGCGCCAGGCCAGTGCCCCGGTGAACGCGTCACCGGCGCCGGTGGTGTCGACGGCCTCCACCCGGGGACTCGGCACCTCCGTCACCCCGTCCGGCCCAGCGACGACCGCGCCCCCGGCCCCCAGCGTGAGGACCACCGAGCGGGGCCCGAGCGCGAGCAGGGCCCGCGCCTGCGGGCCTGGGGCGCCGCGCCGCCCGAGCAGGACCGCGGCCTCGTGTTCGTTGACGACGAGCGGGTCGCAGACCGCCAGCAGCTCGTCGGGGACCACGGCCGGAGGCGACAGGTTGAAGACCACCCGCGCCGCCGTCCGTGCGGCGGCCAGGACCGTGGCGAGAGGGCTCTCCAGTTGCAGGGAGACGACCCGCGCCGAGGCCAGCAGGCCGGCCGCCGCGGCGATGTCCTCCTCGCTCAGCCGCGCGTTGACCCCCGGTGACACGATGATGCTGTTGTCCCCGTCCGCCCCCACGGTGATCAGGGCGACGCCGCTCGGCCCCGGGGTCTCGACGAGGTGGTCCAGCCCCACACCGTCACCGGCGAGCGCCTTGCGCAGGAACTCGCCGTTGCCGTCGGAGCCGATCCTGCCGAGCAGTGCCACGCGGGCGCCGAGCCGGGCCGCGGCGACGGCCTGGTTGGCGCCCTTCCCTCCGGGATGGGTGACCAGGTCTGAGCCGATCACGGTCTCGCCGGGCGCGGGACGGCGGTCGACGCGGACCACCAGGTCGGCGTTGACCGAGCCGACGACGATCATCTCGTACGGCCCCGCCCCGTCCTCCCCGCCGCGCCCGTACGGCCTCGCTCTGTCCTTCCCGTCGTGCCCGTGGGCGTCCTCGGGAGGGACGGGCTCGACGGCGCCGCCGTGAACGGTCATCACGAACCCGCGAACTCTGCGACGTTGTCCTTGTTCACGGCCTTGACCGGCACGGCCACCGTGGCCTCGATCTTCTCGCCCTTGGCCGCCTTGATCGCGCCCTGTACGGCCTGCTGGCCGAGGAGCTGCGGCTGCTGGGCGATGCTGGCGTTCAGCGTGCCGGCTTGGATGGCCTTGAGCCCGTCCGGGGTGCCGTCGAAGCCGACGACCTTGACTTCCTTGCCCGCCTTCGCGCCCAGCGCCTTGACGGCGCCGAGGGCCATCTCGTCGTTCTCGGCGAACACACCGGTGATGCCGGGGTTGGACTGGACCAGGTTGGTCATGACGTCCAGGCCCTTGGTCCGGTCGAAGTCGGCGGGCTGCTGGGCGACCACCTGGATGTCCGGGTAGGCCTTGATGCCCTCGGTGAAGCCCTGGCCGCGGTCGCGGGCGGCGGAGGTGCCGGGGACGCCCTGGAGGACGGCGACCTTGCCCTTCTCGCCCATCTGCTTGGCCAGCTCCTGAGCCGCCAGCTTGCCGCCGGCGACGTTGTCGGACGCCACGGTCTGGGCCACGGTGGCGCCGTTGACCACGCGGTCGACGGCGATCACCGGGATCTTGGAGCGCTCGGCGGCCTTCACCGCGGGCCCGGCGGCGTCGGAGTCGACCGGGTTGATGATGATCGCCTTCATGCTCTGGCTGGCGAAGTTCTGGATCTGGTTCACCTGCTGCGAGGCGTCGTTCTGGGCGTCGGTGACGGTCAGCGCGACGCCCTGCTTCTTGGCCTCGTCCTCGGCGCCCTTTCGGAGCTGGACGAAGTAGGGGTTGTTCAGGGTGGAGACCGACATGCCGAGCTTGATGTCTCCCGCGGCCGCTCCGGCCCCTTCCGAGGAGGAGCCCGAGCCGCAGGCCGTCAGGCCCAGGGCGAGTGCGGCGCCGGCCGCGATGACGGTGATGGTGCGTTTCATGGTGTTCCCCCGGTGGTTTCAGTTGGTTCCGCGGCGGCGCAGGGTGTCGAGCAGGACCGCGAGCGCGATCACCACGCCGATCACGACCTGTTGCCAGAAGGCGGAGACGGACAGCAGGTTGAGGCCGTTGCGCAGCACCGCGAGGATGAGCGCGCCGACGAAGGTGCCGAAGGCCCGGCCCTTGCCGCCGGACAGGCTCGCCCCGCCGATGACGACGGCGGCGATGGCGTCCAGCTCGTAGCCGGCGGCCGCCTGGGGCTGGGCCGAGGCCAGCCGGCTGGCCAGGACGATGCCCGCGACCGCGGCGAAGAGCCCGGCCAGGGCATAGGTGATGAGCTTCTGCCGGTTGACGTTGATGCCGGAGAGCCGGGCGGCCTCCTCGTTGCCGCCGATGGCGTACATCGCGCGCCCGCTGTAGGTCCGGCTCAGGATCACGGCCGTGATCAACCCCATGATCAGCATGACGACGACCGGGACCGGCAGGTAGTCGCCGATGGTGTCGCCCAGGTGCGAGACCGCCTCCGGCATCGCGATCGGGCTGCCCTGCGAGATCACCAGGGCCAGGCCGCGGGCGACGCCGAGCATGGCCAGCGTGGCGATGAACGGCGGCAGCTTGCCGTAGGCGATCAGGGCGGCGTTGACCAGCCCGCACGCGAGGCCGACGGCGAGGGCGATCACGGTGGCCAGCGGCCATGGCAGGCCCGCGTCGGTCGCGGTCCAGGCCAGCACGATCGCCGACAGGGCCGCGACGGAGCCGACCGACAGGTCGATGCCGCCGGTGATGATGACGAAGGTGGCGCCGAAGGCGAGGATCGCGGTGACCGCCGCCTGCACGCCCACGTTGAGCAGGTTGGTCACCGTCAGGAAGTCGCCCGACAGCAGCGACAGCGCCACCGCGAGCACGACCAGCGCGACCAGCGCGCCGTTCTCGCCCAGCCAGACGGCGGCCGGCGGTTTCCGGCCGGGGGGCTTGCGCTGCAGCACGTTAGTGGACACGAGCATCCTCCACCTCGGTCACGGCCAGGGCCATCACCGAGTCCTGTGTAGCCTCACCGGCGGCGAGCTCCCCGACGAGCCTGCCGCGGGCCATCACCAGGACGCGGTCGCTCATGCCCAGGATCTCGGGGAGATCGCTGGAGATCATCAGCACCGCGTGCCCGGAGGCGGTGAGCGAATTGATCAGTTGATAGATCTCGACCTTGGCCCCCACGTCCACGCCCCGTGTGGGCTCGTCGAGGATGAGCACGCTCGCCTCGGCGAGCAGCCACTTCCCGATGACGATCTTCTGCTGGTTGCCGCCCGACAGCGTGCGGACCTCCTGGCCGAGGCCGCTCATCCGCACGCCGAGCTGCCGGGCCACCTCGGCGGCGGCCCTGCGCTGTCCCGGCCTGTCGACGAACCCGCCGCGGCTGGCCCGCCGAAGCGTGACCAGGCCGAGGTTCTCCCCCACGTCGGCGCCGAGCACCAGCCCCTGGCCCTTGCGGTCCTCGGGGACCAGGCCGAGGCCCGCCTCCATGGCGGCGTGCACGTCGCCGCGGGCCAGCGGGCTGCCGTTCACCAGGACCTCGCCGGAGTCGTAGGCGTCCGCGCCGAAGATCGACCGCGCGACCTCGGTGCGGCCCGCGCCGACCAGTCCCGCCAGGCCCACGACCTCTCCGGCGCGCACCTCGAAGGAGACGTCGGCGAACTCGCCCTCCCTGCGGAGCCCCCGCACCTGCAGGAGCGGTCCGCCCGGCGCCGCCGGCTCCCGGGGGTACTGCTGGTCGATGGGACGGCCGACCATGAGCCTGACCAGCTCGTCCTCGGGGGTGGTCGCCGGCACCTCGGCCACCGAGCTGCCGTCCCGCAGCACGGTGACGCGGTCGCCGATCTGCGGGATCTCCTCAAGGTGGTGGGTGATGAACACGATCGCCACCCCCTGGTCGCGCAACTGCCGGACGATGTCGAACAGCCGCTCGACCTCCGTCGTCGTGAGCACGGCGGTCGGCTCGTCCATGATGAGCACGCGGGCGTTCAGGCCCAGCGCCTTGGCGATCTCGACCATCTGCATGCGCGCGATGCCCAGCTTCGCCACCGGGGTGCGCGGGTCGACGTCGACGCCGACCCTCCGCAGCAGATCCCCCGCCTGCTCGTGCATCCGCCTGGTGTCGACGAAGCCGAAGCGGCGGGGAGGGCGTCCCAGGGCGAGGTTCTCACCGACGGTGAGCTGGGGAACCAGGTTGAACTCCTGGTAGATGGTGGCGATGCCCAGTCTCTGCGCGTCGCTCGCGGTGCGGATCTCGACCGGCGCCCCGTCGACCAGGATCCGCCCTCCGTCGGGGTGGTAGGCCCCGGAGAGCATCTTGATCAGCGTGCTCTTGCCCGCGCCGTTCTCCCCGAGCAGGACGTGGACCTCGCCGGCCCGGAGGGTGAAGTCGACCCCGTCCAGCGCGACCACGCCCGGGAACTCCTTGCGCAGGCCTTCGACCCGGAGGATCTCGTCGTTCAAGAGACGTCCCTTCCTTCCCCGCATGATTGGCGGACCACCAGTACGGCGGGCAGGGACACCGACTCGGCGGGCCGCCCGCCGAGGCGGTCGAGGATGACCCGCACACCCCGCTTGCCGAGCTCGGCGGCAGGCTGGCTGATCGCGGTGATCGCCGGGTTGACGTGCGGAAACCACGGCACGTCGTCGAATGACGCCAGTGCCACGTCCCCGGGGATCCGCAGGCCGCGCGCCCGTATCTCGTCCAGCGCGCCCAGGGTCATCAGGTTGTCGCCCGCGAAGATCACCTGGGGCGGCTCCGGGAGGTCGAGGAGCCTGGCGGTGAGGGTTCGGCCGCTGCCGGACCGGAAGTCGCCCGCCTGGACGTACTCCGGGTGGACCTCCAGGCCGTGCTCGGCCATCGCGGCGAGGAAGGCGCCGGTCCGCTCCCGGCCCGTGGACAGCCGGGCGGGGCCCGAGATGAAGGCGATCCGCCGGTGCCCGAGCTGCCGCAGATGGGCGACCAGCGCCCTGATCGCGTCGGTCCCGTCGGCCCGGACCGACGGCACGTGCACCCCGGGGAGCGTGCGGTCCAGGAAGACCAGCGGCCCGCCGGCCCGCGCGACCTCCTCGACCAGCGGCGTGACCTCGGCGGTGGGGCAGATCAACAGCCCGTCCACCCGCTGCTCCAGGAGGGTGCGCACGTAGTGGTCCTGTTCCTCGGCCCGCTCGTCGGCATTGCCGATGATCACGGTATAGCCGGCGGCCCGTGCCGCGTCCTCGACCGCTCTCGCCAGTTCGGCAAAGAATGGGTTGGCGATGTCGCCGATGATCAGCCCGAGGGTCTTGGTCGCCTCGGTGCGCAGCGAACGCGCCACCGCGTTGGGGACGTAGCTGAGCTCTCTCATCGCGGCGTAGACCCGGGTCCGGGTCTCCTCCGTCACCGACGGGTTGTCGTTGAGGACCCGGGAGACCGTGGCGACGGAGACGCCCGCGTGTGCGGCCACGTCCTTGATGCGTGCCATCAGCCCTCCATGTAATCGATTACATCAGGTTATGTAATCGATTACATGGATGTAAACAGCACGTTAAGTGACCTGCGTCACACTCCTGGTGCTCGCGTGGCCCACCACGCTTCCCCTGCGGGCCGGGTGACCCGGCGGCCGGATCCCGGAGGCGGCGGCAACCCGGAGACGGGACGGCGCGGACACCCGGGCGCACGGGCGGCGGCCGGCGGGCACGCGGGCAGGGAAAGCCGGTCGCGTCACCGGTAGGGTTCTGTGTGTGTCCGATGTCGTAACCGGCGAGGCCGTTGTCGTCGAAGTCCGGGTCGCCCAGTTGCCGAGCAGAGCGGCGGCGCTGCTCATCGACATCGCGGTCCAGCTCGTGACGCTGTTCGGGGCGTCCTTCGTGGTCGGCGCCCTGGCCTTCACCGCCGACGAGGCCCTGCTGACGATGATCTACATCGCGCTCACCGTGCTGGTGCTCGTCGGCTATCCGGTCATCTTCGAGACGCTCTCCCGCGGCCGCAGCCTGGGCAAGCTCGCCCTCGGGCTCCGGGTGGTCAGCGACGACGGCAGCCCCGAACGGTTCCGGCAGGCCCTGTTCCGCGGGCTGGCCGGAATGCTGGAGTTCTGGACGCTCAGCGGCGCGCCCGCGCTGATCAGCTCGCTGATCTCGGAGAAGGGCAAACGGCTCGGCGACATCTTCGCGGGCACCATCGTGATCTCCGAGCGCGGCCCCGGGCAGTACGGCCCGCCGCTGGAGATGCCGCCGCAGCTCGCCGCGTGGGCCGCGACGCTGGAGCTGTCACGGCTGCCCGAGGGGATCGCCGCCACCGCGCGGCAGTACCTCACCCGCTGGCACGACCTGTCCCCCGCGGTCCAGCACGAGATGGGCGCGCGCATCGCCACCGAGATGTCGGCCTTCGTCTCACCGCCCCCGCCTCCGGGCGTGCCGCCGTTCGCCTACCTCACCGCCGTCCTGGCCGAGCGCCGCCGCCGTGACCACGCGCGGCTGGCGTTCCAGGCAGGCGCCCCGCAGCGGCCCGCCCCGACGC
>NZ_NGFP01000245.1 GCF_002149035.1 Streptosporangium minutum
CGCCTGGCCGCCCCGCCCAGGCTCGTCTCCTACGGCGTGGCGGCCCTGGTGTGCGGGTTCGGGGTCTGGCGGCTGGTACGGCGGCGCCATCCCCGCTGGGTCGGGATGAAGGTGACCCGCTGGCAGCTCGCCGGGTGGTCGTTCCTGATGGCCACCGCCCACGGCGCCGGCCTGATGGTGCTTCCGATCACCCTGCGCGCCGGGCACGGCGCCGCCTCGCTGGCCTCGCAGAGCCTGCTGGCGACCTCGATCCACACGAGGTCGAGGTTGAACCACGCCTTGCGGAGCACCGCGACCCCCAGCCGCTCGTAGACGATCATGGCCAGGGCGGTGGTCGTCGCGAGCATGGAGAGCGTGTGGATCGAGGTCGCCAGCAGGCTCTGCGAGGCCAGCGAGGCGGCGCCGTGCCCGGCGCGCAGGGTGATCGGAAGCACCATCAGGCCGGCGCCGTGGGCGGTGGCCATCAGGAACGACCACCCGGCGAGCTGCCAGCGGGTCACCTTCATCCCGACCCAGCGGGGATGGCGCCGCCGTACCAGCCGCCAGACCCCGAACCCGCACACCAGGGCCGCCACGCCGTAGGAGACGAGCCTGGGCGGGGCGGCCAGGCGTGCCACGGACACCAGCGCGAGCGTGATCAGCACCGATCCCGCGTGGCCGAGCACGATGGGCGGCAGCGCGCGCAGCACCGCCGCGCGCGAGCGTTCCTGCAGGCCGAGGGCGACCGCGAAGAGCCAGCCCATGGCCGGGTTCAGGCCGTGGAAGGCGCCGAGCCCGGCCAGGATCAGCACGGAGGTCAGATCCATCGGGCGCACCCTGCCATGATCATGGACAGGGCCGTGGTCACGGGAAGCAGTAGGAGTCGGACGAGGAGTCGCCCCCCTGCAGGCGGATCTGGTGGGCCCGGCGGCCGTCGGAGGCGAAGTCGACGAAGAATCCGGGGTCGAGGGAGATCGAGCCGTCGTCGGCGATGTCCACCTTGGCCATCCAGCTGGAGATCCCGTCGGGGTAGAAGACGTCGTCCCAGGAGCGGTAGAGCGAGTTGGTGAAGTAGACCCGCCGCCCGTCCCTGCTGGCCTCGACCATCTGCGGTCCGCCGTTCAGCGCCCGCTCCGGGGCCGCCGGGTGGGCGTCGCGCCGGGCGATGCCGCCGAGCCGGACCGAGCCGGTCTCCCGGGGGGCGAACGGGTCGGAGACGTCGTAGGCCTTGAGCTCGCCCGTGCCCCAGCAGGAGACCAGCAGGGTCCGGTCGTCAAGGGTCAGCGAGATGTCGCTGACCAGCGGCGGAACCGCGCCGAACTGCTTGAGCGGCTCCGGCAGCAGGTCGGCCGGGGCCGGCTCGGCCGGGATGGTGACGGTCTTGAGGGCCTTCCAGACCCCGTCCTCCAGGTACCAGGTGAAGATGTTGGCCGACAGGTCCTCGGCGTTGATCACGGTGTTGACGAAGCCGTAGGTCTTGGTCGGGTCGTGGGCGGGGCGCAGCTCCAGGGTCATCTGGTGCTGGTCGCCCAGGTCGATCTCCTGCAGGTGCCTGCGCTTGGTCAGGTCCCAGAGGTGCAGCTTGTGGCCGTACTCCCGGCCGGCCAGCAGCTCCAGCGAGGGCCCCGCCTCGATCTGGTTCGGCGTGCCCCACTCGCTGGTGATCATCGTGTCGTGGCCGAGGTGCCACCAGAAGTCGTAGTGCAGCTTCTGCGTCCCCCGGTCCGCCTCCCAGCGGCCCTTGGGCTCGAAGGTGTCGTGGTCGAGCGTGAACACCCCGCCCGGCGCGTCGCCGTCCACGTTGCCGAGCGCGCTGACGTAGATCGCGTCGGTGCCGCAGTGGACGGTGTGCGGACGGCTGTAGCCGGTCTTCTCGAAGATCGTTTCCGGTTCGATCGTCTTGACGAGCTTGGGGTGCCGGGGATCGTCCTTGACGTCGAAGATGTAGATCCTGCTGGACCGCAGGCCGGGCAGGACCAGGTAACGCCGCTCGACGTGCGGGTGCGGGGCGTACGGGCACAGGGCCGCACTGCAGACGTTCCACCCGAAATGATGGAGCTCGTCACCCGGGACGGACATGTCGTGCACGTTGACGATCGACCCGTCGGACAGGTCGATCGTGGCGAGCCCGTCGGGGCGCCCATCGCCGGCGGTGTCGAGTAAGGCCACATAGGCGAGCTCTTCCCGGGGGGCCAGCATGGCCTCACGGGCGGACGGGTAGAAGGTGGGATCGGGCTGGACGAGTGCCATGGCGGACTCCTGGGCCGAGATCAATATCCCACTAATGTTGTAGGAAAACTCTCCGCTGTCTAGGGGTCATTTTACGTAACCGGCGCCGGCGGCGAACGGGCGGGCACCCCCGGCGAGCCGTACGGCCCGGCCGGGGGCGTCGTCGATGTCTTCTACAGCGCGCGGACCTTCCGGGCCGCGGCCACCATGTTCCGCAGGCTCGCCTCGGTCTCGGCGTAGCCCCGCGTCTTCAGCCCGCAGTCGGGATTGACCCAGAGCCGCTCCGGCTCGACCGCCCGGACCGCCAGCCGGAGCGCCCGCTCGATCTCGTCGGCCTCCGGCACGCGGGGGGAGTGGATGTCGTAGACGCCCGGTCCGATCCCGCGGGTGTACCCGGCGGCGCGCAGGTCCTCCAGCAGCTCCATCCCGGACCTGGCCGCCTCGACGCTGGTCACGTCCGCGTCCAGGTCGCCGATGGCGCCGATGATCTCGCCGAACTCCGAGTAGCACATGTGTGTGTGGATCTGCGTGGAGTCCGACACCCCCGAGGTCGCCAGCCGGAACGCGGCGACCGCCCACGCCAGGTAGGCGGCGTGCCCGGCCACCCGGAGCGGCAGCAGCTCCCGCAGCGCGGGCTCGTCGACCTGGATGATCCGGATGCCCGCCGCCTCCAGGTCGCGGATCTCGTCCCGCAGCGCCAGCGCCACCTGCCGCGCGGTCTCGGACAGCGGCTGGTCCTCCCGGACGAACGACCAGGCCAGCATGGTCACCGGCCCGGTCAGCATGCCCTTGACCGGCCTGCCGGTCCGGGACTGGGCGTAGACGGCCCAGCCCACCGTCATCGGCTCCGGCCTGGCCACGTCCCCGAACAGGATGGGCGGCCGGACGCACCGGGTGCCGTACGACTGCACCCAGCCGTGCTCGGTGGCCGCGTAGCCGTCGAGCTGCTCGGCGAAGTACTGGACCATGTCGTTGCGCTCGGGCTCGCCGTGGACCAGCACGTCCAGCCCGATGTCCTCCTGCAGCGCGATCACCGAGTCGATCTCAGCCCGCATCGCCGCCTCGTACCCGGCCCGGTCGATCCGGCCCTCCCGGAGATCGGCGCGGGCCCGCCGTACCGCGTCCGTCTGCGGGAACGAGCCGATCGTGGTCGTGGGCAGCGGCGGCAGTCCCAGCGACGCGCGCTGGATCACCGCCCGCTCCGCGTGAGCGGCCCGCGCCGTCCCCTCGCCCAGCGCCTCCAACCGGGCCCGCATCCGCCCGTCCACCGGAGCCCTCACCGGTACGGCGGGCACGGCCGCGCCGGGTCCCTCCCGCATCGCGCGGCCGATCGCCACGACCTCCGCCACCTTCTGCCTGGCGAACGCCAGCCCCTCCGGCACCGCCGTCTCCCGCTCCGCGTCGAGGGGGACGTGCATCAGCGAGCAGGAGGTGGAGATCACCACCTCCCCGGCCAGCCCGAGCAGCGCCGCGCAGGTGGACAGCGCGGCGGGCAGCTCGGTCCGCCAGACGTTGCGGCCGTTCACCACCCCCGCCACCACGGACTTGGCCGCCATCCCGGGAGTGGAGGCCACCGCGGCCAGGTTGCCGGGACCGGCGACGAAGTCCAGGCCGACGGCCTCGACGCGGGTCGCGGCCAGCACGGGGAGCGCGGCGCCGATCTCGCCGAAGTAGGTGGCGACCATCAGTCGCGGGCGGTGGCTGAGCCCGCCCAGGTGCTCATAGGCGCGGGCGAGCGCCCTCAGCTCCTCCGCCGACCGGTCCGCGGCCAGCGCCGGCTCGTCGAGCTGGACCTCGACGACCCCGGCGGTGGCCAGCCGCTCCAGCAGCTCGGCGTAGACGTCGAGCAGGTCGTCCAGGAGCCGCAGCGGGGCGAAGGCGGGGTCGGCGGACTTGGCCAGCAGCAGGTAGGTGAGCGGGCCGATCAGCACCGGCCTGGTCTCGATCCCCAGCTCCCTGGCCTGGCCGTACTCCGTCAGAGGCTTGTCCCAGGTCAGCCGGAACCGCGTCTGCGGGCCCACCTCCGGCACGAGGTAGTGGTAGTTGGTGTCGAACCACTTGGTCATCTCCAGGGGGGCGATTCCCCGGGCGCCGCGTGCCATGGCGAAGTAGCGGTCGAGGCCGTCGAGCCCGGCGAAGCGGGCGGGGACGGCGCCGACCATGACGCTGGTGTCGAGCATCTGGTCGTAGAAGGAGAAGGTGTTGGAGGGGATGTCGCTCAGCCCGGCGTCGCGCAGCTCGCTCCAGGTGCGCTCGCGCAGCTCGCGGCCTGCCCGTTCCAGCCCGGCGGCGTCGAGACGGCCCGCCCAGTAGGCCTCCACGGCCTTCTTCAGCTCCCGGTCGGAACCGATCCTGGGGTAGCCGAGGACGGTGGTGCGTTGGTCTGTCATGGGTCCTTTTCCCTCGTGGAACCCGGCTGTCGCGGGCACGGCGAGGGAAGGTCCCCCCGGCCCTCCCGCGAGGCCATGGACTCACCGCGCGCCGGTCGGCGCGCGGGCGGTGGCAGGTATTCGGACTCATGGGCGTCGTGCGCGTTCCTACTGGCCGTCGCTTCCCAGGTGATCGCTCACCCAGTGCTCGTGTGACGGCGGTCGTTCCCACTTACCGCTGCGGGGCAGTCCCGGAATCGCACCGGGTTCCCTGTTGCCTCGCCGCTCCGGTGAGGGAGCGGCGAACCAGCCGCACCGGCAGCATAACCCGCCCCCGGCGACAGCTTCGGCCGGTGGCACCGGATCGGGGAGCCGGTTCCGGTCCGAAAGGGGGAGGATCCTGCCCGGCCGAGGAAGATCGAATCACCCTGGAGTGCGCGGCCATCGTGAGGCCTCACCAGTGCCCTGGATGTCTCGCCGCAGCGTGCCGGACAGGGCCTGCCTGGTTGCGTCCACGGGGGTGGTGTGCGAGTTTCCGCTGGTGACAGGCGTGGCATCGTGAAATGAAGACGGCCGTCGCGTGATCCTTCAGGTTGCGAAACCATGATCGAAGGAGAAGAAATCGATGGCCGTACCCGACAGTGTGACCCCGGGGGAATTACGTGAGCATCCACAGTCCGAAGAGGTGACTGTGATATTCGGCCGCAATCGTCGCCCTCAGCAGAGGTTTTGGACCATCGTCTGCTGGTGAACCCGCCTGCCCCCGTATCGGAGGCCGGGCACCAGCGGCGTCGGGCCGTGCGCGGCGAACCCGGCGCGCTCGAAGAACCGCACCGCCCGGGTGTTCTCGGCCAGCGTCTGAAGGTGGCAGCCGGGGGAGCCGGCCGCCTTCAACCGGTCGAGCCACAGCGCCATCAGGGCATCGGCGGCGCCGGTCCCGCGCGCCTCGGGGGCCACGTTGATGTGCAGGTGCGACGGCCACCGCGCGTCGGCGAAGTCGCCTGCGGTGGGCCTGCGCCGTACCTTCGACACCGTCAGGTCGGCCAGGCTGCGCGCGAAGAAGGTCGCGGGTCCGCGCCGGAAGAAGAGCCGGTATTTCCGGATGGCGTTCTCCATACGCTCACCCTCACTGGGGAAGGCCGCGCTGTCGAGGCAGCCCGCCAGGTAGCCGACCAGGGCGCCGTCGGCCGAGGCGACGAACAGCGAGCTCGGTTCGAGGTCCAGGTAGGGGTCGAGATAGATGGCCGCCTCGGACTCCTCGTGTCCCCACAGCGAGGCGGTGGGTGAGCCTTCACCGGCGCGGCTGAACAGCTCGCGCAGCTGGGCGCGATCGGTCTCGGCGAACATGCGGGCTTCCATGCGCCCCCCTTCTGCGTACAACATACACGATTTTGCGTATGGCGTACGTTTTCAGGTGCCTGCAGGGGATCCTCGGCCTGGCGGCCTCCTTCCCGTCGCCGGGCTGAGTCAGCCGAGCGAGCGGATGTGTGCCTCGACGCCGTCCAGTGCGCGTTCCAGGCCGAAGACGAAGTGATCGTCGGGAGCTCCCGCGTCGTCGCCGAAGGCGCCCTCGTCGAGCGCGGCGCGTAGCCCGGGCAGACGGCCCCCGCCGGTCACCCGCCGCAGGAAGGGCTCGTACTCTCTCCAGCGCCGCAGGCTGCCGGGCTCGGTGTCGAGCGTGATCGCCGCGGTGATGCTCACGTGGCTCCACACGTGCCCGCTGATCAGCAACTGGGTGGCGAGCTTGGCGCTCGCGGGCAGGCGGGTGTCCTGGAGGATCTGCAGGAACTGGTCGAGCCAGGCGAGCTGGTTGGGGGTGGCGGGCGGCCCCTTGGGCATCAGCAGGTGGACCGTCCAGGGGTGGGCCAGGATCGCCGCGCGCATCGAGGTGGCCCACGACTCCAGACCGCGCCGCCAGCCGAGGCCTTCGGGCAGCGGCGGAGGGGGGCCGACGGCGGCGTCCAGCATCAGCGTGAGCAGCTCGTCCTTGGTGGCGAGATAGCGGTAGAGCGCCATGGTCGAGCTGCCCAGCTCGTTGCCCACGCGGCTCATCGAGACCGCGTCGAGGCCGTCCTCGTCGGCGACCTTCACGGCCGCGGAGACGATGCGCTCCAGGGTCAGTCCGCGCTTCGGCCCTTTGTGGGGGCGTTCGCGCAGGCCCCAGGCGGCCTCGATGCTCGCCGGGAACGCCTCGCCGCTCTCGCTGTCCATCCCGGCAGTCTAGCGTGTATGGTATACGCAGTATCGCGTATACCATGCGCAGAAGAGAGGCGGTGATGACGTGTGCCATCGGGGAGAGAGGCCGCATGAAGTCATACGGCGACGTCAGGGTGTTGCAGGGTGTCGACATCACCGGCGGCGTGACCCGCCCCGGACCGGGACGCGGAAGCCCTACCGGCGGGCCGGCTCCGCCTGACCGGGTTCCGGGAGGGCCGGGGAGCTCGGCCGGGCGCGTGGTCGCCGTCCCGGGCACCGGATCGATCGGCTCCCGCCGCGCGAGCGGGCGCGGGAGCATGGTACGACGGTGCGATGGACGACGAACTCCGCACCAAGGCCGTTGACGCCTTCATCGAGGCCACCAACACCGCCGATCCCGAACGGCGTGCCACCCTCCTGAGCCGCGCCCTCACCGACGACATCGTTTTCTGGGGCCCCCTGGGGCGCAGCGTCGGACGTAAGGCCGTCGAGGACTTCATCACCGAGGTGATCCAACGCCACCCGTCGGGGTCCTGCCTCATGGTCCGGACCACCCGGGTGGACGCGCCGGACGAGTGGGCCCGCTACGGCTGGCGTTACGAGAGCGCGGCCGGTGAGCCCCTGCTCTCCGGCATGGACATCGTTCACATCACCGCGGACGGCGACATCGACGAGATCGTCGTCTTCGCCGGCCCGCTCACATGAGAGCCCGGTCCTGACCGGCACCCCGGAAGGCCGGCCCGGTGCCGGTCCTCGCCGGGGCCGCCCGCCCTCGCGATGGAAGCCGCCGTACGGCAGGCGGTGCGGAACGGGGAGGTCACGACGGGATGGGGACGCGGACCGGGTCGAGTCCTTCGGGGGCCTTACCGGGGTAGGTGCCGTCCAGCATCGTGGCCACGGTGTAGAGATGCCAGGCCTGGGTGGGCTTGCCGAGCACCGGTCCGGCGAACAGCTTGCGGACCTCGTCGGGGGCGACGATCGGGGCCAGCAGGTCGAGGCGGCCGAGGACGTGGTCGCGGAGCAGGGCCGTCAGCTCCTCGCCGGGGGCGGTCCGCCAGTTCCAGCCGGCGCCGGTCTTGGGCGCCGTCAGGGACTGCGGCCTGCGCTGCCAGGGGCGGTAGCGCCTGCCCACGGTGAACCGCCACGGCTTGCCCTCGATCGGGATGTGCCGGAGCGACGGCGCGAACATGGTGATGAGCTCGTAGATGACCTCCTCCGACAGCCGCCAGGTCTGGTCGAGGCCCAGCGCCGCGCCGACCACCCGGTTGTCGAGGAACGGCCAGATCGGATCGCCCCGGCGCAGGGCCCCCGCCCGGGCGCCGGCCTGCCAGCGGCCGACCTTGTAGGTGACGTACATGTGGTCGAGCGCCTCCAGTCCGGGCAGCTCCCGCCAGGGCCCGGCCAGCTCGCGGGCGTGCTCGTTGGCCGCCTCGCTGAACAGCGCCGGATCCCGCAGGAACGTGGTGTCCACCCGCCGGCTCAGCGCCTTGGCCCCCAGATCGGTCTGGAGCAGGAGGAATCCTCCGGACCGGAGGATCTCGCCGCTCTGCCCGGACATGGTCGGCCGGGCGTTGTAGGGCAGGTAGCCGACGACCGACTCGTAGGCCGACGTCATGCCCTCGCAGGCCCGCAGCGTCTCGTAGGCCCGCGCGAGCGGGTGCTCGACCAGGATCGCGTCCTTCTTCTCGGCGCGCACCGGGGGGATGACCGTGTGCTCGATGCGGAGCGCACGGGCGATCCGCCCGGCGACGACCACGTCGGGGTGGACGTCCAGGCCGTTGGTGGTCGCGCGGAGCGGGATCTTGGCCGCGTGCAGCACCGCGGCGACCAGGCGGCTGTCCCGGCCGCCGGTCAGCGCCAGGTTCACCGGCTCGCCCGTCGCGCGCAGCGGCTCCACGGTCGCCAGCAGCGCGCCGGCCAGCTCCTCGATGAGCGCCCTCTTCTGCCTGCGGGAGACCGGTGCGGGCGCGGCGGCGGGGAGCGGGGTCCGGGTGATCGTACGGCTGCCGCCCGCGACGGTGACGGCCGAGGACGGCGGCAACGCGGTCACCCCGCGGTAGGGCGTCTCGTCGGACAGGAAGTAGCCCTGCCGGATCAGCGACTGCAGCGCGAGCACGTCCCACTCGACCCGTTCTCCACGGGCGGCGAGGTGGACCAGCAGCGCCCGGCTGCCGATCACGTGCATGTCGGGGGTCTCGGCGTAGTAGACCGGGCAGACCCGGTGGATCGCGGTGGCGGCCGACAGCTCGCGGCCGGTCGCGCGGAACACCGAGAAGCAGCCGCCGACCGCCTCGGTGCCCAGCACCGGCATGTCCGCCAGCCGGCCGACCTCGCCGGGCGCGGCCAGATGGCCGTTCACCCCGGTCACCCGGTCGTGCCCGTCGTGCAGCAGGGCCGGTTGCCGGGAGTCGTCCGGCTCGTTGGTCCAGGCGAACAGGGAGACGCCGGGGCGGTGCCACTCCCGGGCCCTGATGACCTCCGGAGGGACCGGGAACGCGGCGGAGATCGCCTCTCTGACGGTGTGGAGCACCGTCTCCGGGAGTCCGGCTTCGGGGCGTTTGGCGGCCAGTCCGAGATACACACGCATGTCCAGGGATCTTATGTCGCGTTTTTTCAATACATCTGTGAGTTCACGGGAAAGCATGGCCGTCATGAACGAACTGCTCTCACGCGCCGTCACCCGTACCGCCGCCGTCGTCCGCGAGATCCGGGAGGACCAGCTCGGCCTGCCCACTCCCTGCGCGGACTTCGACGTGCGGGGCCTGCTCGGGCACCTGTCCCGGGCGGCGGGGATGTTCGACGCGCTGGCGCGCAAGGAGGAGGTGCCGCCGGAGGACGGCGACCACACCGCCTTCGAGAGCCGCGCCGCGGCGATGGTCGCGGCCTGGTCGCGGCCGGAGGCCTTCGAGGGGGTCAGCCCTACGCTGGGGATGCCCATGACCACGGTGTTCCAGCTGGGCCTGGGCGACGTGGTGATCCACGGCTGGGACCTGGCCAGGGCCACGGGGCAGGACTACGGGGTGGACGCGGAGACCGGGGAGGCCGTGGCCGCCTTCATGGATCAGATGGCCCCGCAGGGACGGCGGATGGGGGCCTTCCGCGAGGCGCACGCCGTACCGGAGGACGCCTCGCCGTTCGAGCGGGCCCTCGGGCTCAGCGGGCGTGACCCGGGCTGGAAGCCCTGATCACGCGCCGAACACGGTTTGCGCTCGCTTGGGTCAAGCCCTCGGCGCACCCGGAGGGAGCGTCGTCGTAGGAGGTGACACGCATCCTACGGAGGCGACATGAATCCGCGCACGCTCGCCATTGCCCTCGCCGTGATCGCCCTGCTCCTCACCGCCGCCTGCGGCGGATCGAGCACCAGCAGCAGACCCGCCGCCGAACCGAGGAACAACCCCGGGAACGCGGTGCCGTCCCTGGCACAGGATCAGGAGGCCGCCGCCGGGGAGCGGGACACCACCGCCGACCAGATCTCCACCTTCGCCCTCGACGTGGACACCGCCTCCTACGGCTACGCCAAGAGGGTCCTTCAGGAGGGAGGGCTTCCGGAGCCGGGCCAGATCCGGCCGGAGGAGTTCGTCAACTCCTTCCGGCAGGACTACAAGGAGCCGGGCGACGACGGTTTCACCGTTCACATGGACGGCGCCCGCCTGCCGGAGAACGGCACCGCGCTGATCCGGGTCGGCCTGCAGACCCGCAAGGCGGACCCGGAGGCGCGGCGCCCGGCGAACCTGACCTTCGTGGTGGACGTGTCCGGCTCGATGGGTGAGCCCGGCCGGCTCGACCTGGTCCGCGAGGCACTCCACAAGCTCGTCGACCAGCTCGGGCCGGGGGACCAGGTCTCCATCGTGGCTTTCAGCACCCAGGCCCGGCTGATCCTCTCCATGACCCCGGCCACCGGCAGGGACCAGCTGCACGCGGCCATCGACCGCCTCGGCGTGGAGAACTCGACGAACCTGGAGACCGGGCTGACCACCGGCTACGCCGAAGCCGCCCGCGCCTTCCGCCCGGCGGCCACCAACCGGGTCATCCTGCTCTCCGACGGCCTGGCCAACACCGGCGACACGAGCTGGCAGGGCATCCTCGACCGGGTGGCGGAGTCCGCCGGCAGGCAGATCACCCTGCTGTGCGTCGGCGTGGGCCGTGACTACGGCGACCAGCTCATGGAGCAGCTCGCCGACAACGGCGACGGCGCCGCGGTCTACGTCAGCTCGGTCGACGACGCACGCAAGGTGTTCGTCGAGCAGCTCGCCACCAACCTCGACCTCCGGGCCCGCGACGCCAAGGCGCAGGTCGTGTTCAATCCCTCGGCCGTGGAGTCCTACCACCTGATCGGCTACGAGAACCGGCAGATCGCGGCCGAGGACTTCCGCGACGACACCAAGGACGGCGGCGAGATCGGCCCGGGCCACTCGGTGACTGCCCTGTACGAGGTACGGCTGCGCAGCGGGGCCTCCGGCCAGCTGGCCACGGCCACCGTGCGCTGGCAGGACCCCGACACCCGGGGCCCCGGCGAGACCAGCCGGTCCCTGGAGTCGGCCGACCTGTCGGCCTCGCTGTGGCGCGAGTCCTCGCCGAGGTTCCAGGTGGACGTGGTGGCGGCGGCCTTCGCCGAGTACCTCCGCACCCGTGAGGAGATCACCGGGGTAGGGGCCAGGGAACTCGCCGGGCACGCCACGCGCCTGGCCGCCTCCACCGAGGACGCCGCGGTGACCGAGCTCGCCGGCCTGATCGACAAGGCCGCGTCGCTGGGCTAGGCGGACCGGCCACGCAGGCCGAACGCGCGGGCGGCACGAGACCTGGTGTCTCGTCCACGGGGACCGGGCCCCACCCGCCACGCCCGGCCCCCACGGGCCTCGTCCGTCCGTCGAGGCCCGCGCGCACGGTTTCCAGGTGGTCCCCGATGTCCTATACACTGGCGTGGTGCCGCTGGGGCGAGAGCCCGGTGGCACGGACATCTGAGGGGCTATGGCGCAGCTGGTAGCGCGCCTCCATGGCATGGAGGAGGTCTGGGGTTCGAATCCCCATAGCTCCACAGCGAGCCGTTCTCGAAACGGCTGGACTGAAGTTGACGGGATCCCGTCTGATCATCGAGATCAGGCGGGATCTTGTCGTTTCAGGGAGTTCGGGACGGGTGGTGGTCTGCTCCGGCCCATGAGTGGCGTGCGATCGACGGGCTCCGCTGGAGTTTCGAATTGCTTGAGCTTGGCGTGTTCCTCGTTCCAGCGGCGGCGCCGCTCTTCCAGCCGGGCGACGCGGTGACGCTTCCAGATCGCTGTTCTATTGACCGGATCAATGGTCCGGTTCCCGATCGCCATATTAGACTCCCTCCCGTGGACACGGGCAAGGCAGAATCAGGGACACGCCGCTCAGGGGCGGCAGGAGACGTGTGGCTGCGATCTTCCGCGCGGCCGGGACGCGACGCCCCGCCGCTCAGCCGAGCCCGGATCATCGAAGAGGCCGTGGCCCTCCTGGACGCCGAAGGCGCCGACCGGCTGACCATGCGGCGTCTGGCCGAACGGCTCGGCACCGGCTCCACCACGCTGTACTGGCACGTGAAGACCAAGGACGACGTCCTCGACCTCGCCCTCGACATGATCTTCGCCGAGGTCGAGATCCCGCCGGAGGGCGGCCAGGGGTGGCGTGCCGACATCACCGCGCTGATCAGCGGATGGCGCGCGGTCCTGCTGAGGCACCCCTGGTCGGCGGCGCTGCTGGGCCGTCCGATGCTGGGCCCCAACGTGCTGGCCCGCAGTGAGTTCCTGTACGCCACCCTCCTGGAGGCCGGGGTCGTCGAGCCCCACCTCACGGCCGCGGCGTACGGGCTGTCCAACTATGTCATCGGCTCCGGGCTGATGCAGGCCACCTGGCCGGCCGGCGCGGAGCAGGAGGCGCGGCGGGCCGCCCGGGAGCACCTGTACGCCAATCGGGAGCGCTACCCGGCTCTCGCCGCCCATGGCCCTCTTGTCGCGGACGGTGACTGGGACACCAGCTTCGCTCTCGGCCTGTCCTGGCTTCTCGACGGCATCCAGGCCGATGTCGCCGGTTCCGCTGGTGCGACGCGAGCGTGAAACGGCCGCGTGGCCGGTGGCCTGCTGTGCGGCTGGCGGGGATCGGAGTCCGGGGCGAGCGCTGATCAATCGGCGGGGCAGACGGTGCTCGGCCCGGGGAGCGTCAGGTCGATCAGATACCTGGTGGCGTGCCGGATCGGGCATTTCTTGCCCGACAGGTACATGACGTGACCGGGCCCGTCGTAGGCGACGGTCACCGATGCCACACCGCCCCGGCGTCCTCGCCGTGCAGCGCGCAGGTGGGAGTGGCCGCGCACCACTCGGCGAACCCGGTGAACATCCGCCGCAGGACGGTCAGGGTCAGCAGCCGCCGCCGGGTGGGTCAGCCGAGCTCGTAGTCGAGGTGGAAGGAGTGGGCGCCGTCGTCGTTGACGATCTGGCCCTCGCCCTGGATGCCGGTGAGCTCGCCGGTGCCGGAGTCGGGGAGGATCGTCCAGCTCAGCGATGACTCCCCGGTGTCGCTGGTGGCGGTGTGGTGGAGCACGAAGGTGCCCTTGCGCCCGTGCGCGGTGCCCGTGAAGCGCTCGAAGCCGGCATAGGCCGCCGAGCTCTCCACCTGGGCCACCGCGGTGATGATGTCGGTGGTGCTGGTGCCCAGCAGGTCGCCGTCGAACGTCTTGGTCACGTGGACGCGGGAGAGCACGGCGCCCTCGGCCTCGTCGTAGGGCTGTGCGTCCCAGCCGTCGATGCTGAAGGTGCCGGTGGCGCGGGGCATGGTGGATCTCCTCGATCTCGTGGGTGTTCGCTCCAGCCTGGCGCTCGTACCTGTCACCTGCTGTCAGGTACCTCAGGGGCATGACGCGTTTTCGGTCGCGTCATAACGGCCGCCGGAGGGACCGAGGCGGTCGACGCCGTGCGGAGCGCCTGCGCGTCGCCGTATCACCGGCCGCCCGGCCCCGGCGAGCCCCTCGACAGGGTCACGGCCGGCCGGGTCGCCGGGGCCGTGCCGACCGCCGGGACGGGGTGTCCGGCGCGGGCGGCGTCCGGCGCTGGCGGCAGACCGCAGAGAGCAGAACGGGCCGTACGGGAGGATGATCCCGTACGGCCCGCCTCAGCTGATCAGCGCGCGGTGACCTCGGCGAAGTGGCAGGCCACCGGGTGGCCGTTGCCGTGGTCGACGAGCGGGGGCTCCTCGACGGCGCAGATGTCCTGGGCCTTCCAGCAGCGGGTGCGGAAGCGGCAGCCGCTCGGCGGGTCCAGGGGGCTCGGCACGTCCCCGGTGAGGATGACGCGCTCCCTGGCCYGCTCCTCCTTCGGGTTGGCCGTGGGGGCGGCCGACAGCAGCGCCTGGGTGTAGGGGTGGG
>NZ_NGFP01000246.1 GCF_002149035.1 Streptosporangium minutum
GCCGGGCCGGGCCGGCGGCCTGACGGGCGGGGACAGGTGCGGGATGACGCTCAGCTCGTACGGCAGGCCGTCCGGCGGGACGCGGTGGAGGCCGAGCAGGATCCGCCACACGCCGGGCTCGGGTTCGCCGGACAGGTAGCCGGGGGTGGCCCAGGCGGGAGTGATCGTGTATTCGGAGCGGGCGCCGCCGGACCAGCCGCGGAAGCCCAGCGGCCCGTGGCAGCCGAGGTCCAGCACGCCCGCGGAGCGGTCGTAGGAGAGCCGGACGGTGAGACCGCGGGCGTCGGCGGGCAGTTCGAACGGGACGTCGTGGACGGGGGCGGTGAGGCGGTCCTCCAGCGTCCAGCGGCCGGTGACGCGCAGCGCCCTCATGCCTGGCCCGCCAGCCGGCCGTCGCGGTAGACGAGGGCGCGTCCGCGCCGGGGGACCGCCCAGGCGGCCGTGCCGACGGCGGGCTCCCGGCCTTCGCCGACGACGGCCTGGACGAGGTGGTCCGGGCCTTCCAGGGTGACGAGGGTGGTGGCGCCGAGGTTCTCCAGGACGGCGACCTCGCCGGGGAAGCCGTCGTCCCGGCGGGTGGCCGACAGGTCGGTGTACTCGGGACGCACGCCGTACACGATCGGCTCCCCCTCGGGCAGGTCGCCGGGGGCGGGCAGTGCGGCCCCCGCCACGTGGAGCACGCCGTCGCCGGCCCTACCGGGCAGCAGGTTCATCGGGGTCGAACCGATGAAGGAGGCGACGAAGGTCGTGGCGGGCCGGTGGAAGATCTCGGCCGGGGTGCCGACCTGGACGATCCGCCCGGCGTCCATGACGGCGATCCGGTGGGCCAGCGCCAGGGCCTCGCCCTGGTCGTGGGTGACGAACACGGTGGTGACGCCGAGCTCGTCCTGCAGGCGTTTGAGGAAGGTGCGGGCCTCCAGGCGGAGCCGGGCGTCGAGGTTGGACAGGGGCTCGTCGAACAGGAACACCCGGGGGCGGCAGGCGACGGCCCGGGCGAGCGCGACCCGCTGCTGCTGGCCGCCCGACAGCTGCCCGGGGCGCCTGCCGAGCAGTCCGGTCAGGCTGAGCCGGTCGGCGACCTCGGCCGCCCTGGCCTCCCGCCGGGCGCGGGGTGTCTTCCTGATCCGCAGCGGGTAGGCGATGTTGGCGGCGACGTCCATGTGGGGGAACAGGGCGTAGTCCTGGAACACCATGGCGACGTCGCGGCGGCCGGGCGCGAGCGTGGTCACGTCGGTCCCGCCGATGCCGATCCTCCCGGAGGTGGGGGTCTCGAGGCCGGCGATGCTCCGCAGCAGCGTGGTCTTGCCGCAGCCGGAAGGGCCCAGCAGCGCGAAGAACTCGCCCTCCCCGATGTCGAGGTCGAGGGAGTCGAGCGCCCGCACTCCTCCGGGGAACACCTTGGTCAGGCCGTGCACGGAGATCACCGCTTGATCCCTCCATGGAAGCGGAAGCCGTACCTGCTGCTGACGAACAGGTACATCAGTACCACCGGCAGCGAGTAGAGCAGGGAGAACGTCGAGACAAGGGAGAGGTTGGGCTGGCCGCCCTCGGTGTAGAGGGTGTAGAGGACGACCGAGCCGGGGGATTTCTCCGGGTCGCGCAGCAGGATGTACTGGAGCAGGAAGCCGCCCCACACGTTGGCCACGGCCCACACCGCGATCGTGGCCAGGCCCGGCCGCACCACCGGGACGACGATGTGCCGCAGGATCTGCAGCGGCGAGGCGCCGAAGACCCGCGCGGACTCCTCGTAGGAGGTGGGGGTGGCGTCCATGAAGTCCTTCAGGATGAAGATGGCCGCGGGGAGCAGGCCGCCGGAGACGGTCAGGACGACCCCCAGATGGGTGTCGACCAGGTTCAGCCGGGTGGCCAGCTCGAAGATCGGCACCATCGCCGCGGTCCCGGTGACCACCGACGACAACAGCAGCAGCAGGTAGAGCAGCGCGTCGCGGCCGGGCACCCTGACCCGGGACAGGGCGTAGGCGGCCAGCGCGGCCAGGACGACCACGAGGGCCGCCGCGCCGCCCGCCTGGATGACCGAGTTGCCGATGGAGCCGAGCGCGTAGGGGTTGTCGAGGATGGCCCGGAAGTTGTCCAGCGTGAACTCCGGGAGCGACACCGTGATGGAGGGGTGCGCGTCGAACGGCGCCGAGGCCAGCCAGAGCATCGGCAGCGCGAAGAAGGCGGCGACGGCCGCGAGGAGGACGGCCGAGGCGATCCGGCCGAGCACGTGCGCGACGTGGCTCATCCGGGGACCTCCCTGCGGTCGCGGAGCAGGCGCAGGTAGGCCAGGGCGAAGACGAGGTTGATCACGAGGATGAGGAAGGAGACGGCGGCGCCGAAGCCGAGCTGCCCGTCGCGCAGGGCCACGTTGTAGACGTAGACGGGCAGGATCTCCGAGCGTCCCTCGGGGCCGCCGGCGGTGAGCAGGAAGGGGGTGAAGTCGTTGAACGTCCACAGGCTGGTCAGCAGCACGTTGGTGAGGACATGTCCCTTGATCCGGGGCAGGACCACGTCGCGCAGCTGCTGGAAGGCAGACGCCCCGGCCAGGCGGGCGGTCTCCAGATGGGACGGAGGCACGTTCTCCAGGGCCGCGGAGTAGAGCATCATCGAGAAGGCGGTGCCCCGCCAGGTGTTGAACACGATGATCGACGGCATCGGGTGGTCGAGCAGCCAGGCCGCGCCGGGGGTGCCGAGCAGGGCGTTGAGCGTGCCGCCGTCGCGGTCCAGCAGGGCGATCCACAGGAACGCCACCACCGAGCCCGGCAGGATCCACGACAGCAGCACCAGGGCCTCGACGAGCCGGCGTACGGGGCCTCGCCGGTCGCGCATGATCCACGCGAGGGCGAATCCCAGTCCCGCCTGCCCGATGATCGCCGACCCCAGCACGAACTGCACGGTCAGCCAGACCGAGTCCCGGAACCGCCCGTCGCCCAAGGCGGTGGTGTAGTTGCCGGCCCCCACCAGCCGGGGGTCCGCCGCCGCCGGCCCGGTCAGCCGGTAGTCGGTGAGCCCGAGGTAGACGGTCCATATCGCCGGGAACACCAGGAAGACCCCGATGAGCACGAGCGCGGGCAGCGCGAACGCGACCGCCCGCCCGCGCCCCAGCCCCGCCGCGTCAGTCGGAGATGTTGCCGGAGCCACCGACCAGCCTCTCCACCTTGGCCCGATAGGCGGTGGCGGCCTCCTGGACGGGCTTGCCGGAGACGACGTCCGCCGTCGCCTCCTGCAGGGCCGCCGACACCTGGGGGTAGACGGCCAGGCCGGGGCGGTAGACGGTGATCGGCAGGACCTCCTCGGAGACGAATCTCAGCATCGGGTCGGCGGCGAGGACCTCGGCGTTGACGTCGGAGCGGGAGGTGACGCGGGCGGCTCCGGCCAGTTCGGCCTTGACCGCCTCGGCGGAGTGCATGAAGGACAGCAGCTCCCATGCCTGCCGGGGATGTTCGGAGAAGGGGTTCAGCACCCGTACGGCCCCGCCGGACATGCTGACGAAGTCCTGGCCGCGGACGCCGGCGCCGGGCCGCTTGGCCGGGATCCTGGCGTAGCCCACCACCCGGTCGCGCTCGGCCATCGGGGCCACGCCCGTCTTGGGGTCGACCACCGCCCGCCAGAAGTAGTCGCCCTCCGCCAGGATGCCGATCCTGCCGTCGGCGAACTCGGCGAAGGACTTGTCGCGGCCCTTGGCCTCCTGCTGGAGCTTCGGGTCGCCCAGGCCGCCGGAGTAGATCTGCCGGTAGAACTCCAGCACGTCCTTGACCGCCTGCGAGGAGCCGGCCCACTTGCCGCCGGTGTAGATCTCCGTGCCGGTGCCGGCCAGCAGGGGCAGCGCGCCCTGCATCGTGGTCGCCTCGCCCATCGCGGTGCCCGCGTTGATCTGGATCGGCGTCACGCCGGGCAGTCTCCTCAGCGCCGCGCCCGCGTCGAGGATCTCCTGCCAGCTCTTGGGCTGCCAGGGCTCCGGCAGGCCGGCTTTCCCGAACAGGTCTCTGTTGTAGTACAGGACCCGTCCGTCGGTCCCCTGCGGCAGCCCGTACTTCTTGCCGTCGAAGATGCCCAGGCCCTGCACGGCCTGGGGGATCTGTTTCCACCCCTCCCACGTCTCGACGGCCGTCCCGCCCAGCTCGGTGAGGGGCTTGAGGTATCCGGCCTGGGCGAACTCCCCGACCCAGATCCCGTCGAGGTCGATCACGTCGGCGCCGGTCCTCGACTTCAGGTCCAGCGCGACCTTGGTCTTGTACTGCTCGTCGCCCACGCCGTTCGGCTGGAACAGCACGCGGACCTCACGTCCCGCCGCCTTCTGCGCGGCCTCGAACCTGGGGATGACCCACTGTTTGATCCATTCGGCGGCTGCCGTGTTCTTGCCGCCGGAGATGGCGTTGGCGGTGATGGTCAAGGTGACGCCGTCCTTCCCGGCGGGGGTGCCGGAGCCGCAGGCGGGCAGCGTGAGGACGGCGGTCGTCAGTGTCGCAATCAGGACAGGTCGGTGGAAGAGTCTCACGGTGACCTCTGCTGGGTGGAGGCATGTCACGACAACTCGACGATTACACGGGCTTACTCGGGCGTAAAGATTCAATGATCCGGCCGGAGGGGGTTCGCGCTGAGCTGATCCAGGGAAGTGCATGCAGCACGGCAAGATGAGTAAGGTCGGGCCTTAAAGGACCGCACCTTTGGAGGGAGTCGCGTGGGATCGCACAGGGACCTGCCCGCCGGCATGGTGAATCACATCTTCACGAACAGCGGCATTTCCTCGTTCACCGAGTTCGTCGGCTCCTACGCGCCGGACTTGTTGCCCGGCCGAAACGAGACCCTGGCAGCCCCGGTCGGCGACCGGATTCCACACGCCACCACGATCGTCGCGGCGACCTGCGCGGGTGGCGTGGTGATGGCCGGTGACCGCCGGGCGACCTCGGGGAACATCATCTCCCAGCGGGACATGGAGAAGGTGTTCCGCACCGACGACTACTCGTGCATGGGCATCGCCGGGGCGGCGAGCACCGGCATCGAGATGGCCCGGCTCTACCGGGTCGAGCTTGAGCACTACGAGAAGATGGAAGGCCGCACGCTCTCCGTGGCGGGCAAGGCCAACCGGCTCGCCACCATGATCCGCGGCAATCTCGGCATGGCGATGCAGGGCCTGGTCGTGGTGCCGCTGTTCGCCGCCTACGACCCCGAGATCGACGGCGGCCGGATCTTCGGCTATGACGTGGGGGGCGGCCCCTACGAGCAGCAGCAGTACCACTCGATCGGTTCCGGCTCGATCTTCGCGCGCGGCTCGCTGAAGAAGCTCTACCGGGAGAACGCCTCGCCCGAGGAGGTCGTGCTGGCGCTCATCCACGCCCTGTACGACGCTGCCGACGACGACTCGGCGACCGGCGGCCCCGACGTCACCCGTAAGATCTGGCCCGTCGTAGCGCAGATCACCGCCGACGGATTCCACCGTCTGCCCGACGAGGAGGTGGGCGGACACGTCCAGACCGTCCTCCAGGAGCGGATGAGTTCCCCCGACGGCCCCGTCGCCCCGCTGCGCTAACACGAGAGGATCACCCCAGGTGTCCATGCCTTTTGGATATGTCTCGCCCGAGCAGCAGATGCGGGACAAGGCGGACTACGCGCGAAAGGGGATCGCGCGGGGCCGTAGCGTCGTCGTTCTGCAGTACGAGCACGGCATCCTGTTCGTCGCCCCCAACCCCTCCCGGGCCCTGCACAAGATCAGCGAGATCTACGACAGGATCGGGTTCGCCGCGGTCGGCCGCTACAACGAGTTCGAGGCGCTGCGTCTCGGCGGCATCCGCTACGCCGACATCAACGGCTACAACTACGCGCGCGACGACGTCACCGCGCGCGGCCTGGCCAACCTGTACGCGCAGAACCTCGGCCAGATCTTCACCGAGTCGATGAAGCCCTTCGAGGTGGAGATCGTGGTGGCYGAGGTCGGCGACTCCTCCGACGAGGACCACATCTACCGTCTCACCTTCGACGGCTCGGTCTTCGACGAGACCGGTCTGGTGGCGATGGGCGGTCAGGCCGAGGCGGTGGCGGGCCGGCTCAAGGAGCGTTACCGCGACGGCCTGCCGCTGGCCGAGGCGCTGGAGGCGGCGCTGTTCGCGCTGACCGAGCCGGGCGGTGAGCGCTCCCCGGCCAGCCAGCTGGAGGTCGCGGTGCTCGACCGCAACCGGCCGCACCGCAAGTTCCTGCGCCTCGCCGGCCCGAGGCTGGAGCGCCTGCTGGCCGAGGGGGCCGCGTCGTCCGCGCCGTCCGGGGAGGCCGAGGCTCCGGCCACCGCCCCCGAGGGAGACGTCGACACCGGTTCGAACGGCTGATCGTCCACCGACGGAGCGTCGTCCCCCACGGGGGGCGGCGCTCCGTCGGTGTGACGTGGATCACTCGTCCAACGGACAACCGTATTCACGCCGCCGTCGTCGTATCGGACATGAAGCGCTCCCTGACGGCCGCCGCCGTGCTCTCCGTCGCCCTGGCCGTCGCGGTCCCCGCCGACGCCGCGGCGATCCCCGCCTTCCCCGTGCCGAAGATCTTCGGTACGGCGTTCCAGCCCGACCCGGGCCACGATTTCACCAAGCGCATCAGTTCCCGCAAGGACGGCGTCCTGCGCGGCTGGATCACCCATGTGGCCCCCGGCCAGGTGGAGTACGAGCCGATCAAGTGGGTGAAGGACAAATACAGCGAGGGCCACTTCGTGGGCCCGGCGGAGGGGCACGTCACCGCCTACGCCTCACCGGTCGCCAAGAACGTCGTCTTCCTCAGCGCCCTGGGCTGTTCGGCCACCCTGGCGGGCTTCACGGTGGACAAGCAGGGCCTGGGGAGCAAGCGCTGCTCTCGCAAGGCGTTGCTGACCAGGGCCAAGAAGTACCAGCGCCCCTCGCTGATCACGGTCTACCGTGGTGAGATCGTCAAGCTTCAGGAGATCTACACCCCCTGAGCCCTCCGAAGGGCGCCCTGCCGGCAGGCGGGGCCCCGCACGCGCGGCGAGACGCCCGCCTCATGATTTCGATCACACTTTTCCGGGCAGCCGAATCGGGGCCCCGGCGGCCTGCCGCGATGTGAACCACGCCCCGGCCAGGCCCGGCCCGGCGGCCACGGCCGCTCCCCGGCCCACGACGGCCGGACCGTCCGGGTCGCCGAGATCTTCGGGCCGGGCGGCGGCTGACGCGCCCGGGACGTCCGGGGGTCCGGTACGGCCCGCACCCCGGGGGACCCGGGTGTGAGCCGCGCTCGCGCTTAGCAGTTCATCGCCGGGGGCATAAGCCGTACGACCGAAAACCCCATTGATCCCTCCCGCAAGAGGGGTTCGGCGAATAGTGTGAGGCAATGGATCGTCGCATCTTCGGGCTTGAGAACGAGTACGGCGTCACCTGCACGTTCAGGGGGCAGCGGCGGCTGTCACCCGACGAGGTCGCGCGTTATCTATTCCGCCGGGTCGTCTCCTGGGGCCGATCGAGCAACGTCTTTCTGCGCAACGGCGCCCGCCTCTACCTGGACGTGGGCAGCCACCCCGAATACGCCACCCCCGAGTGTGACAACGTCGTGGAGCTCGTCACCCACGACAAGGCGGGGGAGCGCATCCTGGAGGGCCTCCTCGTCGACGCCGAGAAGCGGCTCCGCGAGGAGGGCATCGCCGGCGACATCTACCTGTTCAAGAACAACACCGACTCGGCCGGAAACTCCTACGGCTGCCACGAGAACTACCTGGTCGGGCGGCACGGCGAGTTCGGCCGCCTGGCGGATGTGCTCATCCCCTTCCTGGTGACCCGGCAGATCGTCTGCGGCGCCGGGAAGGTGCTGCAGACCCCCCGCGGAGCGGTCTACTGCGTCTCCCAGCGGGCCGAGCACATCTGGGAGGGCGTCTCCAGCGCGACCACCCGGTCGCGCCCGATCATCAACACCCGTGACGAGCCGCACGCCGACGCCGAGCGCTTCCGCCGCCTGCACGTCATCGTCGGCGACTCCAACATGAGCGAGACGACCATGCTGCTCAAGGTCGGCGCCACCGACCTGGTGCTGCGCATGATCGAGGCGGGCACGGTGATGCGCGACCTGTCGCTGGAGAACCCGATCCGGGCGATCCGGGAGGTCTCCCACGACATGACCGGGCGGCGGCGCGTGCGGCTGGCCAACGGCCGGGAGGCGTCCTCGCTGGAGATCCAGCAGGAATACCTCTCCAAGGCCCGTGACTTCGTCGACCGTCGCGGCGGCGACGAGACCAGCCACCGGGTGCTGGAGCTGTGGGAGCGGACGCTCGACGCCGTCGAGACCGGCAACCTGGACCTGGTCGCCCGGGAGATCGACTGGGTGACCAAATACCAGCTGATCGAGCGCTACCGCAAGAAGTACGACCTTCCCCTGTCGAGTCCCCGGGTCGCCCAGCTCGACCTGGCCTACCACGACGTGCACCGCCGCCGTGGCCTGTTCTATCTGCTGCAGAAGCGCGGCGCGGTGGAGCGGGTGGCCTCCGACCTGAAGATCTTCGAGGCCAAGTCCGTGCCGCCGCAGACCACCCGGGCGCGGCTGCGCGGGGAGTTCATCCGCAAGGCGCAGGAGAAGCGCCGCGACTTCACCGTCGACTGGGTCCACCTGAAGCTCAACGATCAGGCGCAGCGCACCGTGCTGTGCAAGGACCCCTTCCGCAGCGTGGACGAGAGAGTGGACAAACTGATCGCCGGAATGTGATGGTCACGCTTCGGCAAGATCGGTCTGCGGCTTAACTCATCCGTATGTCCGGGCGGGTAATGTGGCGCGAACCTGACGTCTGCTAGAGGGATATCTATGCGCCGCCGCAGCCTGGCCGTACTGGCCTCAGTGCCTTTGTTGTTCGCCGCAGCCTGCGGCTCCGGAGGGGGTGCCGGCACCGCTTCCGGCACCGCCTCCAGCAGCCCCGCCGGTGCGGCTCCGGCGCTGAAGGTGACGGGCGCGGCGAACGCGAAGCCCACTGTGGCCTTCCCCGCCAAGGTCGTCGAGACCTCCTCCTACCAGGTCATCACGCCCGGCACCGTCGGTGCCGCCGCCAAGGACGGCGGCAGCGTGGTGGCCAACTTCACCGTCTACACCTGGGACGGCAAGGAGAACAAGCTGGCCGGCTCGACCTACGACGAGGGCGGCCCGCAGCTCATCATGATGAACGAGCAGGTCCCCGCGATCCTGCGCAAGGGCTTCGCCGAGACCAAGGGGGGCGGCCGGTTCCTGTCCGTCGTCGGCAAGGACGCGCTGCCCGCCGAGCAGCAGGCGCAGGCGCCCGCGGGCCAGTCGCAGGTCTTCGTGGTCGACGTCGTCGGCGTCCCCGAGGGCAAGGCGGCGCAGGGCAAGGCGTCCGACCCGGGTGTCAAGGGCGTCGAGGTGGAGAACCCCGGCGGCGACGCCGCGCCCAAGCTGACCACCAAGACCAAGGAGAAGGCGCCCAAGGAGCTCGTCGTCAAGACGGTGATCAAGGGCACCGGGCCGGAGGTCAAGTCCGGCCAGTCGATCCTGGTCCAGTACGCCGGGAAGATCTGGGGCTCGGACCTCGAGTTCGACAGCAGCTGGGCGCGCGGCGCAGAGCCGATCATGTTCCAGATCGGCACCGGCAAGGTCATCAAGGGCTGGGACCAGGGCCTGGTCGGCGTCCCGGTCGGCAGCCGGGTGCTGCTGAGCATCCCGCCGGACCTCGGCTACGGCAAGCAGGGCTCCGGCGACAAGATCAAGGGGACCGACACCCTGGTCTTCCTCGTGGACGTCGTCGCCGCCTACTGACGGCTCCGGACGGACCCGGGCGACCCCGGAGGATCCGCGGACATCACGGAGCCCGGCCATGCGGACGCATGGCCGGGCTCCGTCTGTTACTGACAACTCTCCTAATAGGGCGTTAGGGTTGGCGCATCCCCGGCCTAGGGAGTCGCATGCGCGTCCCGCCACTGCTCGCCGCGTTCTCGCTCGTGCTGGTCGCCGCCTGTACCTCCGCCGGGGGGCAGGGCGGCCCGGAGATCGAGGTGCTCGGAGATTTCGGGGTGAAGCCGAAGGTCGTCTTCCCGGACGGCGAGCCCGCCGGCGACCTGCGGGTCCGCGAGCAGATGGTCGGCACCGGGAGCGTGATCAAGGGTGACGACCTGGTCGTCGCCCACTACACCGCGCACGTGTGGGACGGCGAGGACAACCGGTTGCTGGCCTCCAGCTTCAACCAGGGCGCTCCCGCCGCCTTCCCGCTGGGCCACTCCATCGCTGGGGTGGGCAAGGCCCTGCGGGGGCACAGGGTCGGCAGCCGTGTCGTGGCCGCCATCCCGCCCGGCGAGGGCTATGGACCCAACCCGCCCGGCGGGATGACCGCCGACGACGAGCTGTTCTACGTGGTCGACGTCCTGGGCGCCTTCCCGCCGGACGCCGCCGCCCGGGGCAGGGGCGGTGGCGGCACCCTCGCCGGGGTGAAGGTCGCCGGCGGTCCCGGCGAGCGCCCGGTCCTCACCCTGCCGCGTGAGCGGCCTCCCGCGCGGCTGCGGAGCAAGGTCCTCATCCGGGGCGCCGGCCCCAGGACCCAGGCGGGCCAGCTCCTGGTCACCCAGTACGAGGGCAGGATCTGGGGCAGCGGAGCCTCCGCCGACTCCACCTGGGAGGCGGGGCAGCCCAAGGCCTTCCAGATCGGCAACGGCAGCGTCATCCCCGGCTGGGACAAGGCCCTGGTCGGCGTCCCGGTCGGCAGCCGGGTCGCCGTGGTCGTCCCGCCGGGACTCGGCTACGGGAAGGGCCTGCCGCCGCTGATCAAGCCCACCGACACTCTCGTCTTCGTCGTCGACGTCCTCGCCGCCTACTGATCCGCGGGCACCGCCCGTTCGCCCTAGACTCCGGCTGTGAGCAGCGATGACCTCGGCACGGTGGCGGCCCTGCAGGATCCGGTACGGCGGGCCGTCTACGACTACGTCGCCTCCCAGGGGCATGAGGTGGGGCGCAACGAGGCCGCGGAGGCGGTGGGGGTGCAGCGGACCCTGGCCGCGTTCCATCTGGACAAACTGGTCGAGGTCGGGCTGCTGGAGTCGGGGTTCAAGCGGCTGACGGACAGGTCCGGGCCGGGCAGCGGCCGTCCGGCGAAGGTCTACCGCCGGGCGCCGGGGGAGTGGCAGGTCAACGTCCCGGCCAGGGACTACCGGACGATGGCGCGGGCGCTGGCGGAGGCGGTGGACCTGCTCGGCGGGGACGAGCAGGCCGAGCGGGCGGCACGGCGTGCCGGGGCCGGGCTGGCCGCGCCGGGGGAGGACCTCGGCGAGGTGCTGCGGCGGCGCGGCTACGAGCCGTACGAGGAGGACGGCCGGCTGCGACTGCGCAACTGCCCCTTCCACCTGCTCGCCGAGGAGCATCCGCTGCTGGTCTGCTCGATGAACCTCGCGCTCTGCCAGGGGATGCTCGAAGGGCTCGGCGAGGAGGGCGCGACGGCCCGGCTGGATCCCCGGCCCGGGGAGTGCTGCGTCGCCTTCTCCAAGGAGCATCTCTAAAAATAATAAGAGTTGACATAGAAGGATCCGGAATGGTCTGCTGATCGTCATGCACCTGGCCCAGATCAACATCGCCCACATGCGCGCGCCCAAGGACTCGCCCGAGCTCGCCGACTTCGTCGCGGCCATCGACCCCGTCAACCGCCTCGCCGACGCGGCCCCCGGCTTCGTGTGGCGGCTGGAGGGCGAGGGCCCCGGGGACTTCGTCGAGCACGACTACGGCGACCACCTGGTGATCAACTTCTCGCTCTGGGAGTCGCGCGACGCGCTGTGGGACTTCGTCTACCGCAGCGCGCACCTGGGCGTCCTGCAGCGGCGCAGGGAGTGGTTCCTGCGCGTGGCGGAGCCGTACACGGTGATGTGGTGGGTCCCGGAGGGGCACATCCCGGCGCTGGCGGAGGCGATGGAGCGCCTGGAGCTGCTCAAGGCGGAAGGTCCCACCCCGCGGGCCTTCACCTTCAAGGACTTCTACGACAGCAGCGAGGCCGCGTGGCGGCCGGCGGCGGCCGAGGCCAGGAAGTAGGCCAGGTCCTCCTCCAGGGTCCTGCCCATCGTCGACAGCCGCACCGGGGAGCCCCGGAGCGCCTCGTGGAGCCCGTCCACGGACACCGCCACCAGCTCGTGACGGGCGGCCAGCGGTTCGGACTGCTCGGCCACCCGCCTGCCGAACTCGCCCGGCAGCTCCGGCACGACGACCTGGGCCGGGGCCAGGGCGACCCGGCCGTAGGCGGTCAGCGAGTGGTGGGAGACGCCGATGTGGCGCTCGCGCCGGTCGCCCTCGCTGACCCGCAGCGCCGCGACCGGGCGTCCCCCCAGGACGGCGACGGCGTTGACCGCCTCGCCGGCCGAGACGCCGGAGAAGCCCCAGCGGGTGCCGGTGCCCAGGTTGCCCGGCCCCTGGGTGACGATCGCCACGTCGGCGCCCAGGACGTGSCGGGCCGCCAGCAGGCCCGTGTGCGGCGTCACGGCCTCCACGTCGCCGCCGAAGGCCTGGCCCACCGTGACCACCCCGCCCAGCCAGCCCGCCTCCCGGAGCTGGGCGCACGACATGGAGAACCAGGCGGGCAGCGCCCCGCCGTCGAGCATCACGTAGGCGACCCGGGGGATCCCCGGCCCCGCCTCTCCCGCCCCGGCCCCGGGCCCCGGGGGACGCGAGCCGTACAGGCCGCAGAGGATCGCCGGGAGCGCCGAGTGCAGGTCGGCGACGATCACCGGCATGCCGTCCAGGGAGTCGGCCTCGCGCAGCGCCTCGTGAAAGGGGGAGTCCTGCTCGTCGGCGCCGAGCACGGTGGTCTGCAGAGGGGTGTAACGTGCCTTCACCAGGTGTCCGGGGCCTTGCGGATCTTCTGGTAAACGGTCGGGGAGCGCCACCACCATGGCGTAACCTCCCGTACCGAGACCCATCGCGAGCGCGGTCGTGTTGAGCAGCACCACGTCACCGGGCTCCGGACGTCCCACCAGGGCGGGATAGGCCAGCGCACGCGCGCTGCCGTCCTCGGTGGTGACGTCGAGCTCCACCGCCCCCGGCCACTCGCGCCGGATCCGTACGACCTCGCCCCTGCGCCATCTGATCACGCGGGGAAGAGTAGCGTCACCTGGACGTAGAGTCACTTGAACAGGGAGGGAGGCCGGATGTCGCGCCGGAAGACCGAGCGGTTGCTGAACCTTGTGATCTGCCTGCTGGCCACGCGGCGGCCGCTCAGCGCCGAGCACATCCGCCAGGCGGTGCCCGGCTACGACGCCGCCAACGACGAGGCCTTCCAGCGGATGTTCGAGCGTGACAAGAACGAGCTGCGGGAGATCGGCATCCCGATCGAGGTCCACAAGGACCCGTGGGAGGAGGATCCGGGCTACCGGATCGTCCCGCAGGCCTACGAGCTGCCCGAGATCACCCTGGAGCCCGACGAGGCGGCCGTGGTGGGCCTGGCGGCCCAGGTGTGGCAGCGGGCCAGCCTGGCCGAGGCGGCCAGCGGGGCGCTGCTGAAGCTGCGCGCCGGGGGAGTGGAGACCGACGAGGCGGGCGGGATGCTCGGCAGCGCGCTGGAGCTGCGGGTCGACACCCAGGACCCGGCCTTCCCCGCGCTCTGGGAGGCCGTGCGCGACCGGCGCGTGGTCCGCTTCGCCTACCGGGCGGCGGCCAGCGAGAGCGTGCTGACCCGCACGGTGGAGCCGTGGGGCGTGGTCAGCCGCCGCGGCCGGTGGTACGTGGTGGGCCACGACCGCGACCGTGACGCGGCCCGGGCGTTCCGGCTCAGCCGGATCAGCGGCCCGGTCACGCCCGTGGGCCGCCCCGGGACGGTGGTGGTGCCCGAGGGCGTCGACATCAAATCGATGGTCGGCTACCGCGACGAGCCGGTCCAGGAGCGCACCGCCCTCATCCGGGTCCGCGAGGGCACCTGCCAGGGGCTGCGCCAGGTGGCCCGGGCCGTACGGCCCGGAACCGGCGGGTGGGACGAGCTGGACGTCGACTTCACCGACCCCGGGCGGCTGGCCGGATGGGTCGTCGGCTTCGCCGCCGACGCCGAGGTGGTCGGGCCGCCGGACGCCCGCGACGCCGTGATCTGCCGCCTGAAGGGGGTCCTGGCGTGACGGGCGGGGGAGCGGAGACCGGGC
>NZ_NGFP01000247.1 GCF_002149035.1 Streptosporangium minutum
GCGCGGGATCGGGGGTGTCGAACGCCGTCAGCATCCGCAGCCGTGACTCGGCCCGGAACCGCTCGGTGGCCTGATCTGTGGTCCGCACGCCCAGGACGCTACGGCGATGTCACCGGGCCGTCCTCGGCCGAACGCGGCTCTGTGGACAACCTCTCCGAGCCTGCGGCGGACCTGTGGACAAGGCGCGCCAGAGGCCGGAGGGAGGGAAGGTCAGCGGGTCAGGAGGCAGGGGAGACGGTCAGACCGAGCATGCCGGGACCCACGTGGGCGCCGATGACCGCGCCGACCTCGACCACGGTGACCTTGACGAGCCCGGGGATGCGCTGGGGCAGGCGCGCGGCCAGGGTCTCGGCACGGGACGAGGCCGCGAGATGCTGGACGGCGACGTTCACCGGACCGGTCCCGGCGGCCTGAACGGCGAGGTCCTCGAGACGGGCGATGGCCCGAGCAGCGGTGCGGACCTTCTCCAGGGGGACGATCACGCCGTCGGCGATGTGCAACAGCGGTTTGATCATCAAAGCGGATCCGAGCAGGGTCGCCGCCGCGCCGATACGGCCTCCCCTGCGCAGGTACTCCAGAGTGTCGACGTAGAAGAAGCTACGGGTGGAATCCATGCACCGGCGGGCGGCGTCCGCCGTTTCGGTCATGGTCGCGCCCCGGGCCGCGGCCTCGGCCGCGGCGAGCACGGGGAACCCCAGGCCCATGGCGATCGACCTGCTGTCGACGACCTCGACCGGGATCAGCGCGTCCTCGGCTCCCGCACGGGCCGCCTCGACCGTGCCTGACATCTCCCCCGCCAGGTGGATGGAGACGACGGCGACCGCGCCCCGGGCCGCCGCCTCGTCGTAGACGTCGGCGAAGCGCTGCGGGGCGGGCCGCGAGGTCGTCACCGGCGCCCATTCCCTGAGCGCCTCGTTCATCGCCGCGCCGTCGATCTGCGCCACGTCGTCGAGCGGCCGGCCACCCACCACGACCTGGAGAGGCACTGTGGCGATCCCCAGGCGGGAGGTCTCCTCCCGCGGCAGATACGCGGTGGAGTCCGTGACAACAGCGACCGATGGAGACATATGCAGAGATTACCCAGAAGAGATCGCCCAACCGGGACTGGCGTGATCGCCGGGTCGCTCTCCGTGCCACGGCCGCGCCGGACGACCGCGCGTCCCCGATGGGCGACCGGGCAGCGGCTTCTACTGGACGGGGTTGCCGCCGCGCCAGACCCGGCGGGGCTTGAGGCCGAAGGCCCAGGCGAAGGCGCCTTCGTGGTCGGCGTCCCACTGGACGATGTCGGCCAGGTGGCCGGGAGCGAGGACGCCCCGGTCGGGAACGCCGAGGACGGTGGCTCCGCCGAGGGTCGCGGCACGGAGCGCGTCGCCGACGCTCATGCCGAAGGCCGCCACGGCGAGGCTGATGACCAGGGACATCGAGGTGATTCCGCAGTGACCGGGGTTGTGGTCGCTGCCGAGCGCCACCGTGACGCCCTGGGCGAGCATGCGGCGGACCGGCGGCAGGCTGCCGCGCTGGAGGGCGGTTCCCGGGCAGACCACGGCGGGGACGCCGTAGCGGGCCAGGATCGAGATGTCCTCGTCGGAGGTGTGGTGGAGCAGGTCGGCGGAGGCGCAGCCGAGCTCGGCCGCGAGCTGCACGGCGCCGCGACGGCTGTAGGCGCCGGCGTGCACGCGGGGCAGCAGCCCGACGTTGCGGCCGGAGGCGAGGACCCAGCGGGCCTCGTCGGTGGTGAAGTGTCCCTCGTCGCAGTAGACGTCGACGCTGTCGGCTCCCGCCGCGGCCGCGTCGGCGCACCATGCGCCCACGGCTTCGACGTAGTCGCGCTGACGGCCGAAGTATTCCGGCGGGACGACGTGCGCGGCCATGAAGGTGACGTGCACGCGCGGCATCATCGGCTCTTTCTCGAGCTCGCGCAGGAGTCGCACGTCGGCCAGCTCGCCGTCGCGGGTGAGGTGGTAGCCGGTCTTGGCCTCCACGGTGGTGGTGCCGCTGAGCAGCCAGTCGCGCAGACGCTCGCGGACACCGTTGCACAGGGTCCACGGGTCGGTGCCCCGGGTCACCGTGACGGTGGAGCCGATGCCACCGCCGGCGGCGGTGATCGCGGACGGCGTGGAGCCGCTGGAGCGCATCGCCATCTCGGCGTAGCGGTTCCCCGCGTAGACCGGGTGGGTGTGGGCGTCGATCAGACCGGGCGTGACCAGCGCGCCGCCCAGGTTCTCGACATGGTCGACATCGACGATGTCGTCCACCACGCCGGGGACACTCTGCGGCAGGTCGGCCGCACGGCCGACCCAGGCGATCCGGTCGTTGTGGACCAGGATCGCGGCGTTGCTGCACACGTCATTGCCGGTCCAGAGCCGGCCGATGTTGGTCAGGAGGCGGACGGTCATCGCATCACCGCCTTGTACGCAGGGGAGGACCTCGGGAGGGAGACCGCTTCCGAGCACGAGGGGCGGACCCAGCCGTTGCCGGGCTCCATGCCCACCGGGTCCGCTGTGAGTCCGGACGACATTGGGGGGTCTCCTGCTCTCATCCGCATATCGTGGTGCGGCGACAGTATCGCCGGGATCATGATCAGGCGATTTCAGTTCAGTTACGTTATTTCACAAGTGAGCTCGCTGTACAGGCTAATTGGGAAGAACGCCGCTTCGCCGTAACCACATCCGGCGCACCGGCTCCAGGCCACATCCGGCCTCGAGTGTGTTTTCACAGCTCAGACCACTTATTTCACGCCTGCAACAACAGTCTCCGAGACAACTTGCACCCTAACATCTCGGCAGATTTGCCTTATGGTAGCAATCCAAACCTTGGCCGACCACTGTCACTTTTGAGGCTTTTGTACGGTTTTCGCGCTTCATCAGTCCACCCCAGAGAGCCCCTCACCGGCAAGCTCACCCATTGAAATGTGACTCCCGACCCCCATAGCCTGACAAGAGGCCGTAGGGGTGGCGGCACCCCGGCCCTCCCCGCCGGCCCGAGCGGCCGGGCACCGCCGCGGCGCCGTACACGACCCGCGATCAGTGATGAACGTCTCCCCGGCGACGGTCGGGAACGGCGGGCGCGGCCGTGCTGTTCCGGCCCCTCCCGCAGGCGGTCCCACCACCGGGAAGACCCTCCGCGTGAACGGCGGCGCCGGTCGGCCGGACCCCGGTCCGGGGCTGCCTGACCTGTGAGCGAAACCACCCCGCAGCCCGCCTGAAATAGGCTCTAAGCAGGACGTTCAGTGTAATCTTTCGTGCGAGCTATCTAATAAGCCGCACGCATGGGAGTTACCTTGTCCGTCCACGCGGACGCCGGTCGGCGTCGCATCGAAGAACTGCTTCAGGAGAACGAGGAACCCGTCTTCAAGCGCTGGCTGGAGATCGCCGGTTCCTCCTCCAGCGGCCATGTGGACCGCGGCAGCCTGATCGGCCAGCTCCGCGAGCTCTACCAGGCCGTGCACCAGTCGCTCGGCGAGTCCTCCGACTCCAGCGACCTGCGCGGGCTGCTCGCCGAGCTCTCCCGGTCCCGGGCCCGCCAGGGTTTCACGCCCACCGAGACCGCCACAGTGGTGTTCGGGCTCAAGGAGGCGCTCTACGAAGTCGTCGAGAACGACGGCTCTCCCGAGGCCCTGCGAGGTTTCGTCTGGTTCTCCCGGGTCATTGACGAGCTTGGGCTCTTCACGATGGAGAGCTACGCCGCGGCCAGGGAGAAAATCATCATCGACCAGGCCGAACAGCTCCTGGAGCTCTCCACCCCGGTGGTCAAGCTCTGGGAGGGCATCGTCGCGGTGCCGCTCGTCGGCACGCTCGACTCGGCCAGGACCCAGGTGGTGATGGAGAAACTGCTGCAGACGCTGGTGGACACCGGCTCCGAGCACGCGGTCATCGACATCACCGGCGTGCCCGCGGTCGACACCCAGGTCGCCCAGCACCTGCTCAAGACCGTGGTGGCGGCGCGGCTGATGGGCGCGGAGTGCGTGATCTCCGGCATCCGCCCGCAGATCGCCCACACCATCGTCACCCTCGGCATCGAGTTCGGCGACATCGTGACCAAGGCCTCACTGGCCGACGCGCTCGCGCACGCGCTGCGGCAGAGCGGCATCGAGTTCGTCAAGCACAGGGGGACCCGCATCGCCGTACGGACCGTGGAGGAATGATGGACCGCGTGCCCGTCCTCAAACTCGGGGACATCCTCATCGTCTCCATCCAGATCGACCTCCAGGACCAGAGCGTGCTCGCGCTCCAGGAGGACCTGGCGGACCAGGTGGTCGCGACCGGCGCCCGAGGGGTGATCATCGACATCACCGCCGTGGAGATCGTCGACTCGTTCATCGGACGCATGCTGGCCACCATCGCCGCGATCTCCCGGATGCTCGACGCCGAGACGGTCGTCGTCGGCATGCGGCCCGCGGTGGCGATCACCCTTGTGGAGCTGGGTCTCTCCCTCGGCGGCGTGCGCACCGCCCTCAACCTGGAGAAGGGCGTCGCCCTGCTGAACCACCTCGACGGCGCGCAGATCGTCACGGCCGCCCAGTGACGACCTCCGACGACCTGCCCATCAAGAGCAACAGCGACGTCGTCCTGGTGCGCCAGCACGTCAGGACCGCCGCCGTGAACGTTGGGCTCTCCCTCGTCGACCAGACGAAGGTGGTGACCGCGGCCAGCGAGCTGGCCCGCAACGCCCTCGTCTACGCGGGAGGAGGGCAGGTGCGGATCGAGATCGTCAACAACGGCATACGGAAGGGCCTGCGGCTGGCCTTCAGCGACACCGGGCCCGGCATCCCCGACATCCCGCAGGCGCTCACCGACGGGTGGACCACCGGCGGCGGACTCGGACTCGGACTCAGCGGCTCGCGCCGCCTGGTCGACGAGTTCGACCTGCAGTCGGCTCCCGGTGAGGGGACGCTGATCACGGTGACGAAATGGGCAAGGTGATCCGTTCCCAGAACGACACCTGGACGAGGGCCGAGGACGCGAGCGCGATCGGCGCCCTCCGCCGTCGCGCCGTCATGCTCGCCGAGGACCGGGGGTTCGACGAGGAGGACGCCGGCCGGGTGGCCGTCGCGGTGAGCGAGGCCGCCTCGAACCTGGTCAAACACGCCGTCGAAGGGGTCATGCTGATCCGTCCCCATCCCGAGCTGGACTCGGCGATAGAGGTCATCGCGATCGACCGGGGGCCCGGCATGCGCGACGTCTCCCGCGCCCTGCGCGACGGCTACTCCACGGCGGGCACCCTCGGCATCGGCCTGGGCGGCATCGCGCGGATGACGAGCGGTTACGACGTTCATTCCATGCCCGGCCGGGGCACTGTGCTCGGCATGTACTTCATCGCGCGTGACGCCCCGCGCCCCGCGTCGCGCGTGAGCGGCCTGACCCGGCCGATCGGCGAGGAGATCGTCTGCGGCGACGCGTTCGTGGTCGCCGAGAACGACGCCACGACGACCGTGATGCTCTGTGACGGGCTCGGCCACGGCAGCCTGGCCGCCCACGCCTCCCAGGAGGCCGTGCGGCTGTTCCTCCAGCACACCGACCTCCCCCCGGTCACCGTCCTGGAGCGGATCCACCTCGGTCTCGGCTCGACCAGGGGCGGCGCGGTCGCCGTGGCCCGCGTCGACCGGGCGGCGGGCACGGTGAGCTTCGCCGGACTCGGCAACGTCTCGGCGTGGATCGCGCACCACGAGGGCCGCCAGGGAATGATCTCGGTGCCGGGCATCGCCGGCCACAAGGCGCGCACGCTGCGCCAGTACGAATACGCGGTGCCCCAGCACAGCGTGATCGTGCTCCATTCCGACGGGCTCTCCGACCGCTGGGACATCACCTCCTACCCCGGGCTCGTCACACGTCCCCCCTCCGTGGTCGCCGCCACGCTGCTGCGCGACGCGGGGACCCGTAGGGACGACGCCTGCGTGGTCGCGATGAGGCCGTGGACGTCATGACGGGCGAGATGGCCGGAGACGAGCTGATCCGGATCAGCGTCCTGAACGACCAGGACGTGTTCGCCATGCGCAAGCTGGGCCGCGAGGCGGCGGAGGCCGCCGGTCTGGACACCCAGGACCAGATCCGGGTGGCCACGGCGCTGAGCGAGATCGGGCGGGAGGTTCTGAGCGAGGGCGCCGGCGCGTCCGCCGCCTTCCTGCTCGGGCAGGACAGCCTGATCGTCAGGATCGACCTGTCGGCGACGGCCGATCTCCGTCCGACGGACGGCGTGACGCTGGCGGGGCGTCTCGTCGACGCGATCGAGCTGGATCCCGCCACGGGACGGATAACCATGCTCAAACGGCTCCCGGCGGGCCGCCCCAGTCCCTCGGCGGACGAGATCCGCGCCAGGCTGACCAAGCTGACCCCCGCCACCGCCCTCGACGAGCTGCGTCAGCAGAACCGCGAGCTCGCCGCCACTCTGGAGGAGGTCCTGCAGCTCAACACCGAGCTGCAGGAGACCAACCAGGGCGTGCTCGCCCTGTACAACCAGCTTTCGGAGGAGCTGGAGGAGACCAACCGCGGCGTCGTGGCACTGTACGCGGAGCTGGACGGCAAGTCCGCGCAGCTACGGGAGGCGAGCGACGCCAAGAACCGCTTCTGGGCCACGGTCAGCCATGAGCTGCGCACCCCGCTCAACTCGATCATCGGCCTGGTCCGCCTCCTGGTGGGGCCCGGCGGGGACCCGCTGGCGGCGGAGCAGCTCCACCAGATCCAGCTCATCGGCTCCTCGGCGGAGACCCTGCTGTCGCTGGTGAGCGAGCTGCTCGACATGGCCAAGGCCGAGGCGGGGCGGCTCGCCCCGCAGCCGGCCGTGGTGGACCTGGTGGCGCTGGCCGAGCGGATGCGCATGACGCTCCGTCCCACCAGCGGCACCGACCAGGTCACGCTCTCGGTGAAGGTCTCCGAGAAGGCGTCCGAACTGTTCGTGGACGAGGTGATGCTCACCCGGATCCTGCGCAACCTGCTGTCCAACGGGCTGAAGTTCACCGAGGAGGGCGAGGTCAGGCTGGAGGTCGACCTCGACGCCGGCACCCACGAAGTGGTCTTCACGGTGACCGACACCGGGATCGGCGTCCCCGAGGAGCATCTAGAGCGCGTCTTCGAGGAGTTCTTCCAGGTGCCGGGGCCCATCCAGGTCCGGACGAAGGGCACCGGGCTCGGCCTGCCGTACGCCCGGCGCCTGGCCCAGGCGATGGGCGGCTCGCTCCAGCTGTCCAGCACCTCCGATGCGGGCACCACGGTCACCCTGCGGCTGCCGCACCGGTACGACGGGGCCCCGGTGATCGGCCGGGTGCTCATCGCCGACGACGACGAGGAGTTCCGCCACACGGTCCGGCGGATGCTCACCGGGTTCGCCACCCACATCGACGAGGCTCCCGACGGGCTGGTCGCACTGGAGACGATGACGGCGAACCCGCCGGACCTCGCGCTGGTGGACCTGCTGATGCCCCGGCTCGACGGCGCGGCGCTGATGCAGCGGATGGCCGACGACCAGCGGCTACGTGAGGTGCCGGTGCTCGTGGTGACCGTCGCCACCTCCAGCCAGTACCCGCGGGAGGCCAGTACGGTGATCTCCAAACACGGGCTGCGCAGGGAGACCCTGCTGGAGGCGATACGGAACGTGCTGGGGCACCACGATGAATGAGGGACCGGCCACCGTGCTGGTCGTGGACGACACGCCGACCAAGCTCTACATCCTGTCCAGCTGGCTGCGGCGCTCGGGACACGAGGTCGTGCAGGCCACCGGCGGTCTGGAGGCGCTCGCCAAGGTCAGGGAGCTCCGGCCGGACCTGGTCGTCCTCGACGTACGGTTGCCCGACATGAGCGGCTACGAGGTCTGCGAGCAGATCAAGGCGGATGCGGCGACCTCCTCGATACCGGTCATCCAGATCTCCGGAGCGGCGATCACCCCCGCCGACCGGGCCCAGGGGCTCGAACGCGGCGCCGACGCCTACCTGGCGGAGCCGGTCGAGCCCGACGAGTTCGCCGCGACGGTCGAGGCGACGCTGCGCTACTACCGGGCGCGGCAGCGGGCCGAGCGGATGGCCGAGCGGCTGGCGGCCCTCACCCAGGTCAGCCTCGCGATGAACTCCTCCGACACCTTCGAGGGACTCCTCGCCACGGCCGTCGAAGGCGCCTCCCGGATCCTCGGCAGGCGCGCGGGCGTGCTCGCCCTGCCGCCGGACGGCCGGACCCGCAGGTTCGCCGCCCTCCCCTCGGAGGGCATCGCCGTCTCCAAGACCGCGGCGCCCGACACGCTGCTCAAGCTGAGCGCGATGTCCCTGGGCAACGCGGCCGGGACGGAGGTCTTCACGGTCCCGGGCGGCGACTGGACGGAGTTGATGCCGGACACGGAGACCCTCGGCGACGCCTCGGCGGTCATCTGCCGCACCAAGATCGGCAGGCCGCCCGTCTACCTCGGGGTGGACGCGTTCCCGCCTCTCGACACGGACGAGTTCAACGTCCTGCGCCAGCTCGGCCAGGCCCTGGCCCTCTCGGTGGACGCCCTGCGCGCCTACGCCGAGGAGCACGCGATCGCCCTCACCCTGCAGCGCAGCCTTCTGCCCGCGCGGATCCCGGAGACGCCCGGGCTGTCGATCAGCTGGCGATACCAGCCGGCCGTCGACAACATCGAGGTCGGCGGTGACTTCTACGAGGTCCTGCGGCTGGGCGATCAGGTGCTCATCGCCATCGGCGACGTCCAGGGACACTCCCTGCTCGCCGCGACGGTCATGGCCGAGCTCCGTCACGCGCTGCGCGCCTCCCTCATCGGCACGGTGGACCTGGGCGTGTCCATGGCCCTGCTCAACAACGTGCTGCGGCGCTACCACCCCGGCATGACCGCCACCGTGTGCCTGGTACTCATCGCCCCGGAGACAGGGGAGATGGAGGTCGCCAACGCGGGCCACATCCCGCCTCTGGTCATCGGCGACGGTGCGGTCCACTACCACGACCTGGGCAACCTGCTGCTGGGCGTGGCCGAGGAGACCTACCGGGTCGACCGGCTGACCCTGCCGGAGGGAGGGGCGGTGCTGCTGTTCACCGACGGGCTCATCGAGGACCGCGACAAGCTGCTCGACGAGAGCCTGGAGATCGTGCGGCAGCTGGCGGAGGTCGTGGAAGGCGACCTGGAGCTCTTCTGCGACCGGCTCATCAAACAGTTCGGCGCCCGGGAGGACGACGTGGCGCTCGTGGCGTTCCGCCGTGAGGAGCCCGGGACGGGCTCCTCCTCCTGATTCCGCGCCGCACGTCCCCGCGCGAGACCTGATCCGCGTGCCCTGTCCCAGGCCTGACCCGTGTGCCTTGCGCAAGACCTGATCCACGCGTCCCCGCGCGAGGCCTGATCCGCGTGTCCTGCGCAAGACCTGGTCCGCACGTCCCCGCGCCGCCGCCGGACGCCGATCCACCGGCCCCGTATCCACCCGGCCCCTAACGAGACCACGCCCCGCCGTACCGGCCCCTGAGCGGGAACGTGGTACGGCGGGGCGTGGCGGGACGACCGCTCTCAGACGGTCTCGACCGGCTTGGCGGTCCTCTCCAGTTCGGCGAAGAGGCCGGGCAGGACCCTGGCGTGCAGGATCGTGCCGTCCTCGGTGTGCTCGACCCCGAGGACCTCCCCCTCCTTGTGCGCCCGGGAGATCAGGTCACCGCGCTGGTAGGGCACCAGCAGCCTGACCTCCTGGTCGAAGCGGGGCAGCTCGCGCTCGATGACGGCCATCAGCTCGTCGATCCCGGCCCCGGTACGGGCCGAGACCACGACGGTGTGCTTCTCGCGCGCGGTCAGCTGGGCCAGCACCACCGGGTCGGCGACGTCGGCCTTGTTGATGACCACGATCTCCGGGATGTCCCGGGCGCCCTCGATGTCGGCGACCACCTCTCGCACGGCGGCGAGCTGTGACTCCGGGTCGGGGTGCGAGCCGTCGACCACGTGCAGGATCAGGTCGGCGTCGCCGACCTCCTCCAGCGTGGAGCGGAAGGCCTCGACGAGCTGGTGGGGCAGGTGCCGGACGAATCCGACGGTGTCGGCCAGCGTGAACAGGCGGCCTTCGGGCGTGTGGGCCCGGCGGACGGTCGGGTCCAGCGTGGCGAACAGGGAGTCCTCGACCAGCACTCCTGCCCCGGTCAGCCGGTTCAGCAGTGAGGACTTGCCCGCGTTGGTGTAGCCGGCGATGGCCACGGCCGGAACCTCGCGCTCCTGCCGCCGCGCCCGCTTGGTCACGCGCGAGGTGGTCATCTCGATGATCTGGCGGCGCAGCTTGGCCATCCGCTCGCGGATGCGGCGGCGGTCCAGCTCGATCTTCGTCTCACCGGGGCCACGGCCGCCCATGCCGACGCCGCCCGCGGCGCGACCGCCGACCTGGCGGGACAGGTTGCCACCCCAGCCGCGCAGTCGCGGCAGCAGGTAGTTGAGCTGTGCGAGCTCCACCTGGGCCTTGCCCTCGCGGCTCTTGGCGTGCTGGGCGAAGATGTCGAGGATCAGCATGGTCCGGTCGATGACCTTGACCTTGACGACCTCCTCGAGCTGGCGGAGCTGGCCGGGGCTCAGCTCACCGTCGCAGACGACGGTGTCGGCTCCGGTGGCGGAGACGATGTCGGCGAGCTCCTGCGCCTTGCCCGAGCCGATGTAGGTGGCCGTGTCGGGCTTCTGGCGGCGCTGTATCACACCTTCCAGCACCTCCGAGCCCGCGGTCTCGGCGAGCAGTTTCAGTTCGAGGAGTGAGTTCTCGGCGTCGGTCGCCGTACCCGAGGTCCAGACGCCGACCAGAACGACCCGCTCAAGTCGCAGCTGGCGGTATTCGACCTCGGTGACGTCCTCGAGCTCCGTGGAGAGCCCCACGACCCGGCGTAGCGCCTGGCGTTCGGCCAGGTCCATCTCACCGGTGCCGGGCAGGTCGTCGAACTGGTCAATGTCCAGCGGCTCACGAGTGTCTATGTCGTTGCTCCATTCAGGTGCGTGGTTCATGTGCGTCCTCTCCATAGAGTGGAACACCTGAACCCCTCGGGTCTCTTCCCTCCGATGGTGCCACGTGAACGTCCGGGTCTCATCTGGTTATCGGCCGTTTCGTGGAGAAAGGAAACGCCGGAGCCTCCCGTCGCCTCCGCTCAGGAGGGCAGGACGTTGACGTCGCCGGAGCCGGTCCGCGCCGAGATGACGCTGGAGGAGGACGGGTCGTGGGTGACCTTGACGGTCCTGTCACCCGAGCCGGTCTCGGCCGTCACGTTGTAGCCCCCCTTCGGCAGCCGCACCGTGGCGCCGCCCGAGCCGGTCTCGATCTCGACATGGTCCGGCACGGCGGCGAACTTCGCCTCGATGTTCCCGGAACCGGAGTCGGCGGCGAACCGCTTGGCGCCCAGGGTGCCGGCCTCGATGTCACCGGAGCCGGTGGTGGCGTTCACCTCCCCGGTCAGCGAGCGCAGCGTGATGTCACCCGAGTCGACGTCCATCGTGACCTTGAGGCCCTTGGGGATCTCGATCCTGTAGTCGACGGAGCAGTTGGAGCAGTCATAACGCAGTGTGAGCGTGCCGCCGGCCACGGGATGCTCGGTCTTGGGCCTGCCGTCCTTGTTGCCCTTCTCGCCGCCCCAGTGGAGCGTCTCGGTCACCCGGACCTGTGACCGGTCCGACTCGTTGACCTCGACGTCTCCGGAGTCGCCGCGGACGTCCAGGAGCGTCAGCTTGCCGGGGACGTCGTAGGAGACGACCTCCTGGTTCCGGTTCCCGAGGTCGATCCGGCAACCGGTCAGTACGAGCGCCGAGCCCAGAAGCGCCCCCGCGACCATCATCTTCTTCTTCATGAGCTCAATCCTCGACTTCCGGAGAAGCTTCCCGCTTCCCTCTCACGACCGGTTTCCCGCTCCCTCTGCGGAGGGAGCGGGCTCAACTGTGCCGCAGCACGGAGGCCCGTTCTATCGGGGACTCCCCCGACTCGGCCCTTAGGTCGACCCTGTCTTTGACCGGGCCAGGGCCATCCAGTAGCGTCAATTCCACAATTCAGAAGTTATTTTCCATGATGTGGAAAGGAAGCTCATGGACGGCGTTGAGATCACGGGTCCCTCGCAGGACCGGTCCGAGGAGATCCTCACGCCGGAGGCCCTGGCCTTCGTGGCCGCCCTCCAGCGCGAGTTCGGCGCCCGGCGCCTTGAGCTGCTGGAGGCGCGGCGGGAACGCCAGGCGGAGCTGTCGGCCGGCGGCACCCTCGACTTCCTGCCCGAGACCAAGCACGTGCGCGAGTCCGAGTGGCGGGTCGCCCCGCCCGCGCCCGGCCTGGAGGACCGCCGCGTGGAGATCACCGGTCCGGTGGACCGGAAGATGACGATCAACGCGCTGAACTCCGGCGCCAAGGTCTGGCTGGCCGACTTCGAGGACGCCAACGCCCCCACCTGGGAAAACACCATCAGCGGCCAGCTCAACCTGCGGGACGCGCTGGACCGGACCATCGACTTCTCCGCCGGGGAGAAGCACTACGCGCTCAAGCCCGACGAGGAGCTCGCCACCATCGTGGTCCGCCCGCGCGGCTGGCACCTGGAGGAGAAGCACCTCACCCTCGACGGCGCCCCGTTCTCCGCCTCGCTCGTCGACTTCGGCCTCTACTTCTTCCACTCCGCGCGGCGGCAGATCGCCAAGGGCAGGGGCCCCTACTTCTACCTGCCGAAGATGGAGTCGCACCTGGAGGCCCGCCTCTGGAACGACGTCTTCGTCAGGGCTCAGGACCTGCTCGGCATCCCGCAGGGCACGATCCGCGCCACCGTCCTGATCGAGACCTACCCCGCGGCGTTCGAGATGGAGGAGATCCTCTACGAGCTCCGCGAGCACTCCGCGGGTCTCAACGCCGGACGCTGGGACTACCTGTTCAGCGTGATCAAGAAGTTCCGCACCCGGGGCCGGGAGTTCCTGCTGCCCGAGCGGAACGCGGTCACCATGACCGCCCCCTTCATGCGCGCCTACACCGAGCTGCTGGTCCGCACCTGCCACAGGCGCGGCGCCCACGCCATCGGCGGCATGGCCGCCTTCATCCCCTCCCGCCGCGACCCGGAGGTCAACAAGGTCGCCCTGGAGAAGGTCACCGCCGACAAGACCCGCGAGTCCGGCGACGGCTTCGACGGCTCCTGGGTGGCCCACCCCGACCTGGTCCCGATCTGCCGCGACGTCTTCGACGGCGTCCTCGGCGACCGGCCGAACCAGCTCGACCGCCTGCGCGAGGACGTCTCCGTCTCCGCCGCCGACCTGCTGTCGGTCTCCGAGACTCCGGGCGACATCACCGAGGCGGGCCTGCGCAACAACGTGGACGTGGCCCTGCGCTACCTGGCCGCCTGGATGGGCGGGCTGGGCGCGGTGGCGATCCACAACCTGATGGAGGACGCCGCCACCGCCGAGATCTCCCGCTCCCAGATCTGGCAGTGGATCCACAACGACATCGAGCTCGCCGACACCGGGACCGTGGTCACGAAGGAGCTCGTCGAGCGGATCATCGACGAGGAGCTCTCCAAGATCAAGGCGGAGCCCGGCTACGACGAGGCCCTCTACGCCCAGGCCACCGCCCTGTTCAAGGAGGTCGCCCTCGACGACGACTTCGCGGAGTTCCTCACCCTTCCCGCCTACGCGCGCATGCCGTGACATCGCGCACGCCCTGAGGCCGGCGAGCGCGGCGGGCGGTCCTCGCACCGGCGGGACCTCCCGTCCCCGCTCCCGTCCGGCCCGGTGCGGGGCGGGCCGTCCGGATTCGGGAGAGCCGCCGGACGCCGTCGCCCCGATGCTGAGCGAGAATGCGACATAGAGGGATGTCGTCCACGATCGACCGAGTGATCACGAGAGCAGGGGCGCTGCCGAGCTCCCGCGCACGCGGGAGGAGGAACGATGGGCACGAAGACACTCGACGGACTGGTCCGGCGCCTGCTGGAGTCGTTCGACCACGGAGCGGTGATCACCGATCCGGTACGGCTGCGCACCTATGAGTGCGACGGGCTGACCCATCACCGGGCCACCCCCGGCGTGGTCGTGCTGCCGGAGACCGCCGAGCAGATCGCGGCCGTGGTGCGGGCCTGCAACGAGTACGGCGTGCCGTTCGTGGCCCGGGGGGCGGGGACGGGGC
>NZ_NGFP01000248.1 GCF_002149035.1 Streptosporangium minutum
CCGGGAGCGGGGGCGGGATCGCCGGAGCCGGAAGGGGGGTCGCCGGGAGCCGGGCGGCGAGCAGCCGCCGGGTGTAGTCGTGCCCGGGCCGGGTGAACACGTCCTCGGCACGGCCGCTCTCCGTCACCCTGCCGCCCCGCAGGACGACCACCTGGTCGGCGAGGGCGCGCACCACGTCCAGGTCGTGGCTGAGCAGGACCACGGCGATGCCCTGGCGGGCGAGGCCCCTCAGCTCGCCGGCGACCTCTCCTCTGGTGATGGCGTCCTGGCCGGTGGTGGGCTCGTCCGCGACGATGGCCGACGGGGCGGTGAGGAGGGTCTGGGCGAGCACCAGACGTTGCTGCTGGCCCCCGGAGAGCTGGTGCGGGTAGCGGCGGAGCAGGTCCTGGCCCGCGGGCAGCCCGGCGCGGCGGAGCACGGACGCGACCCGCTCCACCGCCGCTCCGCCCGGGGCGTGCCGCCGGGCGATCTCGCCCAGCACCGCGCCGACGCGGCGGACCGGGTTGAGCACCGACGCGGGGTGCTGCGGCAGGTAGCCGATCCGGCCGCGCACCTCGACCGTCCCGGACAGGGCCACGCCGGGTGCGTGCTCGCCGAGCAGCGCCCGCCCGATCGTGGTCTTGCCGCTGCCCGAGGCCCCGACCAGGGCGAGCACCTGGCCGGCGGCGAGCTCGAAGGAGACGCCGTCGACCAGCGCGCTGCCGCCGGCCTCGGCGCGCAGCCCCACGACGCGGATCACGCGGCCTCCTCGCGGTGTCTGCGCACTCCGTCGAAGAGCAGGTTCAGCCCGACGGACAGGGTGACGACGAGCAGCGCCGGGACGAGCACCGCCCAGGGCTGGAGGAACATGCCGGTGCGGTTGCGGTCCACCATGACCGCCCAGTCGCTTGCGTCCGGGGGGACGCCGACGCCCAGGAAACTCGCCGTCGCGACCAGGTAGAGCGCGCCGACGACGCGGACGCCCAGGTCTGCCAGGAGCGTGCGGAGCATCGAGCGGCCCACGTATCCGGCCGCCCGGCGCCACCTGCTCTCGCCCTGCAGCCGCATCGCCTCCATCGCGGGCCTGGCGGCGATCTCCAGGGCCGCCGCCCGGGAGATCCGGGCCACCTCCGGCACGTTGACCACGGCCACGATGACGATCAGGGTGAGCGCCCCGGACGGGGCGACGGCCGCGAGCAGGATGAGCAGCAGCAGCGACGGGATCGCCAGCAGCAGGTCCAGCGGCCGCATCAGCAGCTCGTCGAGCCACCGGCGCCCGGTCATCGCGGTCAGCACGCCCAGCGGCGTGCCCGCGAGGTAGGCCAGCACGGTGGCGGCCAGTGCGACCACCACGACCGTCCGGCCCCCGAGGAGCACCTGCTCCCCCACGTCCCGCCCGACGAAGTCCGTGCCCAGGAGGGCGCCGGAGCCGTACGGGACACCGCGGGGGTCCGGCTCACCCGCCAGCCAGGGGCCGGCAAGGGCCACGACCAGCGGCACGCTCAGCAGCACGGCGCCCGGCCCCCACCTCAGCGCCGATCTCATGCCGCACCTCCGGCACGCGGGGCGAGACGGAAGACGACGAGGTCGGCGATGAGGTTCACGGCCACGGTGGTGGCCGCGAAGACCAGGGCCAGCCCCTGGATCACCGGGATGTCCCGTGCGGAGACCGCGCTCACCAGGGCGGTGCCGAGGCCGGGGACGACGAACACGGCCTCGACGGTGATCACGCCGCTGAGCAGCCAGTCCGTGGTCCGGGCGAGCTGCTGTACGGCCGGCGCCACCGCGTTGGGCAGGGCGTGCGCCATTCTCACCCGCCGGGTGGAGAGCCCGAGCCTGTGCGCGTGACGGACGTAGTCGGAGCGCAGGGCGTCGATCATCCCGGCCCGGACCAGCCTGCTGATCGAGCAGATCGGCCGGGCGAGCAGGACCAGGAGCGGGAGCACCAGCACGGCCGGCTGCGCGAGCAGGTTCGGGCCGACGCCCACCGCGGTGGGCGGGAACCAGCCGAGCCGGAGCGCGAACAGCGCGACCAGCACGACGGCGAGGGCGAACTCCGGTACCGAGTACAGGCCGATGCCCGCGGAGGTGAGCGCCCGGTCGAGCAGCCGGCCCTCACGGATCGCCGCGACGACCCCCACGGCGACGGCCAGCGGAACCAGGAGCAGCAGAGTGATCGCGGCGAGCTGGACGGTCGGCCCACCGGCTTCGGCGAGGAATCCGGTGACCGGGCGCCCGGCCGTCAGCGACGATCCGAGATCTCCGCGCAGAAGGCCGAGCAGCCAGTCGGCATAGCGCACCGGGGCGGGCCGGTCGAGCCCCAGCTCCTGGCGGATCCGCTCGATCCGCTCCGGATCGGGCACGTCGCCGGCCAGCACCACGGCGGCATCGCCGGGCAGCGCCTCGGTGAGGGCGAACACCAGCGTCGTGACCGCCACGATCTGCGCCAGGCCGAGCAGCAGGCGCCGTACGGCGTATCTCGGCAGGCTCACGGGCTCCGCCACCCCGGCTCCGAGCGCGGCCCGCCGTACCCGGCGCGCCCGCTGAACCCGCTGACCCGGCCGTGGCCGCCGGGCCCGCCGCTCACACGAGCCGGACCTCGGGCCTTCACGTCGGCCCTGTCCCGGCCGCTCGCACCGGCCCCGCCCCGGCCGCTCACGCCAGCCAGACCTTGTCGAACCGGGCCCAGTCCAGGGTGTTGGCCGGGGCGTCGACGACGCCGCCCACCCCCGGCGCGGTCGCGACGAGCCAGTCGGCGAAACCCCAGACGAGGTAGCCGCCCTCGGCGTGCTGCATGCGCTGCATCTCGGCGTACACCTCGCGGCGCGCCTTCTCGTCGGCGAGCGAGACGGCTCTGGTGTAGAGGGCGTCGAACTCCGGGCGCTTCCACTTGGTGATGTTGGTGGTGGACGTGCTGAGCAGGCGCTGCGAGAAGTGGGACTCGATGGGCATCGCGCCGGAGCGGAAGCAGCACAGGCTGCCCCTGTCGAGGACGTCCTTCCAGTAGGTGTCCTTGTCGCCCACGGCGACCCTGACGTCGAGCCCGGCCTGCCGCATCTGGTCGGCGAAGACGCTCGCGGACTCCACGAAGCCGGCGGCCGCCGCGGACGTGTCGAGCCGTATCCGCAGCCCCTGCGCGCCGGCCTTCCGCACCAGCCACTCCGCCCTGTCCAGGTCCCGGGCGCGCTGCGGTATCTCCTCGGCGTAGTACTGGTACCCCCTGCCGAACAGGTCGTTGCCCGTCTGCCCGGCACCGCCCAGCACGGTGTCGACCAGCTGTTCCCGATCAGCCAGCAGGAACATGGCCTCGCGCAGGTCGCGATCGTCGAAGGGCGGCCGGTCCAGCTTCATCGCGAAGGCCTGCATGCCGCTGTTGGTGAGCCGCGTGACGGCCAGGCGGTCGTTGCCCCGGTAGGTCCGGGCGGTGGTCGCGGTGATGTCGTGGGCGTAGTCGACCTGCCCGCCGAGCAGCGCGTTGACGCGGGCCGACTCCTCGTTGGCGATCAGGTACTGCAGCTSGTCGACATAGGGCGCGCCCTCCCAGTAGTCGGCGTTGCGCCTGAGCAGCAGGGAGCGGCCCGGCTCGAAGGAGCCGAAGGCGAACGGGCCGGATCCGACGGGCCGGGTGAAGTCCTCGGCGCCCTCGGGGACGATGAACACGCCGAAGGCGGCCAGCACGTTGGGAAACTCGGCGAACGGCTGCCGGAGCGCGAACTCCACGGTGCGGTCGTCGACGGCCCTGCTGCGGGCCAGGTCGATCACCGCCAGGGTGGTCCTGGCCCGGAAGGCGCGGGCGGGGTCGCCGATCCGGGCGTAGCTGTACAGGACGTCGGCGGCCCGCACGGGCCTTCCGTCGTGGAAGGCGGCCTGGCGGAGGGTGACCCGCCACGTGGTGAGGGCGGCGTCGGACTCCCAGCGTTCGGCGAGACGGGGCTGGACCGACAGGTCGGGGCCGTAGTCGGCGAGCTTGTCGAACAGCGCCTTCGACCGCGAGGCCTCGACGAACAGGTTGGACAGGTGCGGGTCCAGGGTCTCCTGGGCCCCGCCTCCGGCGAACGCGACGCGCAGCCGGCCTCCCCTGCGTGGCCGGCCCGTGGCGGCGGTCCCGGTCGCGGGACCGGCGCCGCATCCGGCGAGCAGGGCGGCGGACAGCCCGGCGGTGGTGCCGAGGAAGGCACGGCGGTTCAGGGAGCGCATGGGGGAAGGGTCCTTTCACAGGGTGGATGCCGTGGCCGCTCGCTGAGCGGCTGCCGTGGCCGCGCCACGACGTGGAGCCGGCTGCCGGACGGCTCTGCCGGCAGCGGCGCGCCGGAGGTCCACGCGCCGTCCGAGCCGGGCGTCGGGCGCGCCTCAGACAGCAGCGGACACCCCGGAACGCCTCCTCAGCCACCTGGCCGAACTAAGAAGAATGGTAATGATTTTCATTTTTTACGCAACTTCACTGAGCCGGGCAGTCCCCCGCCCCTCAGGACTCCAACCGGTGGAAGACCGCCGTCCTTCGCATGACCGGCAGGAGCCTGGCCACTCGGCCATCGCCCTCCCACGTGCCGTAGCCGTCGAGGAGGGGGCGGCTGGGTTCGCCTCGTTCCAGCGAGGGTGACCTCGAACTGTCATATGCCTTTCTGCCCGAGCACTGGGGCGCCGGCCGCTTCGACCGCTCGGCGTTCGATGAGGCAGCTCGTCGACGGGCTTCGCCGGCGGGTCCGTGGCGGGGCGCCAGAATCGACCTGCCCGCTGCTGGCTATCCTGTGGCACGTCGAGCCAGGCACGGCTCCCCACCACGAGCCCACCGGAAGGCGACAACCGTGACAGCCCCCCAGCACCGGAGCACATGGCCGGCGACGACGGTGGTGGCGCACGTGGTCCTGGCTCTCCTGACGGCGATCATCCTGGCGGGCGTCCGGCACCTCGGCACGGACCTGTGGCAGATCTTCGCCGCGGCGGGTGCTGCCGTCCTGCTCCATGTGGGAGCGGTGGTGGCCCATCGACGGCCGTGGGTGGGGTACGCGATCGGCGCGCTGGCAATGCTCGTCCTGGTGACGGTGCCCTCCATGGGTTGGTCACCGAGCATGCTCCCCTCGGCTGTGTGCTTCCCCCTCGCGTTGTGGCGGCTGACCAGCCTGGTCTCGGTCAGCTCCTCGGTGGTTGCGCTGGCCGTCGCCGCGCTCGGGATCGTCCTCACCGAGCTGGTGGCGTGGGCCCGGCTGCCCCCTGACACCCCTGGGTGGACCCGCCTGGTCGAGGGCGGGCTGCTGATGCTCGTGGTCGGCGGTGTGTGGCTCGCGGCCCTGCTGGTACGTCGCAGGCGCGAGGCCGACCGACGGGCCGAGAGCGAACGACTGGCCGCGGCGGTCGCGGACGAGCGGGCCGGCATCCGCCGCGACCTGCACGACGTGATCGCCCACACGGTCACCGTCATGGTCGCGCGGATCGAGGCCGCGGCGGTGACGACGGCGGATCCGGCGACCAGCCGCGAACTCGGCGACATCGCCGAGGCCGGCCGGGACGCCCACCAGGGTCTGCGAGCGATGCTGGCCACCTTGGGCCCGGCCACCGGGGCGCCGCGTGCCGATTCCCGGCCCAGAGAGGTCCCGATCTCGCTCGATGCCCTCCCTGACCTCGTGGCCTCGGCGGCGAGCCCGCTCCATGCGGTGACGTTCGCGGAGGTGGGTGAGCGACGGCCGCTGAGCCTGAGCGCCGAGGTCGCGGCGGTCCGGACCGTGCAGGAGGGCATCACCAACGCGCTGCGTCACCTCGAACCACCGGTCGAGGTGACCGTTCGCCTGCGCTGGACCCCGGCCGAGGTGATGGTGGAGGTGCGCGACGACGGCGGCAAGGCGCTTCGCGACGTCGGCAGCCAGGGGACCGGCTTGATAGGGATCGAGGAACGTGTGCGTACGGCGGGCGGCACCCTGTCGATCGACGACGGGGACGACGGGTGGGCGCTGCGGGCGCGGCTCCCCACGAAGGAGGAGGCATGACCGGGATCCATGTCATGCTCGTCGACGATCAGGAGTTGCTGCGGGCCTCGCTCCGTACAGTGCTGTCGGCCGACGAACGCATCGAGGTCACCCATGACGTCGCGAACGGCAGCGACGCGATCGAGGTCGTCCGGCGGCACCGCCTCGACGTGGTGCTGATGGACATCCGCATGCCGCGCATGGACGGGGTCGCCGCCACGGCGGAGATCGTCAGGATCGCGCCGGCGACCCGGGTGCTCATGCTGACGACGTTCGACGACGACGAACTGGTCGTGGCGGCCATCCGGGCCGGCGCGAGCGGCTACCTGACCAAGGACGTCCGGCCCGCCGCCCTGGCCCAGGCCGTGTGCGACGTCGCCTCCGGGACGTCGGCGCTGGCCCCGGGGGTGGCCGCGACGATCCTCGATCTCGTACGGCAGGTGCCGGTGCGGAGGACGGCGGCCCTGGACGGCCTCACCCCGCGCGAGGTCGAGATCTTCGGCCTGCTCGCCCGCGGCAGGTCCAACGGCGAGATCCGCGCGGAACTGGTGCTGAGCGAGAATACGGTGAAGTCGCACGTCCGGGCCATCCTGCAGAAACTGGACCTGCGCGACCGCGTGCACGCGGTGATCCACGCGTACGAGAACGGGCTTGTGGGCCGCGGCGATCTGCCTGACTGAGATTCCACCCTGCCGGGTGGTGCCGTCTCACCCTTGGGGTGATGTCGGCCGGTGACGCCCGGCCTAGGTTCGACGTCGTGTCCTTCTCACCAACAGCGGCGGCGATCCCAGCCTGCTCTCGACCAACTTCTCGCCGAACGGGATGCGCCCGGGTTCTGAGCGCGCTCGACGGTCTCGACCTCCTAGGTCGCCCCTCACCAGGGCGACACCCGTTCATAATTCACCGAATGGGGGTTCTGACCTTATGCGGGCCGGCCCCCTGTACAGCCGTTGGAGCTCACTGGACGCTCCAGTCCTTCTTCCGCGGCGGGTAGGCGAAGGTCTGGGTATCGGCCCAGTCCTCCCCGACGATGCGGTAGTCGTGCGTGGCTTCGCTCGCGGTGTGGTGGCGGCCGATGTCGACCGTGTCGGCGGTCGACCAGACGCCGTTGACCTTGTGCCGCACGGTGTAGAGAAACTCGTTGAAGCCCGAGGAGGACACGCACGTGTTGACGATGGTGAGCGAACGTCGTCCCATCGTCAGATTCGGAGGGAGGGTGACGATCTGGTTTCTCCACTTGTAGATGCTGTCTTGGAGCAGCGGTCGCCATTTCGCGGCCAAGGCTCCGTTAACGGTGATGGTGGCGTGTTGCAGACCGACGCCTACATCCAGCCGGCGGATCAGCTGTACGCCCGCGTTCGCCGGGTTGACGGTCACGGTGAACCGGCTCGACCCTCCACGAGGGAACGCACGACCGTCGTCACTGACGATGTGGGCGGGGTCCACGATGTGGTCAGGCACTCCTTCGGACGGGCCGCGTTGCGGCGTTGCCCTCTGAGCGATGGCGCTCAGCGTCATCGCAGCTGCCGGCACGAGCACCGCTGCGAGCAGGGCGGATCGGCGCCAACGTCGGCCGGCGGCACGGGCCGTCCCGGTGTTGCCAGGTGCGGCCATGACCTGGACAGCGAGTGGCGTGCCATCGGAGGACTCGACGCTGCGATCCTCTGCGGACCCAGAGGGCATCTGATTGACACGCACCCGCTCCCACGCCCGTTCCCACGCCGGGAGCTGATGGTCGGGGACGCGGCACCCTTGCAAGAACGCCACCATCACCGCCTTCTTGGGGAAGCGCCGACCGGCCAGCATGTCGGCGCAGGTGGTGCGTGGCAGCCGTGTTCCGCCCGCCCTGTCCGCCCGTGCCTGAAGCTCTCGAAGTGACACATCGGCTCGCGCGAACTGCTCGGTCAGCAGCTTCACCAGGTCCTCGGGACAGGTCGCCGACTCCAGGCCACCCCCGGTCACCTCTCCCGCAGGCCGAGGGACTTGGTCGCCGTGAGGGACTCCGCTCATCGTTTCTCAGCCCCTGACCTCTCCTGACTGGGCCGTCCAGCCTCGCCAACTGTGCCAGAAAGTGTAGGGGCGATCGCTGAGCGTGTCCGGGCCTGGTGGTGCGGTGTCCGGGACCGGCCGAGTCCGGCCGAATCTGGCCGCGGTCCTGTTGGACACCCCGCCGGAATGGTTTCACTGTCGTCCACCGGGAGTGATCGGGCGAGCACGCCCGCCGCACCCGGAGAACAAGAGAAACGTCGGCCTCTTCGGCCGACCCGAACACAGGAGACCACCATGCACGCACGTCGCGGACTCGCCGGCATGCTCACCACCGCCGTTATGGCTGCCGGCACGATGCTGCTGCTCGGCCAGCCGGCGTACGCCGACCCCGACTGGCCCTTCCGCAACGACTGCGACAAGAAGAACTACAGCAAGCACATGAGCTGGGACTGGCGGCAGGGCCGGATCGACTTCACGTACGACCACACGGACAACAACATCCACAACTACTACCGCAGCACCTGGCGGGAGACCGGCGAAAAGGTCGGAAACGGCTGGGCCAGCTGCATCAACGATCATCAGGGCTAATCCACCCGCCCGGCGTCCGCCGCCGGTGGGCGCCGGGCCACCCGAAGGAGTACGCATGAACCACACATTCGGCCGAAAGGCATTTTGGGCCGCCCTCTCCGCGCCGATCCTGGGACTCACACTGTTCGGGCCGGCGACCGTGGAGGCCGGCACCTCAAGGACCGACGGACCCTGCTACGTGGAGCGTTTCTCGGTCGGTCGTCAGCCGGGGGCCCGCTCGGTCTGCCCGCCTCAAACGTGGACGCACTGGCACCAGGTGCATGTCACCTGCTCGTTCATAGCCGAGGTCACCGAGCACGGGCGCATGACCGGCGGCACCGGCGTGTCGGAGGTGATGTGTCCGAGAAACCATATTCTCCGCTCGGCCTGGAACACCCAGGGGCCCGACCACCCGTAAGTCCACCGCCGACGAGGTGCGGCAGCCGGCGTTGCCCCGGTTCAGCAGACACACCGGGGCGCACTCCGGGCCCCCGACCTCGGACCGTCCCGGGCCAGGCCCGGCTCATCCTGCCCGGAGCACCGAGACAAGCGAACCGCGACCGTTACCCCCGCGACCGCCGCGGCCGCGCCAACCACCGGGCAGCCCGCCACCAGCCGGCACGGCAACGAACCCTGCTGTGAGACCGTTTCCGGGGACGCGCCGGTGGAGGAGTTGACCTTCGACCCGCACCTGCTCACCCGCAGGCTGAGCGCGTTTCCGGTCATCTGGTGAGATGACCTTGGCGCGGGTTGACAGCCAGGTGTGGCACATTGTGGTGCGTTTGGGACATGGCGACCGGCAGCCGGACAGAGGCGGGCTCGATGAGTGAACTGACATCGCAACTGATCGTGGACGGCGCCGTACCGTCGGATCCGACGCTCTCCCCCGACGGCCGCTGGGTCGCCTACACGATCGCCTCGGTTAGGCGGAAGGGAGAGCATCCGAGTGGGGCGATCTGGATCGCGGCCGCCGATGGGAGCTCACCGCCCAAGCAGTTGACCGCCGGCACAGCCAAGGACTCCGGTCCTCGGTGGGCACCGGACTCGACGTCGCTTTTCTTCGGGTCCGATCGGATGAAGCGAGGCAATACCCAGCTGCATCGGATAGCGCTCGACGGCGGGGAGGCCGAGGCCCTGACCACCTGGAAGAGTGGGATCTCCGCCTACCTCCCGCTCGCCGGCGGCGGACTGGTCGCCGTGGTGGCCGCCGACGAGAACGAGCCCGACGACGTGAAGGTGTGGGGACAGCAGGTGCCCCACGGCCGGTTACGGCTGCTGGATCTCGATACCGGCGAGTTCGGTGTGATGGACGGACTCGGCGACAGGCACGTCGCCGAGCTGGCGCAGCGCCCGGATGGCGGCCCGCTCGCCGTGCTCACCTGGAACGCCCCGGACCTCGACCCGGTGAGCTTCTCCTGCGAGCTGCATGTCGTCCACCTGGACACGGGTAAAGTCCGGCATCTCGGCCGGACCGCGTCGGAGGCGTCCTCGCCGACCTGGTGGAACACCGGCGACGGCTGGCGGGTGTGCTATCTGGGGCTGCCTGGCGAGGTCGGGGGCAACGCTGTTTTCGACGAAGAACATCGCTCCCTGACCGCCGGGATGAACCTCTGCCCGTTCGACCTGAAGCAGGTCGCGGACGGCCGGCCGTTGGCGCTGTTCGCCGACGGGCTCGACACCGCGATCCACCGGCTCGATCCCGATACGCGGCGGTTCCAGCGGATAGCGTCACTGACGGGCTGGGCCACCTCGCTCACCGTGAATCACTCGGGCGAGGCCGTCGCCATGCTGATGAGCACGCCGTACGAGCCGGCGAATGTCTACGCCGGGCCACCCGGCGGGCGGCTCATCCGGCTCAGCGACACCAGGCCGGAGCTGCGCGAGTTCAGATGGGGAACTCAGGAACGCCTCGCCTACCAGGCCTCCGACGGGCTCGACCTCGACGGGCTGCTGATCCTGCCGGTCGGCAGAAGCCGGCAGGACGGCCCCTTCCCGCTCATCACGCTGGTGCACGGCGGCCCCTACGACAGGCATCCCGACCGGTTCATGCTCAACCCGCACCCGTCGGGTCAGTGGCTGGCGACCGCGGGATATGCCGTTTTCCTCCCTAACCCGCGCGGCAGTATGGGCCACGGACACGATTTCGCCGCGGCCGTCGCGGGCGCGGTCGGCATGGAGGAATGGACGGACATCCTCAGCGGGATCGACCTGCTGATCGCCGAGGGCGTCGCGGATCCGGATCGGCTCGGGATCGGGGGCTGGAGCCATGGTGGGTTCATGGCCGCCTGGGCGGTCGGGCAGACCGACCGGTTCAAGGCCGCGTTGATGGGCGCCGGCATCAGCGACTGGGGCATGCTTCTCGCGAGTGGCGATTTGGGGACCCTGGACGCGGGCTTCAGCGGCAGTTGCGGCTGGGAGGGACCCGGACCGCACCGGCACGACCGGCTCAGCCCGATCTCCTACGCCTCGAAGATCCAGACGCCGGTGCTGATCCTGCATGGCGAGGAGGACACGAATGTGCCGCTCAGCCAGGCGACATACTTTCATCGCGCCCTGCGGTGGTTCGGGGTCGAGCACGAGTTCGTCGTCTACCCGAGAGAAGGCCACCCGATTCTGGAGCGCGACCACCAGCTCGACATGCTCGAGCGCACCCGCGCGTGGTTCGGCCGCCGGCTGGGTGACCCACTCAAGAGAGACGAGTCGCCTGACGGAACGGCGTCAGCGCGATAACCGGCGCAGTGCTGAGTAGGCCATGGACCTGCCGGCCTTCAGGGAGGATAAGTACGGATTTTAGCGGCAAGACTGGAGTCGGCTACCCGCTGCCCGTCGGCCAGATCTCGTTTCCCATCGGGGCCACCCCGCTTCCCTTCGGCCAGAAGTCGTCGCCCATCGGGGCCACCCCACCGCCCCTGGGCCAGTACTCGTCGCCGGCGGCGGCGGGGTCTGAGGCCAGGGCGAGCCCGGCCGCCACCGTCGCGCCGGCGACGCCCCTTCTCGTCCGCCTGATCATCGGGCCGCACCCGCCCTCCCGGCAAGGGCCCCGGCCCCGACGGATGCGAGGTTGGCCGGATCTGGACACCGTTCCGTATGGAACGCGCCACGAACGCACGCCATCGCCAAGGTCGCCGAGGTTCTGGCACCCCGTCACCGTAGTCACTGACTGCGCACGTCAGCACCCAAATGACGGCTGGTGACAGCCGCCTTGACGGCACTCCCGGTTGGTTTCAGAGGTTCGAGTTTCTCGGCTCCACTCCGGCAAATCTACCCATTTACATTCTCGATTGCCCGGTAAAAACTCTGGCCAAAGGATGCCGTTGAATCATCAACACCAAGACGGCGACGACGTAACCGGCGTAGCGAAGGGATGACGTCGCGTGTCACAACCAGACGAAAGCGTCATGATCAAGAGCCTCGGCTCGACATACTGGCGCAGCATTCAATACCAGGAACAAACATTCTGGTGTTGGAACGCGACGACGATCAGCGTCGCGAACTTCTACGCCAACGCGCGGGTCTGGACCCAGTGCGGATTCGCCGCCGCAGTCCTCAACAGGGACGACTCCCGGCTCGCCGACCAGCGACCGTTCGGCTGCTGCCCGGATGGCGCGTTACGCGGGGACTGCAACCAGGGCTGGTGGCCGGATGCCGGGCCGCTGCAGCAAGCCGGGATTCAGGTCCCGGTCGCCGACGCTGACAGGCATCGCGTCGACCAGACGTGGATGGGCGGCAGGTGGGTAGGGGTCAAAAGGCTCACGGAGTTGACGAAGAACGAGGTCAAGGCGGAGATAGACGCCGGACGCCCGATCATCATGAACATCGGCTGGGGTGGCGGCCTCTCCGGCCACATCGTCAACATCTGGGGGTACAGCTACCGCCCGGAGACCGGTGAACTGGTGCACGTATGGGTGCATGACCCGTGGGAGGACACGGGCGGGGTATACGCGGGCATGGAGGACGCTCCCATCATGTGGATCGCTTGGGAGACGCTCTTCGGCGGTTACCCGGGCGGCCAGAACGGTACCTGGAACAGGACCTTCAAGACTCGGCGCAACTAGCCTCAGGGAGCTTCGCAATGCCGTTGAACACGCCTGAACCGCCGGGACGGATTCGCGACGAAACGCGCTCCCATCTCGGCCAAATCGCCAGAGCCAGTGGAGAGGGCCCGAAACTGCTGGGCGAGATCGCCCCGGATGACGTGGAGGTGTCCACCCCACACCGGGTGTTCGCACTTCTCGTGCGAGACATCGAGGCCGGCGGCGGCCTGGAAACGGCGCAGCCGGTGGGCTGGCGATTCCTGCTGGAGTCCGGCGGCAATGTGCTCGCCGGCGCCGAAATCTCCGAGACGCCGGAGCGCACCTTCCCGCCAACGTTCTACAGAGGCTCATCCGTCGGAGCCACCGCGACCGCGGTCAAAGCCGCACGAGCCCTGCCGCAGCTCCAACTGGCCAAGTTCGACCTCCGGCTCCTGCGGATCCCCGAGCTCTACCAGATGGCCCTGTGGTTGCACGCACCCAAAACCGACCTGCTCATACCGCTGGCGCCATCCCCGATCGGGCGCGAGGGCCAGGTCACACCACCACCGGTGTTCTTCCGAGAACTCACCGCCCGCGCCCAGGACTACAGAGCCCGCCAGCCTCCCGTCAGGGAGTCGGCCTAACGCCATCCGCTCGCCCTTCCTGGAGGTCGTCACAGAAGACCGCCGGTCGGCGTGAGCTGCTCGTGGAAGCGGGGGTGACTTCATCGTCGCCCCCGCTCCCAAGGCCGTGGTGCCCGCGCACATCATTCCCCAGCCCTGGCCGCACACCGCCGACCAGCCGGCCATGTCCGCCCTCGCGGTACTCCCGGACCCGGTTGATTCCTGTGCCGAGCACGGTCCCGGTGTCGTCCACGACGAGCCCGGCGAAGGGGATGCCGCCGGCGGTCACGGCGTGGGCGATGGCCCGCTCGACATGCCCGTGCTCGGCCGGCCGGCACATCAAATGTGGCCTCGCCCTCCGATTCGTGACCGTACGCCACACCCTGGAGCCGTACCACGAGGTCGATGCCGACGCCTTCGGCGCGGCCAGCCAGGCCCTCGCCGAAGACGGCCTCATCATGACCCGTCGGACGCGTGCAGCAGGAAGGCCAGCACATCGGCGAGCAGTGCATGTTCCTGCTCTCGGGTCGAGCCGGCGCCGTGACCGCCGTGCTCCTCGACGCGCAGCAGCACCGGCCGGCCGGAGGCCGTGGCCGCCTGCAGGCGGGCGGCCAGCTTCGCCGGCTGCCACGGCGGCACCCGCGCGTCGCGCAGGCCGGTGGTCAGCAGCACCGCCGGGTACGGCACACCGTCCCGAACCCGCAGGTAGGCGTCGATGATCAGCAGGTCGCGCAGGCCCTCCTCGGTGGTGACGCTGCCGAACTCCGGCACGTTGACCGGACCGCTCTCGGTGAACTCGGTCCGTGTGGCGTTGACCGTCGGCACGTGCATCACCATGGCCGCCCACAGCTCCGGGC
>NZ_NGFP01000249.1 GCF_002149035.1 Streptosporangium minutum
GGCGGTCGGAGTGGGCGCGGAAGGCGGCCAGCTCAGGTGCTCCGGCGAGCACGCCGAACTTGCCGTCGATCTCCCGGTCCTGGTACCACCAGAAGCCGGTTCCGTCGCCGCCCTCCTGCTCGAACGCCTGGAAGATGGCGTTCCACCACTGGGTCCGGTCGACGTTGTGGACGTTGAACTCCCCCATGTAGAAGGGTTTGCCGATCACGTCGTGCGATTCGCGCACCCAGGTGCGTACCAGCGCCTGGGTCTCGGCGATGCTCAGGTCGGCCCAGTGTTCGGTGGGATACGGGTGGGCGGAGGTGAAGTCGATGGAGGGCGACTGGTGGATGTAGACGAAGGGGTTGCCCTCGTCACCGCCGAAGCCGAACCGGGTCTCGTGGGCTTCCAGCCCGGTGCCGAGCATGTGGTTGGGGTCGATGCCCTTGATGAAGGCACCCATCTCGTCGACCCACTTGCGCAGGGTGATGCCGGTGGTGTTCTCGTTGGGCGTCTGGTTCTCATAACGGGGCTCGTTCATGAGCTCCCAGGCGAAGATGGTGGGGTCGTCCTTGTACTTGACGCCGCTGTAGTGGTTGGTCCGGTTGAGGGCGTAGCTGACGTAGTTCTTGTAGGAGGTGAAGCAGCCCGGGCAGGCGGTCTTGTTGAAGAACTTGCCGCGGGCCGGCTGCCCGCCGGACAGGCCCTCCCACTCCAGGCGCCGGTCGATGCCGCCGTAGGCCTCCCAGTAGTTCTCGAAGACGGGCAGGAGCTTGACCCCGTGGGCCTTCGCCGACTGGATGATGTAGTCGAACAGAGCGAACTGCTGCTCGTTGTAGACGCCCTTGGCGGTCTCGAAGCCGTGCCAGTTCTCGTGGCTGAACATCCACAGCCGCAATACGTCGACCTTGTCGGCCTTGAGCCTCGTGAAATGCGCGTCGATGCGATTCTTGTCGATGTATTGGGTCTCGGTGTCACCTGAGCCGCTGCCGAAGGTGAACATGTCGTAGGTGTTGGCTCCGGCGAAGAAGTACTTGTTGCCGTTCAGGCAGAAGTTCACTCCGCAGCGGTAGGCGAATCCGGCGGGTGCCGCCGAGGCGGAGGGGGCTCTGACCACGATGACGCCGGCGATCGCCAGCACCGCTGCGAGCAGGACGACCAGGGCGATCGGCAAGCGTCGCCTCAGGGTGGGGGGATGGACATTCATCGGCTTGTTGTCTCCCTGAATTGATGGGACGGCCGGGCGGCGCCATACCCGGTCACCTCCAACTCAAGAACTTAACCAGTTAAGTTTCAAGGGTTTCGCAGACATTGATTTCATGTTTCATAAATCTCTGTGGAGCGTTCCAAAAGGAATGGATCGCATATAGCGATCTGTCCTCCTCTTTTCAGGAGGCATGCGTCCCGGGTTCCGCACAGAAGACTTCACCGTCGACGCCGAGAGTGGGCGGTGAATGGGTGGCCGGGATGAAGAGCGATTGCCCTTGCCGTAGCTGGACGTGATCGACGGAGGCCGTTCCTGTGGTGCACAGGAGAATGCGGGGTGCCGTACCCCGCAGGCGCCACCCGGTGCCGTGCCGAATACGACGGAGCCGGAACTCGGGTGACGGGGTCTCGTACTCGCCGGTCGCGGCGGGGAGGACCCGCAGGGGGAGCGCATCGGGATCGGTGATGCGAAGCAGTTCTGCTCTGTCGACCGGTTTTCCGGTCAGGCCCGCGCGCACGACGTTGTCGGAGCTGCCCATGATCTCGACGCCGAAGCCCTTGAGATAGCAGTGCAGGACTCCGGCTCCCAGGAAGAGCGCCTGGCCGGGGTGAAGTTCGTGGCGCCGCAGCAGAAGCGGGGCCAGGCAGGCCGGATCGCCTGGGTACTGTCGCGCGAGCCGGGCGATCAGAGCATAGTCGGGGTGGTGGACGGCGGAGGCCGCCCACACCGCCCTGTCGGTGATCTGCCGCCGTTGAAGGAGCAGGTCGAACCCTTCCCGGACGGCTCCGGCTCTCAGCAGGGCCGACACCTCGGTCAGCTCTGCCATGCCGAGCCGGTCGAGCAGCATCGCCGCCTGCTCGGGTGGGCGGAAACCGGCCAGGGCGGTGAACGGTGTGAGCGCGCAGATCAGTTCCGGTTTCGGCCACGGGTCGTCGTACATGCCCCGGGAGTGGCCGTCGGCGGCCTGCTCGGCGTTCGGGTGCACTTGCAGTGACAAGGGGCGGGCGACGGAGATGACTTTCATCAGGTACGGCAGGCGCCTGCCGTAGCGGCCGAGCACGTCGGCGCCAAGAGCCGCCAGGGGGTCGGCCGCGATGAGCTCTGCCAGGGAGTGGCCGGTTCCGGCCAGGGTCGAGGGTCCGGCGGGGTGGGCTCCCAGCCACATCTCGGCCTCCGGATCAAGGGTGGGATCGGGCCTTTCGGTGAGCGTGGCGATGTCCGTATGAGATCCCCAGGGATAGTTCTTGACGGGGTTGTCGAGGAGGTGCACGGCTACTCCTGGATCGGAGGTCGGGGATGAGGGCGCGGGCACCGCCTCGTGCGCCACCCGCGCCCTGTGGTCATTCGGCGCGGACGTTGTCAAGGTGGAAGGTGCCGGGACCGGCCCAGGTGAAGATGGCGCGGACGTCGGCCAGGTCCTCGGGAGCGCACGACAGCTCAGAGAGCAGGTCGGCCTCGATCGTGGCCGTGGTGGCGGGGTTGTGGTACCCCCAGGTGGACTGACACCAGGTGTGGCCGGGGCCGGTCTGGAAGGCGACGCTGGTGGAGGTGCCCACGGTGGCGCTGCGCAGGTCGAGTTTGAGTGTTCCCTTGGCCGACAGGTCGATCGGTTCGGCGAGGGTGGCGCCGAACCAGCCACCACCGGTGGCATCGACGCGAAGACCATGGGTGCCGTCGCTGGCGAACTCGTCGGAGTGCGCCACAGAGCCGGCGTCGCTCTGCCAGGAGGCAGGGCCCCAGCCCTGCACGCCCTCTTCGAAGGAGAACAGTGTGATCGCGGCCCCCGGGTCGGACTTGACGGTCACGGTGATCTCTGCGGTGTCGGAGAGCCGGAGCAGGGTGTCGCGCACGGTGTAGGTGGCGCTTGCCCGGCCGCTGAAGCCGTCGGCGGGGGTGAAGGTGACCGTGCCGGAGGCGGCGGTGAAGGTGCCCTGAGCGGTGGTGAGCGTTTTCTGCCGGCCGGCCTTGGCGGGAGCGAGGTCGAGGCTGCTGGGGCGGATCTTGACCAGGTAGGCGATGTCGTTGGCGACCGCGTCCACGGTGACGGCAGTGCCGTAGGGGGTGACGGCGCTGTCGTGGTCGGCCACCGGCGCGAAGATCGGCAGCCTGCCGCGCATCATCGCCGAGGCGTTGGTGACGGTCTGACACACTGGGCTGGGGCAGTAGACGGTGAACCCGTCGTAGTCGGGGTAGAGCGTGCCGTCGTCCTGGGTCCCGGCGATCATCCAGTACATGAAGCCGTCGCCGCCGCCGAGCACGAAGGTCTCCAGCCACCTCTGGTAGGTGGGGTTGCGGGTGGCCTTGTCCTGCAGCCCGAACTCACCGAGCAGCACGGGTTTGCCGATCGCGCGGGCGTCGCTCAGATGCCGCCTGATCCATGTGGTGCCCCAGGCGGCGTCCTTGCTCCAGTGGTCGGGATACAGGTGCAGCGACATCAGGTCGATCTTGGGCAGCCTGGTCAAGGCGACGGTGTCGATGCCTTCGGAGCAGTCCTCGGTGAAGTCGGCTCCGCCGGGACGACAGTAGAAGCCCTCGTCGCCGACGCTGAGGAGGTGTTCGGAGTCGACGGCCTTCACGTGCCGGGAGATCTCATCCGCCCAGGTGGTGAGGGTGGTGGTTGAGCAGGAGGGTGAGGTGGGGTAGTTGCCTGAGCCCTTGCACCGCGGTTCGTTGGCCAACTCCCACGCCATGACGGTCGGGTCGTCTTTGTAGGCGACGCCGGTCAGCGGATTGACCCTGTTGAGCAGGTGACTGATCCAGTTCTTGTACCAGCCCTTGATCGTGGGATCGGTGTAGAAGTCGTCGTGGTGTTGCCCCTTCGCCCAGCGCACATACTGGTCGATGCCGCCGTAGGCGCTCCAGTTGTTGACGAAGGGTATGACGAGCTTGATACCTGACTGCCGGGCCTTCCACAGCACGTAGTCCAAGTGCGCCAGGCCGTCGGCACCGTCGTTGTAGGCGGGCTTGCTCCCGTCCCAGTACTGGAAGTAGACGCCGTCTTCCTTGTGGTGGATGGAATCCGACCCGTCCTGGTGGCCGATGTCGAGAAAGCCCCAGGTGCGTATCACCGACAAGTCAGCCTTCTTCGCGCGGGCGAAGACGTCGTCGACCATCGTTTTCGACTTGTACATCAGGTAGTAGCTGTTGGTGCCTGCGAACCGGAAGGGTTTGCCGTCCAGCGTGAGGTGGCTCCCTCTGCGGGTGACGAGTCCCGGGTCGCCGGTCGTGGCGCTCGCCGCACCAGGCGCGGCGAGCAGGCCCGCGATAACTGCGGCAACCAGGGCGACCAGCCATGCTGCTTTCATCGTGTGCTCCTTGAAGGGCGGGGGGCAGACGCTTCAGGGCTTTTGAAGGTCGTGGGCTTCAGGGCTTTTGAAGGTCGTGGAGCAGGATCAGAGCGGCGGCGCCGAACAGGCCGGCGTCACGCCCGAGGGCGGTGAGGTCCACCCGCAGCCGGCGCAGGAAGCCGAGCCCGGCGTTCTCCGCGACGGCCTGCCTGAGCGGGTCGAGCAGTATCGGCCCGGCGGCGGCCACGCCCCCTCCGATGACGACGTGGTCGAGGTCGACCAAGGCCGACGCGGTGAGGACGGCGGTCGCCAGAGCGCCCGCGGCGCGTTGGAAGGCGAGCGTCGCGACGGTGTCACCCGCGCGGGCGGCGGCGGTCAGCGCTACGGCGTCGTGCCCGTTCCAGCCGTTGGCGCGGGCCCAGCGGACCATGCCCGGTCCGCTGGCGACGGTCTCGACGCACCCGACGGCACCGCAGGGGCACGGGTCGCCGCCCGGATCGACGGTGATGTGGCCGATGTGGCCGGCATTGCCGGTCGGGCCGAGGTACGGCCTGCCCTCAAGGACGAACCCGCCGCCCACCCCGGTGGAGACGACTATGCCCAATACCGCCCGGGAGGGGGCTCGGTGCGGCGACGCGCGCCACCACTCCCCCAGCGCCATGCACTGCGCGTCGCCCGCCAGCCGTACGGGCAGGCCTGGCAGCATCTGCTCAAGTGTTTTGACCAGTGGGAAATCACGCCAGCTCGGGATGTTGACCGGGCTGACCGTCCCGGTGCAAGGGTCGAGCGGACCCGCCGAGCCCACACCGATCCCATCAAGACGATCGGCAGACACCCGCTCGGTGATCTTGGCGATGGTCTGCGCCAGTGCTTCCTCCGCCGAACGGGAACCCGACAGCGCCACCTCGGCGCGAACCTGGATCTCACCGTCGGCGCTGATCGCCGCCGCGGCGAACTTGGTGCCGCCGATGTCGACGGCCAGGACGGTCACGGCCGAACCTCGTTGACGCAGCGCAGCACGGGACTGCTGGTGAGGGCCGCCGGGTCGAGCTGTCGCCGGGTGGCGATGTGGAAGGTGGCGCTCTCCCCGGGGAGCAGCGTCACCAGCATGTCGTTGACCGAGGCGGCCGGGTCGAGACGGTCGGGGAACAGCGCCAGCTCGCGCAGGAGGGTACGAGCGGTCACGGTGACCTGGTAGCCGCCTTCGACCACCTCGGCGTGCGCGTCGTGAACGGCCTCGGGGAAGGTGACCTGGGTGTCTTCGGCGAAGAAGGAGATCGCGCGCCGGTCCCCGAGCCGGGCCACGAGCAGTTCGGCCGTGGGATCCCCCGGGACGGCGACCGGATCGGGCAGCGGGATCACCACCACCGAGCGGGGCGCCACCTCGACGGCGGCCGTCTCCTTGGCCAGCGGATCGCCGTCCAGGCCGAGCCGGAGCAGTTCCAGCTCGCCCGCCCAAGGGCACGGGCCGTCGTTGATCACGGCCACGGCGCCGTCGGCGACGGCCAGCAGGCGGTCGTCGTAGACGCGGCGCAGGGCGTACCACAGGGGTTTGCGCCGCCCGGCGCCGTCGACGGCCGACCAGGAGGTGACCGGCCAGCAGTCGTTGAGCTGCCAGACGATCGTGCCCGCGCAGTACGGCGCCTGGGCGCGGAAGCGCTCGATGCCGTAAGCGACCGCCCTGGCCTGGTTGAGCTGGGTCAGGTAGTGCCAGTCGTCGTAGGCGCGCGGCGCGGGCAGGTGCTCGCCCAGGCCGCGCAGCAGCTTGGCGTTGCCCTCCTGGGCCTTCTGGTGGTGCAGCACCAGGGGCGCGTCGGCGGCCAGCTCGCCGCTGACCGCGGCGCGCAGCGTGGCGTGGACCGGCGGGCCCTGGAAGCCGAACTCGGCCACGAAGCGGGCTCGGTAGTCGCCGTAGCGGGTGTAGTCCTCGCGGTTCCACACGTCCCAGATGTGCAGGGTTCCGCGCGCCGGGTCGTTGGGCGGCAGGTCGGGGTCGCCGGAGTAGGGGCTGCCCGGCCAGTAGGGACGGGTGGGGTCCAGTTCGGCGACGACCGCCGGCAGCAGCCCGTGGAAGAAGCCCGCCCCCCAGGTACGGTCGCCGAGCCCCTCGCGCCAGCCCCAGTCGGCGTGCCCCTCCAGGACCTCGTTGTTGCCGCACCACAGCGCCAGCGAGGGACGCCAGGCCAGGCGGATGACGTTCTCGCGCGCCTCGGCCTCCACCTCGGCGGTGAAGGGCTCCTCCTCGGGATAGGCCGCGCAGGCGAACGGGAAGTCCTGCCACACCAGCAGGCCCAGCTCGTCGGCCAGGTCGTAGAAGTCCTCGCTCTCGTACAGCCCGCCGCCCCAGACGCGCAGCAGGTTGACGCCCGCCCCGACGGCCTGGCCGAAGCGCTCGGCCAGGCGTTCGCGGGTGATCCTGGCCGGGAAGCAGTCGTCGGGGATCCAGTTGACGCCGCGCACGAACACCGGCACGTCGTTGACCACCACGGTGAAGGCGTCGCCGGTCCGGTCCAGCCGGACGTCACGGAACCCGATCAGGCCCGTCCACGTGTCCTCCCCGGCCTCGCCGTCCTGTCCGGACAGGCGCACGATCAGCTCGTAGCGGTCCTGCGCGCCGTACCCGCGCGGCCACCACAGCCGGGGGTCCGGTACCCCCACCGCCAGGACGGCCTCCCGCTCGCCGGGGGCCAGCACCGTTTCCGCCGCGACTCCCGCCACCTGCGCGGTCAGCGTGAGGGGAGCGTCGGTGGCGCGCTCAACCGTGACATGCACCTCGACCCGCCCATCCCCGCTCACCAGCGGCCGCACCGAGGCCAGCCTGGCCCCGTTCCAGCTCTCCAGGCCGATGGGCCGCCAGATGCCGGAGGTGACCACCGCCGGACCCCAGTCCCAGCCGAAGTTGCAGGCCATCTTGCGGATGAACTGGTACGGCGCCTCGTAGGCACCGGGCCGCTCGCCCAGCTCGGCCCGGCGCGCCTCGGCATAGGCCACCGGGGAGGCGAAGCGTATCCGCAGCGTGTTCTCGCCCTCGCGCAGCAGCTCGCGCACGGGAAAGCGGTAGGAGCGGTGCTGGTTGGCCGTGGACGCGACCTCCACGCCGTTGAGCTCGACGACGGCGACGGTGTCCAGGCCCTCGCAGACCAGGTCGGCGCGCTGGTGCCCGTCGTCGTGCCAGTCGAAGACCGTCTCGTACTCCCAGGCAGAGCGGCCGATCCAGGTCAGCCGGTTCTCGTTGTCGTCGAGGTAGGGGTCCTCGATGAGCCCGGCGGCCAGCAGGTCGGTGTGAACGCACCCGGGCACCGTGGCCGGGACACCGGAGATGTCCCCACCCGCCTGGTGAAGAGTCCAGCCGTCGTGCAGCGGACGGTAGGTGCTCAAGTCGGTTCTCCTTGGTGAAGAGGAATCAGTCCGGGCCAGGTCAGCCCTTGAGACCGGACATGGCGATGCCGCGCGTGAAGTGCTTCTGAAACAGCAGGAAGAAGACGACCGTCGGCAGCGAGGCGAGCAGCGACGCGGCCATGATCACGCCCATGTGCTGTGCCCCGGTGAAGGCCGAGTTGAGCCGGGCCAGCGCGACGGGAAGGTTGGCCATCTGGTCGCTCTCCACGATGATCAACGGCCAGAGGAAGTTGTTCCACTCGTTGAGCATCACGAAGATCGACATCGCGGCGAGCGCGGGTCGCAGCAGCGGCATGACGACCTGCCACCAGATACGCCACTCCCCCGCGCCGTCGATCCTGGCCGCCTCGATGAGGTCGTTGGGGATCGACTGCAGGTACTGCACGAGGAAGAAGACGACGAACGCCTTGGGGATCGCCGGGACGATGTAGCCGAGGTAGCTGTCGATCCAGCCGAGATTGCGCACGACCAGGTAGTTGGGGATGAGGGTGGTCTGCCAGGGGATCATCATCGAGCCGAGGATCATGAGGAAGATCACCTTGCGGCCTTTGACGTCGTGCTTGGTTATCACGTAGGAGGCCAGGGAGGCGGCCAGCAGGGCCAGAACGGTGACCGCCGCGGCGATGACGACGCTGTTGATCGCGAACCGCCAGAAGCCGAGGTCCACCTCGGTGAAGCGCTGGAACAGACCGGCGACGTGGCCGGGGGTGTCGGCATCGGGCCGCCATGCCGGATCGCGGTAGCCGACGGTCGTCGGGCTCTCCGGAACGAACGACGGCGGATTCCGGGTGATCTCCGACACCGGTTTGAAAGCAGTGATCACCATCCAGTAGAACGGCACGATCATGGTGATCGCCAGCAGATAGAGCGGCGCCTTCGCCCACCCGACCCAGGACGTGGGCCGGTGAGGACGGCCGGGGATGCCGCTGCGGCGCGCGGGGGTGGCCGTGGGCGGGACGGGTCTGGTCTCGACGGCCATCACAGCTCCCTGGTGGCGCGGCCGACGCGCAGCTGCACCATGCTGATGACGAAAATGATCAGGAAGAGGGCCCAGGCGATCGCGGAGGCGTAGCCGAGCTGGAACTTGGTGAAGCCCATGTCGTAGAGGTAGGGAACGATCATCAGACCGGAGTCGAGCACGCCGCCCACGCTGCTGACCTGGCGGAAGACGATGTAGACCGCTTCGAACACCTGGAAGGCGGCGATCATCGTGGTGACGACCACGTAGGTCGTGACCGGGCGCAGCAGCGGTAGGGTGATGCTCTTGAACTGCTGCCAGGTGGTGGCGCCGTCGATCCTGGCCGCCTCGTAGTACTCCTCGGGGATGGTGTTGACGCCCGCGACGAAGATGACCATCGCGTAGCCCATGCCGGACCAGGTGGCCATCAACACCATGATCGGGATGGTCAGTCCGGGGGTCGCGAGCCAGGCCACCGGATCGACGCCGAACCAGCCGGCCAGTGTGTTGGCGAGGCCGTAGTCCTCCGCGGCGAAGATCCAGCGCCACATCAGGAAGAGGGCGATCGTCGACGTGACCGACGGCAGGAAGAAGATCGTGCGCATGAGGCGGTCGCCCCAGCCCTGCCCGCGGAAGGCGAGTGCCAGCACCAGGGCGAAACCACTGGTGAGCACCACTGCCGCGAGCACGTAGACGAGGGTGTTGGACAGCGCGTGCATAAAGCGCTCGTCCTGCAGCAGTCGTTCGAAGTTGGCCAGGCCGACGAACTCCGGGGGCCTGACGCCGTTGAACTTGGTGAGGCTGAGGTAGAGCGAGTTGAGCAGAGGCCAGATCAGAAAGCCCGCGAACAAGGTCAGGAACGGCAGGAGCATCACGTAGGACGTCATGTTCCGCCGCACACGCCGGGCGCCGGAACCGGTGCGAGGCCCTTTGCGGTGGCCGCCGGTGGCAGTGGCCATCGTGTTCCCCTTTCGGTGAGGACCGGACCGGCCGCGCCGGAGGGCGCGACCGGCCGGAGGCGAGGATGGGGGTCAGCCGGCGTTCTGCTCCATGATCTTGGCGGCGGCGTCGAGAGCGGGCTTGGCCTCGGACTTGCCGTAGATGACCTCCTGCAGCTTCTTGGTCACCTCGGCCTGGCTGGTCTCCCAGCCGGCGCAGTTGGGAGGGCCGTATCCGGCGGCGAAGGCGGCTTTGATCGCCTCGATCTGGTCGGGGGTGGCGGGCAGGTTGCCGATGTTGTCGGTCAGAGGCGAGATCCACAGCACGCCGCGTGACGCGGCGGCGTCGGTGATGACCTTGACCGCCTCGGGGGTGTAGAGGGACTTGATGAAGTCGGCGGCCTGGGCAGCGTGCTTGCTGTAGGACATGACACCGACGATCCGCCCGCCGATGAAGGCGCCCTGCCCGGCGGGGCCCGCGGGCAGCGGGGCGGTAGCCCACTTGTCCTTCATCTTCGGCTGCGCGGTGTCGACGGCCTTGATCTGCCAGCTGCCACCGGAGACCATCGCGACACCGTTGGCCAGCGCCGCGGGCACCTCGGCCGTCTGGGTCGGCGCCTTGTACTTCTTGTACAGATCCGCCCAGTAGTTGAGGGCGGTGACGCCCGCGTCGCTGTTCAGCGCGGGCTTGCAGTCGGGGGTGTAGAGCGCGCCGCCCGCCTGGCGCAGGAAGTTGAAATACTGCAGCCAGTCGATGTTGCCCCAGTCCATCGAGTACGGCACCTTGACCCCGTCGTCTTGGAGCCTGTCCATGGCGGAGGTGAGCTCCTCCCAGGTCTTGGGCGGCTCCACCTCGGCCTTCTCCAGCAGGTCTTTGCGGTAGTAGGTCAGATAGACGGTCATGTCGAGAGGGGTGCCGTAGACCGCTCCGTCCCGAGAAGTGATCGACTCCCAGACACCCTGCTGCGTCTTGGCCTTGACCGCCTCGGGGATTCCCTGCTCTCGCAGGTCGACCATGCCGCCCAGACCACCGAACTCGATGCCCCACGACAGGCCGCCCGAGACGATGTCGGGGCCGCTCTTGCCGGTAGCCGCCGCCAAGACCTTGGCGTGGCCGTCGTCCCAGCTCAGCGCGGAAACCTTGACCTTCACGTCCGGATGGCTGCGGGTGTAGAGGTCGGCGGCCTTCTGCATGACCAGGGCCTCGTCTTCCGAACCGGTCATCCAGAACGTGAGGTCGGCCGGACCGGTGGTCGGGGCCTGTTCTGCGGCAGGGGCGGTGCTGGTCGCGCAGGCGCCGGCCAGCAGACCGATGGTGGTGATGGCGGCCATGGTGGCTATGCGCTTGTTCACGGCGTCCTCCTGCTATGGGGGGTTGAGGCAGAGTTAACTTAACCGGATAAGCAAGATGAAAGTACGATCGCCATGACAACGATGTCAATGGAACGTCGGTGATGTGACCCATCCTTAACCAAGGCCCGCGAATCCGACATTTATTGACAAATGCCACACAAGAGGAGGGGGTCCCCCGGGGGCGCACAGAACCTAGTAAAGTTCGCGGTGACAACACGTCACATAACCGGTTCAGCTGGGGGTTCCGTGAAGCGACCGACGATCGCTGACATCGCTCGCCGGGCAGGAGTGTCCAAGGTCGCGGTCTCCTATGCGCTGAACGACCGTCCGGGCGTGTCAGAGGCCAGGCGGAACACCATCAAGGCGATCGCCCGAGAAATCGGCTGGCAACCCAACAGCGCCGCGCGTGCGCTCAACGGAGCACAAGCCTGCGTCATCGGCCTGGCCGTGTGCCGCCCGGCACGGATCCTGGGCATGGAGCCGTTCTTCATGGAGCTGATCAGCGGCATCGAAACCGAGCTCTCCGCCCACTCCTACGCGCTGCTCCTGCAGGTCGTGCACAGCCAGGAGCAGGAGTTGCAGGTTTACCGCAGGTGGTGGGGCGAGGGCCGCGTCGACGGCGTCATCCTGGTCGACCTGCACTTCGACGACCCGCGCGTACCCGGGGTGGAAGAACTCCACCTGCCGGCCGTGGTGGTCGGCCACCCGTCGCAGACGGCCTCGCTCGCACCCATCTGGTCCGACGACAGTGCGGCCATGCGGGAGACGGTGGAATACCTCGCCGCACTCGGCCATCGCCGGATCGCCCGGGTCGCCGGGCTACCCCAGCTGGTTCACACCGTCCTGCGCGACCAGGCCTTCGCCGCGACGTGTGACGAACTCGGTCTCACCGGTCACACCATCGTGCACACCGACTACACCGGCGAACAAGGGGCACACGCCACGCGGCGGCTGGTCAGCGCCGCGAACCGGCCTACCGCCATCGTCTACGACAACGACATCATGGCCGTCGCCGGACTTTCGGTCGCGCAGGAGATGCAGCTGGAGGTGCCCACGGATCTGTCCCTGGTGGCCTGGGACGACTCTCCCCTCTCCCAGGTGGTGCGACCCGCCCTGACCGCGCTCAGCCGCGACATCCCCCGCTACGGGGCGCAGGCCGCGCAGAGCCTGCTGGCGTTGATCGCAGGTGAGCACGTCACCGGCGTCCAGGCCGAGACGGCCAAACTCACCCCGCGAGGCAGCACCGGCGTGCCGAAAGAACAGTCAGCTTCTCGGCCGTAACCCGAACACCCCGTGGTCCTGCCGTACAGGCCGGGTTTGCGTAGCTCCGGTTCAGCGGCGAGGAACGGTAAGTCCGCGCTCAGACCATGTAGGACATGATCTTACTCTTTGCGGAGGTCTTCACAGCTGTTGAACAACTCTCCAACCGAAATCTCGAGAGCGTCGGCGATCTGAAAGACGTTGCCCAGCCGGGGACTGCACATGCCGTTCTCGATGCGCTTGATGGTCTTGATGGTTTTGCGGTCGACCTCGGCGATTTCTCCGAGTCGTTCCTGGCTGAGTCCTCAGCCCTCCCGCACGTCGCGCAGCCGCATGCCGAACCGCCTGCGCAGCTCAGCGATGCGCGGCGTGATCGGGTCGGAAACCTACCCGCGGCGGCGCGCATGATCCTCCAAGGCCTGCACCGAGTTCAGGGACGCGGACCCACCGGGAAGGCGGCCCCCGGGTGCGCGCACCCGGCCCGGCCGGCCGTACCCACCGGTGCGATCCGGCGCCCCGTCGTCTACCGTGCGCTCAGCGCCGGGTACGGCCCTCTCGCAGCATGGTGACCGTCTCGTCGAGACGGCGCTGCCGGGTCTCGTCCTTCTTCGCGCTCTCGATCCAGGTCGCGAACGACAGCCTCTGGGTGTAGGACAGGCCGTCGAAGAACCGCTTGGCGTCCGCCTCACCGTCGAGTGCCTCCGTGAGGTCGGGCGGCAGCGTCACCTCGCGAGGCTGGGTGTCGAGCTCGATCTCGACGTCCACCTCCTCGCCGCCGGCGACGCCTGCGCCCTTGCGGTGATCGGCGTTGATGGGGAGCATGAACCCCCCTCCCATCGGTGCCACGCTGCTGCGGTAGGTGTAGCCGTTGATCGTGACCTGGACCCGCGGCCGCTTGCTCGACCCGAGGCTCTCGATGACCTCCTGCGGAACTTGAATACCGGTTGTGGTCTTTCCGCTGAGTATGACTACAGTGCGAAATTTCATAGAAAACCAAGTCCTTTCACTTCTTGCAGTTGAGTGCGAAGCATTCCGGGCACAAGGGCCTTCACAGGAAGCGTCCCCAGCCGGCGTCGGAGCCCTCGGCGGGTGAACGTTGTCTCACCTCCCGCCCGACGCGCGTCCCCGCCCGCGTCCTTTCAAGGGACGGTCTCAGCAGGCCCGGGCAACCCAGGTGGCCACCACGCGCGCCTACGGTCGCGCAGCGGTCCTGTACGGCGGGGACGGCAACCGGGAGGCTCGCGTGTGGCACTGCCTGATCGCGCATTCATCGCCTCCCCGGAGGCTTACTGCTCACGGACAGAGAACCGGGCGACGCGCATTCGACGCCGAACACGCCGGACGGTGACATCATCACGCGTGGTCGCGAGGCGGCGCATCTTCCAAAATGCGGAATCGACGGACACCCGGAGCCCGGTCATCTCCGCCGGCGCACCACGGCCCGGGCCGTGGTGCGCCGGCGGAGATGACCGG
>NZ_NGFP01000025.1 GCF_002149035.1 Streptosporangium minutum
CTCCTCGGGCGTCGTCAGCGGTTCGAGCCCGCGCCGGCTCTCCGGCAGCAGCACCCGGCAGGTGATGGTGTCGAGGTAGCCGGGGACGCCCGCGGTGACCTGGCGCGGTGAGCAGAAGTGGCCGTCGTCCATGGGGGCGGCGGGCAGCCCGCTCTCCTGCCCGTCACCGGGCCAGTGGCCCGTCAGCCCGGCGTACAGCAGGCGGCCGAGGCCTTCGGCGTCGGTCCGGGCGGGGTCGTCGCTCGTCACGTCGGCCAGGACGGCGTCGACCCCCACGCCGAGCAGCTTGACCGTGCTGCCCGCGGTCCACACCAGGTGGTCGGGGGTCAGGCAGAGGTGGGCCTGGTCCGCCTCGTGCGCGTGGGCCAGCGCCTCGGCCGCCTCCGCGACCAGCGCGGCGGCCCGCTCGGGGTCCAGCGGCCCAGAGGTGATCATGTCGGTGAGGGTCTCCCCGCTCACCCACTCGCTGACGACGTAGGAGTGGCCGTCGTCCTCGGTGGCGTCGAAGACCTGGGTCAGCCGCGGGTCGGTCAGCCGGCTGGCCGCCCGGGCGGCCGTGACGACCTCGTTGAGGCGGGGGAAGTCGGGGTCGAAGGTGTGCACGGCGACGGGCCGGGCGAGCACCTCGTCGATGGCCTTCCAGAGCGTGGCGCCGCCGGACTCGTGGACGCGGTCCTCAAGCCGGAAACGCTCGGCAAGCTTGGTGCCGGGCTCGACGGCGGAGGAACTCATGAGCTCTCCGTAACTGAGAACACGCCAGCGTCTTGCCGGGTTGACTCTTCAGGACACATCACGCGATGCCGGGTGGATCCGCCCACGCCCTCCTGCTTCCATTAGCCGCATGTCGTCACACGCGTCGCACCATGGTAGTCCCGCGCCGGTTCCGCCCGTGTTCTGCTTGTCAGACGCTTGGGACAAGTCTTGGGGTTACCGGCCTACCCGGCCCGCAACCATTCCAACGACCGAACTGACTTCCGGGATACGCATCCGGTACGCGATGACCAGGTAGAGAACCATACCGAGACCGCCGCCCGCGGCCAGCATGATGGCCGCGCTGAGCGCGTTCAGGTCGGTCAGCTCCTGAGTGAGCCACAACACACCCAGCGCGGCCGCCGCGGCCGGAAGCGCGGCCATGTACATCCGTGACAGCCCGGCGGCCACCACGCGCCCCTGGAGGCCGTGCACGCGGCGGCTGGCCAGGACCCAGGCGACCGCGGTGCCCACCACGTAGGTGACCGTGAACGCGAAGGCCAGGCCCATCACCACGTACTCCGCCGGAAGGGTGAAGTAGGCCACGACGCTGAGCGCGATGCTCAGCGCGGTGTTGCCCGCGCCGATGAAGACCGGCGTGCGGGTGTCGCCGAAGGCGTAGAAGACGCGCAGCAGGAGCTGGAAGATCGAGAACGGGACCAGCGCCAGGCCGAAGATCTGCAGCACGTTGCCGATGTAGACCGCCGAGTCGACGGTCATGTTGCCCCAGGAGAAGATCAGCACGGTCACGGCGGGGCCCAGCACCATCAGCAGCAGCCCGGCCGGCACCAGCAGCGCCGACACCAGCCGCACGCCCGAGGCGAACTCCTCCCGGACCGACTCCAGCTGCCCGTCGTGCACCGCCCGGCTCATCCGGGGCAGCATCGCGGTGATCACCGAGACCGCGATGATCCCGTAGGGGAGCTGGAAGAACTGGAACGCGTAGGCGTAGGCGGAGTTGCCCGCTCCGGGCGCCGTCTCCCCCGCTCCGGCGGAGAGCCTGGTGGTGACGAGGAAACCGATCTGGTTGATGGCGACGTAGGCGAAGGCCCAGACCGCGGTCCGGCCCATCTCGCCGAGCCCGGCGTTGCGCAGGTCGAACCTGGGCCGGAACCGGAAACCCACCCGGTGCAGCGATACGATCAGCACCAGGCACTGGGCCACGATCCCGGCGGTGGTGCCCAAGCCGAGCACGGCGAGGTCGGCGTCGCTCACCCTGTCGATGTCCGCGCCCGCGTCACCGAGCATCAGGTAGTAGGCCACCAGGACGCAGATCATCACGATGTTGTTCAGCACCGGCGCCCACATGGGCGCGCCGAACCTGTCGCGGGTGTTGAGGATCGCTCCGGCGATGGCCCCGATCCCGAAGAAGGCGATCTGCGGCAGGATGTACTGGGCCAGCGTGACCGCGACCTCGATCTTCCTGGCGTTCCAGCCGGTGCTGTAGAGGCCGATCAGCGGCCGGGCGAGCAGCACGGCCAGCACCGCCACCACGGTCAGCGCGACGGTCGCGAACGTCATCAGCCGCTGCTCGTAGGCCCGCCCGCCGTCGGGGTCGTGCTTCTGCCGCTTAATGATCATCGGGACGACGACGCTGCTCAGGATCCCGGTGATGAGGAAGTCGAGCAGGATGAACGGGATCGCGTAGGCGACGTTGTAGGCGTCACCCAGGTAGGCGGTGCCGATCGCCGCGGCGAGCATCGCCGTGCGGACGAACCCCGTGACGCGGGAGACCATCGTCCCCGCCGCCATGATCGCGCTCGCACGCAGGACCCTGCTCATGCGTTTTCCTCCGCTAGGTCGCTAGGTGCTCAGGACTCGGTGCCGGCCGGCGCGCTCGCGCGCCTCGGGGGTACGGTCGCCGCCGAGGCGCGGCGGGTCCCCCGGCGGCGCAGGACGCGCATGATCACGGCCGCCAGCATGACCAGCAGGGCCGCTCCGACGATCACCAGCGCGATCCCGGTGTAGCCGGTGGTCCGCACGGTCAGCTCGACGGGCTTGCCGTAGTTCCGGCCGTCGGCCGTGGTGAGCTGGACCGTCACGGTGGTCTGCCCGCTGGCCGTCGTCGTGGCGGTCATCGGGACCCGGATGGTCCGGTTCTGACCGCCGCGGAGCACGATCGGGTCGTCCTTGGCCTCGTACGACTCGATCTTCAGCAGCCTGGGCTGGTCGGAGGTCACCTTGAGCCGGACCGTGACCTGGTTGGCGTCGACGTCCTGGCCCAGCCCGTTGTGGACGGTGATCGGCACGTCGCCGTTCTTGCCGGCCAGCGTGCGGATCTGGGTCTGCTCGGTGCCGGTGATGGAGATCTTCCCGATCCGGGCGTCGACCGCCGTCCCGACCTGCTTGACGTACGGCGTCGCGGTCTCGGCCCTGTCCCGCCAGGCGGAGGAGGCGAGCCGGAGCACCGCCAGGTCGAACACGTCGAGGTCCTGCTCCGTGGTCACCGCGGCCGTCAGGTCGGCGCGCGCGGCGACGCGCTTGACGCTGCCCACGTACGGCTTGGCGAGCTCCTTGCGCCGGTCCTGGTCGGTGTAGGTCAGGCCGGTGCGCGGCGTGGGGACGCCCTTGCCCCGCTTGATCGCGTCGAGCGTGGCCGGGGCGAGCCACGGCAGGGTGGCGGCAGTCTTCGCCAGGCCGGTCACGTAGGCCGGGTCCGGGTCCCAACGCCGGGGCGGGACGCCGATCACGGTCCTGGCGGTGGTGACGGGCTCGGAGCTGATCATGGCGGTCTCCGCGATGAACCGCTGGCGGTTCATCAGGGCCGCGCCGGGGGCCGAGGTCTCGGCCCCGATGATCTCGCCCAGCGCCGTGTCGGTGACCAGCGCGGTGATCGGGCCGTTCACGCTCTCCACGGTCGCCGAGGCGTCCGGGGTGGTGGCGGGCGGGATCGCCGGCGGCAGGTTCAGCGGGTTCAGCAGGACGGTGGCGACGTCGCCGGTGGACAGCAGGTCCAGGCCGTCGTAGTCGATCAGGCCGTTCACCGGCCAGTTCACGTCGGTCAGGACGTCACGGCCGAGGGTCTCCCTGGTGACGATCTTGGCCGCGTCGATCCCGGTCCCCGTGACGTCGTCGACGCCGTTGTGGGCCAGGGCGGCCACGTCGGGGTCGCCGTAGGGGGTCGCCACGACCGGAGGCTTGGCGAGAGCCGTACGGAGGTCGTCGAGCCACTTGGCGGCCGCGGCGTTCGCCGGGCGGTTCTCGCTCTTGTCCTTGGTCCTGAGCGTGTAGGCCCTGCCCAGCGCCCGCACGTCGTCGAGGAGGGCGGGGTCGACCACCCAGGTGAGCCCCTTGGCCGAGGAGGTGTCCCGGGCGATCTCCAGCAGGTTGCCGAGGCGCTTGCCGTCGGCCAGGGACGCGGGCAGGCCGTCGCTGACGAAGGTGCGGTCGTCGGCCCGGCGGGGCTGGTCGATGAGCGGCAGGACCATGGCGAGCCTGGTCCGCGGCACCTTGACGTCCTTGGGCATGTAGGCCACGAAGGTGCGCTGGACGGCGAGCTGCTGGCCGATGGGGTCGAGCACCTCGATCATGACCGGGTAGACGCCGAACCGGGTCAGGCCCAGCCGCTGCGGCGTGGAGACGAACTCCCACGGCGCCTTGGCGGAGGGGGCGACCTGCGGGACGTTGAGCTGGTTCCAGGTGGTCGGCTGGAGCCCCTCCTGGCCGCTCTGGTAGGCCGCCATGTCGGCGCGCCGGGCGAACGGCTGGGAGGAGTAGCGCATCCGGATCCGCAGGTTGGCGAGCGCCTCGGTGCCGGTGTTGGTGAAGGACCCGGAGATCTTGATCTCGGTGGTCGGCTCACGGGGCACGTCGGGGCTGATCGCCTCCACCACGAGCTGGGGGCTCTGGCGGCTCGCCGTGGTCGTCTGGGCGTTCGCCGTAGCCGGAGGCACCACGGCCGCGGGAAGAAGCAGCGTGGTGGCGAGCACGGCGAGCAGCGCGGCCTTGTTGATCACATGCCGGCCATGGGTCGAGTACGGCGCACGCCCGTAATGCTATGGCCTATCCAGCGAGGGGAAAGGTCGCAGGCTCCCTCCGTGACCGGGAATGGACTAGGTCAATGGTCTTCCCTGAGACAAGTGTGAGCAGGTGATCGGCACGTACCCGCAGTGCCGTGTGACGCTCTCCGGTCGGTGTGTGGACAACCTGCCCGGTTCCGGCGAGCCGCTCGTCGACCAGCACGGTCAGCCCGTCGGGGAGCAGCAGCGGGCAGATCAGCCCGGCGGCGTAGTCGGTGACGGAGTTCACCGTGAAGGCCGAGGCGGGACGGACCCGGCGGGCGCCCAGGGTGCCGCCGATCACGCCGGGCTGGGGAGGGAAGGCGACGGAGGTGACGACCGCGACGGGCTCGCGGCCGATCCGGGTCGTGACCTCGAAGACTGTGACCTGCACGCAGGACGCCGGGCTCGCGGACAGCAGCTCCGGCAGTTCGTCGACGCATGTCATCGCGCGCGGAAGGCGTACGATCTCATGGTGGACCTGGTGTGCGAGGAGCCAGCGGTGGATCGCGAGGGCGTCCTTCATGTATGTGCTCCTTGCCTCGACGCACGGCCCCCGACGGTCTCCTGACTGACCGTAACCTGGTGATCGCGTCAGGTGTATCCCCAGAGGGGAACATGTTCCGTAACCGAAGGACCTACCCGGCTTGTCCCTTTCAAATCTGTCTGAGAGCCAGCGGCACGGCATGAGCGAGCTGTTCCGGAAGATCGCCCCCGTGGCCGACGAACTCGGCGAACTGTTCTCCGCCCGGGGATACCAGATCGCCCTGGTGGGCGGCTCCGTCCGCGACGTCCTCCTCGGCAGGATCGGCAACGACCTCGACCTGACGACCGACGCGCGTCCGGAGACGGTCCTGGAGCTGATCCGCGACTGGGCCGACTCCGTCTGGACGATCGGCATCGACTTCGGCACGGTCGGCGTGCGCAAGGGCAACTGGCTGCTGGAGATCACCACCTACCGCAGCGAGTCCTACGATCCCAAGTCGCGCAAGCCCGACGTGGTCTACGGCGACACGCTGGAGGGCGACCTCGCCCGGCGCGACTTCGCCGTCAACGCGATGGCGCTGCGCCTGCCGTCCCGCGAGTTCGTGGACCCGCACGGCGGCCTCGACGACCTGCACGCCAAGGCGCTGCGCACCCCGGCCCTCCCCGAGCGGTCCTTCGACGACGACCCGCTGCGGATGCTCCGCGCCGCCCGGTTCGCCAGCCAGCTCGGCTTCACCGTGGACCCGGCCGCGTTCGCCGCGATGACCGCGATGGCCGAGCGGATCGAGATCGTCTCCGCCGAGCGGATCCGCGACGAGCTGAACAAGCTGATCTGCGGCGATCACCCCCGCGAGGGGCTCAAGATCCTCGTCGACTCCGGGCTCGCCGCCCACGTCCTGCCCGAACTGCCCAAGCTCCGCCTGGAGATCGACGAGCACCACCGGCACAAGGACGTCTACGAGCACACGCTGATCGTGCTGGAGCAGGCGATCGACCTGGAGGAGAACGGCCCCGACCGCGTCCTGCGCTGGGCCGCGCTCCTGCACGACGTGGGCAAGCCCAAGACCCGCCGCCACGAGCCCGGCGGCCGGGTCTCCTTCCACCACCACGAGATGGTCGGCGCGCAGCTCGCCAAGAAGCGGATGTCGGAGCTGAAGTTCCCCAAGGACGTGGTGGCCGACGTGTCCCGCCTGGTGGAGCTGCACCTGCGCTTCCACGGGTACGGCACCGGCGAGTGGACCGACTCGGCCGTCCGCCGCTACGTCCGCGACGGCGGGCCCCTGCTCGAACGCCTGCACAAGCTGACCCGCGCCGACTGCACCACGCGCAACAAGCGCAAGGCCCAGGCGCTGTCGCGGACCTACGACCAGCTTGAGGAGCGCATCGCCCGGCTGGCCGACGAGGAGGAGCTGGGGAAGATCCGCCCCGAGCTCGACGGCAACGAGATCCAGGCCCTCCTCGGCGTCCCCCCGGGCCCGGTCGTCGGCCGCGCCTACAAGTTCCTCCTGGACATGCGCCTGGACAAGGGCGTCATCGGCAAGGAGGCGGCGGCCGACGCCCTGCGCCAGTGGGCCCACGAGAACGGCCTCTCCGCCGGGTGACGTCGCCGACCCGGACCGCAGAGGGTCACGACGGCGATGACGGCAGCGGCTCGGGCGCTCGGCCCGGGGTGACCACCCGGTAGAGCGCCGCGCCGCCCAGGTATCCGGCGGTGATGAGCCCCAGCACCAGCAGTGACCGGCCATCGGCCGGCAGCAGGGCCGCGGCCAGGGCCGCGGCCAGCACGTAGGTGCCGTTGAAGAGCATGTCGTAGATCGAGAAGGCCCGGCCGAGGTAGGCGTCCTCGACGTCCCGCTGGACGCTCGTGTCCGCGCAGATCTTGATGCTCTGCCCGGCGATGCCGAGCACGAAGCCGCCGACCGCGAAGCCCCACTGCTGGAACGGCGCGCAGAGCGCGAACGTCAGCACCCCGGCGGTGGCGAGCATGGTCTGCACCCACCGCTCGATGCCGAAGCGCTCGGTGGCCCACGGCGTGACCAGGATGGCCAGGGCGTAGCCGACCCCGGAGGTGGCGACCACGACGGAGACCGCGTTCAGCGCGTCCTCGGTGTTCTCGGCGAAGTAGTAGCGCGACAGCAGCACCAGCATCGCCGTGCACATGCCGTACACGAACCGGTGGGTGGCCATCGCCCCCATCGCGGCGGCGGCGGCCCGGTGGCGGACGAGATGCCGCGCGCCGTCGGCCAGGCCGCTCAGCACGTGGCGTACGGCGGCGCGGGCCTGCGGCCGGTCCGGGTCGTAGGCCGGGCCGAGCAGCTCCCTGCCCATGGTCCTGGCGATCAGCGCGCTGAACCCGAAGCTGAGGCCGGAGGCGACCAGCAACACCGCCGTGCCCCGGTGGTCCGAGCCGAAGACCATCCGCAGCAGGTAGCCCGCGCCCACGCCCACGAAGGTCAGCACGGTGCCGGAGGTGGGGGTGACCGCGTTGGCCACCATCAGCCGGTCGGCCGGGACGACGTGCGGGAGCGAGGCGCCCAGCGCGGCGAGGAAGAAGCGGTTGACCCCGAGGACGGCGAGCGCGGCGGCGTAGAAGAGCCCCTCGGGAGCGCCGGCGGCGATGAGGGCGGCGGCCAGCAGCAGCAGCGCCCCGCGGACCAGCGGCGCGATCACCAGGATCTGCCGCCGGGACCAGCGGTCGATGAACACCCCCACGAAGGGCCCCAGGACCGAGTACGGCAGGAACAGCACCGCCAGTCCGGCGGCGATCTCGATGGCGCTGGTGCTCTTCTCCGGGTTGAAGAAGGCGAATCCGGCTACGCCGAACTGGAAGATCCCGTCGGAGAACTGCGAGACCAGGCGGGTGCCGAACAGCCGCCGGAAGTCCCGACCTTCCAGGACCACGCGTAGATCGGATACGAATGACACGGGGTCAGCCTACGCTCGGCCGTCCCCGTGGAGACATCGGGAACATCCCTGAGATACGGGGGCGGACACTTCCACACCTTTCATGATCTAACGCTGATCAGGCATGACGGGCCGACATGGTCACGTACCCTCGGTCGGGTGACGCCTCAAGAACACGTCGTGCTCGTCGACCCCGAGGGGAACGCGCTCGGCACGGCCCCCAAGTCCGTGGTGCACGGTCCGGACACCCCCCTCCATCTCGCCTTCTCCAGCTACGTCTTCGACGGGCAGGGCCGGGTGCTCCTCACCCGCAGGGCGTCGCACAAGCTCACCTGGCCCGGGGTGTGGACCAACAGCTGCTGCGGTCACCCGCTGCCCGGCGAGCCGATGGCGGAGGCGGTGACCCGCCGGCTCTCCCACGAGCTGGGGCTGAGCGCCGGCGGCGTCGACCTGCTGCTGCCGCGCTTCTCCTACCGGGCGGTCATGGACAGCGGGATCGTCGAGCACGAGCTCTGCCCGGTCTACCGGGTGGTCGCCGGGTCCGACGTCGCGCCCAACCCCGACGAGGTCGACGACGTGCGCTGGATGCCGTGGAAGGAGTTCGTCGACGGGGTGCTCGCCCACCGCCTGGCCGTCTCCCCGTGGTGCCGCGAGCAGCTCCCGCAGCTGGTCGAGCTGGGCGCCGACCCCCTCGGCTGGCCGGTCGCCGACCCCGCCGGGCTCCCCGCCGCCGCCCGCTGACCACGGATCGGCCGGGCACGGGCCGGCCGGACACGGATCATCCGGGAACGGGCCGCCGAACGCGGGCCTTCAACGCGGAGAGCCCCCCGCCCGATGGGCAGGGGGCTCCTCACAGTCGGGCGCTCAGCGCTCGACCTCGCCGCGGATGTACTTCTCCACGTACTCGCGAGCCTCGTCGTCGGAGTACTGCTCCGGCGGGGATTTCATGAAGTAGGAGGAGGCCGACAGGATCGGCCCGGCGATGCCCCGGTCGAGGGCGATCTTCGCGGCGCGGACCGCGTCGATGATGATGCCGGCGGAGTTGGGGGAGTCCCAGACCTCCAGCTTGTACTCCAGGTTCAGCGGGGTGTCGCCGAAGGACCTGCCCTCCAGGCGGACGTAGGCCCACTTGCGGTCGTCGAGCCACGGCACGTGGTCCGACGGGCCGATGTGCACGTCGGCCTTGCCCATCTCGTGCGGGATCTGGGAGGTGACGGACTGGGTCTTGGAGATCTTCTTGGACTGCAGGCGCTTGCGCTCCAGCATGTTCATGAAGTCCATGTTGCCGCCGAAGTTCAGCTGGTAGGTGCGGAGCAGCTCCACCCCGCGGTCCTCGAACAGCTTGGCCATCACGCGGTGCGTGATCGTCGCGCCGACCTGGGACTTGATGTCGTCGCCGATGATCGGGACGCCGGCGTCGGTGAACTTCTGGGCCCACACCGGGTCGGAGGCGATGAACACCGGCAGCGCGTTGACGAACGCGACCTTGGCGTCGAGGGCGCACTGTGCGTAGAAGCGGTCGGCCTCCTCCGACCCGACGGGCAGGTAGGAGACCAGGACGTCGACCTTGTTGTCCTTGAGGACCTGCACGACGTCGGCGGGGGCCTCGTCCGACTCCTCGATCATGTCCCGGTAGAACTCGCCGAGGCCGTCGAAGGTGTGGCCGCGCTGCACGGTCACGCCCAGCGGCGGCACGTCGCAGATCTTGATGGTGTTGTTCTCCGAGGCGACGATCGCCTCGGACAGGTCACGCCCGACCTTCTTGGCGTCGACGTCGAAAGCCGCGACGAACTCGACGTCACCGACGTGGTAGTCGCCGAACTTGACGTGCATCAGGCCCGGCACCCGGGCGCCGGGGTCGGCGTCCCTGTAGTAGTGCACGCCCTGTACGAGCGACGTGGCACAGTTGCCTACACCGACAATGGCTACGCGCACCGAACCCATGGCACTCGCTCCCCTTGTTCTGAGTGGTCATTTGTCTTCCGGGGCGGCATGCCGCCCCGTGTTATCTGCTCCGGGCGCGGGCGCCCGGGATGTTCCTTCTTGCGTGGACTGCCGCTCTTCGTCGGCTGAGGAGCTCCGTCGCTCGGTGGCGATCAGCTCATTCAACCAGCGCACTTCGCGTTCGACCGACTCCAGACCGTGACGCTGCAGTTCGAGGGTGTAGCTGTCGAGCCGTTCCCGCGTGCGGGCGAGAGCCGTCCGGACGCCGTCGAGGCGTTCTTCCAGCCGGCTGCGGCGTCCTTCGAGGATGCGCAGGCGCACCTCGGCCTCGGTGTGCCTGAAGAAGGCGAAATGGACGCCGAAGCTCTCGTCCTCCCAGGCGGACGGACCTGCCTGGGTGAGCAGCTCCTGGAGCCGCTCCTTGCCCTCCGCGGTCAGCTTGTAGACGATCTTCGACCGGCGGCCGGTGAGCGTTATGGGGCTCTCGGCCGGGGCAGAGGCCGTGTCGGACGCGCTGTCCTCCACGATGAGCCCGTCGGTCAGCAGCTGGCGGAGGCAGGGGTAGAGCGAGCCGTAGGAGAACGCCCGGAACATGCCGAGGAGAGCGTTGAGCCGTTTGCGCAGCTCATAGCCGTGTAGCGGGGTCTCGTGCAGCGACCCGAGCACGGCGAGCTCCAGCACGCCGCCGCGTCCACTGGCCACTGGAAACCACCACCTCTCGCGTCGATGTATCGAGCCGATACATCTTGAGGATACGTCGAACCAACATATCTCTGCAATTAACGACTTTCCCAAGAGGTTGGGCGCAAACAGTAAAAAGCCGTAGTGTGACGCCTATGTGGTCGCAGCGGGCGGTAGTGGGCCGTGGCCCCCGCATGCTCGGGCCCGCCTTCCAATACGGGGAATCCCGCGCTCGTGCGGGAGAGGTCTGCCAAGGTTGTTCTCGGAACCACCCGCCGGTCTCGTCCGTCCTCGGGATTGGAGATCCACCCGAAGAAGTCGGCTACCAGTCAGCCAAGGCGACGAGATCTTCCGTGATCTGGAGGTAATCTCCCCGCCAGCACGCCGCCGTAGACCCCGATGACCGAACGAGGACGCGTGAGTAACAGCCACAGCCATGACCCGGAGCCGGACGGGCGTCAGCAGCGCCCGGACGCGTCGGCTCCCCAGGGACGGCGCCGTCGCTCAAGCCCAGGCGCCGCTCCCCGTGCAGTTCCCCCGTCCCAGCCCTCCCAAACCGGTGACGCGGCCTGGAGTACGCCCCAGGCGCAGGGACGGTCGCAGGGCGTAGGACCCGATCCTCGGGACTTCGGACGGGCGCCGCAGGGCGCCGGGCGCGACCCCCGGGAGACCGGCCGCGCGCCGCAGGGCGCCGGGTACGGTCCCGGGGAGAGCGGGATGCGCCGGCGCGACCCCGACCCGGTCGCCGGCCGCCGCGCCGAGGCCGCCTTCGAGGACACCCAGGCCATGCTCGCCGCCCAGGCGAGGAGCGAGCGTTCCCCGGACTCCGGTCCCGGTGGGCGGAGCAGGCGTGGCCGGGCCGGGCGCGCCGTCTCGGCGGAGGACACCGTGCTCTCCGGCGCCCCCGGCGCCCCCGGCGGCCCCGGCGGACGCGGACCAGGCGGACGTGGTCCCGGCGACGGGGACGGGGACGACGAGCCCGGCAGCCGGGGGTGGAGGCGTTTCGTCCCCGGCTGGAAGATCATGCTGGCGAGCTTCACGGTCATCACCGCGGGCGTCTTCGGCATGATCGCGGTCGGCTACGCCAACACGCCCGACCCCTCGGCCATGGACCGGCAGGCCAGCGTGGACGACCAGGGCAGCGTCATCTACTACAGCGACAAGACCCCGCTCGCCCGCCTCGGCGTCAAACGGACGCTGGTGACGTTCGACAAGATCCCGCGGCACGTCCAGGACGCGGTGATCGCCGCGGAGAACCGCAGCTTCCGCGAGGACAACGGCATCGACTTCAAGGGCATGGCCAGGTCGCTGTGGAGCACCGTGAGCGGCGAGCAGGTCCAGGGCGCCTCGACCATCACCCAGCAGATGGCCCGTAACTACTACGACGGCCTCAGCCAGGAGCGGTCGATCCAGCGGAAGGTCAAGGAGATCTTCGTCGCGATCAAGCTGGACAAGGAGATCAGCAAAGAGGAGATCCTGACCCAGTATCTCAACACCATCTACTTCGGCCGCGGCGCCCACGGCATCCAGGCCGCGGCGCAGGCGTTCTTCAACAAGGACGTCGACGAGCTGACCCCGGAGATGGCCGCCTACCTCGCCGGCCGCATCCAGAACCCCGACGCGTTCGACCGCGCCGAGAACGCCAAGAACCTGGCCCCCACCCAGGGGCGCTACGACTACGTGATCAAGGGCATGGCCCTGATCGACCCGGGCAAGTACGGCTCGCTGCCCGCCAAGTCCCCCACGGCCCCCAAGCGGATCGCCGTCCGCAACAAGGACTACTACGCGGGCATCAAGGGATACATGATCACCGAGGTGCTCCGGGAGCTCAAGCGCAAGGGCATCAGCCAGGAGGACGTCGAGCGGGGCGGCTACAAGATCTACTCCACGTTCGACAAGCGCCTGATGCTCGCGGCCAAGAAGGCCGTCGAGGAGAACACCTCCAGCCTCTCCAAGGAGATCCACACCGGGCTCGCGGCCGTGGACCCCCGCAACGGGCGGGTCGTCGCCTTCTACGGGGGGCCCAACTTCCTCAAGCAGGAGTGGAACGACGCGTTCATGTCCGAGAAGCAGGCGGCGTCGGCGTTCAAGCCCTACGTCCTGGCCGCCTGGCTGGAGGCCGGCAACAGCCTCAACAGCTACCTCCTGGGCAAGGGCCCGATCAAGGCGCCCGGCACCAACGACATCAAGAACTCCCACGACATCGCCGGCGGCTCGGTCAACACCATCAGGGCCACCGCCGAGTCCGTCAACACGGCGTTCGTGCAGATGGGCATGGAGGTCGGCCTGGAGGAGGTCGTCAAGATCGCGGCCGGGGCGGGCATCAACGAGAACAACCTCCAGAAGACCGTGAAGGACCACGCCTTCGCCCTCACCATCGGCTCCGGCCCGGTCACCCCGGTCCAGCAGGCCGGCGGCTACTCGATCTTCGCCAACGAGGGCAAGCACTTCGAGAACCACGTCGTGATCAAGGTCATCGACCGTGACAAGACGGTGGTCCTCCCGGAGACCACCCAGCACACCCAGGTCATCAGCCCCGACAGCGCGGCCGACGCCATCGTCGCTTTGGAGGCGGTCGTCAAGGATCGCGCCGGCACCGGCAGGGCCGCGGCCCTCTACGACCGGCCGGTGGCGGGCAAGACCGGCACCAACGACGAGAACAAGGAGGCGTGGTTCGTCGGGTTCACCCCGCAGCTGTCCACCGCCGTCGGCATGTACCGGCAGCAGAAGAAGACGAACCGCGAGATCTCGCTGGGCGACATCCAGGGCGCCACCTATCCCACCCGGGTGTGGCACGCCTTCATGGCGGAGGCGATGAAGGGCAAGGAGGTCATCCCGTTCCCGCCGCGCGCCAACGTCGGCACGGACAACAACATCGCTCCCAAGCCCACCCCGACGCCGACCCCGACGCCCACGCCGGACCCGTTCGCCACCGACGGACCCGGTGACGACGGCATCCCCGAAGACCTCGGGGACCAGCAGCCCTTGCCTGACGACCAGGGCTGCCTGCCCGGCGACATCACCTGTGACTCCACGGGGGACGACACCGGCTTCCCGGACGAGAACGGCGACGGCGGCGGCGACGGCGGCGGCGATATCGGCAGCAACGGCGGCGCCCCCGCCGCGGTCGCGCCCGACCCCAGGGCCAGACCGTCCGGGCAGCGGCCCTGATGAAGAGCCTCCAGTCGCCGCTGAACACGGTGTCCGGCCTCGGGACGCGCGCGGTCCCGTACATCCCCCTGGCCCTGTTCGCGGGGCTGGGGGCTCTGCTGTCCTACCTGTGGAAGTGGCCCTGCCGCTTCGGCGGGGCGTGGAACCACGGGACCCTGCAGTTCACGAACTTCTGTTACACTGACATCTATCCGCTGTGGTGGAACGAGAAGCTCCACGAGGGCAAGATCCCCTACTTCGACTACCCGGTCGAATACCCCGTCGGCATCGGCGGGATCATGGAGTTCTTCCGCCGCATCGTCACGCCCATGAGCGATCCCGGGACGGCGTTCTACGACCTGACCGTGATCCTCATGGCCCTCTGCCTGGTCGTCGGCGTGCTGCTGATGGCCGCGCTGGCCGGCCCGGTCCGGCGCTGGGACGCGCTCTGGTACGCCCTCGCCCCCGCGCTGATCCTCACCGCCTACATCAACTGGGACCTGGCCGCCAACGCCCTGTCGCTGGGCGCGCTGCTGGCCTGGTCCAAGCGGCGGCAGTGGCTGGCGGGCGTCCTGCTCGGCCTGGCGATCGCCACGAAGTTCTACCCGCTGATGTTCCTGGGCCCGCTGTTCCTGCTGACGCTGCGGACCGGCAAGTGGGTGCCGTTCCTCAAGACGGTCGGCGGCGCGGCCGGGATCTGGATCCTCGTCAACGCGCCGATCATGCTGACCGCCTTCGACGGGTGGAAGCGGTTCTACGTCTTCAGCCAGGAGCGACGCGCCGACTGGGGCTCGATCTGGTACTTCTTCAACCAGAAGCAGTGGCCGATCCTCGGTGACGCCGACCGGCTCGACACGCTCGGCGTCCTCTCGCTGGGCGCCTTCTGCCTGGCGATCGCGGTGCTCGCGGTGACCGCCCGGACCCGGCCCCGGCTGATGCAGCTGTGCTTCCTCACCCTGGCCGCGTTCATGCTGACCAACAAGGTGTGGTCGCCGCAGTACGTGCTCTGGCTGATCCCCTTCGCGGTGCTGGCCCGGCCCAACTGGAAGGCGATCGCGCTCTGGCAGGTCGCCGAGTGCTGGTACTTCTTCGCGATCTGGCTCTACCTGGTCGGCATCCAGCCCGGCAACGAGGCGCTGGGCATCTCCGGCGACACCTACTTCACCGCCGTGTGGGGCCGGGCGATCACCATCCTGATCATGATGGGCCTCGTCGTGCGCGACATCCTCAAGCCGGACAAGGACGTGATCCGGCAGGCCGGGACCGACGACCGGTCCGGCGGCGTCTTCGACGGAGCCCCCGACCGGTTCCGCATCGCGCTCTCCTGACCCCCGGCCGGTCTCCGGCCACGGTCCCCGGCCGGTCTCCCCGGTCCCACGGATCCGGTACGGCACGCACGCCGTACCGGATCCGTGCTGTCCGGAGGGGGCGGCCGTCCGGAGGCGGTCCGCCGGAAGTGGTCTGCCGGAAGTGGTCAACGTCATGACCTCCCGGGCTGGCCTCAAGACATGATGATCCGCCACAATTCCACCGTATGACCACCCCCCTGGAACCTCCACGCGACACCGCGATGGAGGCGTTGACGCTCTGGCTGAGTTCCCGGTTGGGAATCGTCGTCCTCGCGGTCGTGGGGGCCGGGGCCATGTCGGGGGGAGATACCGTCGCGCCGTTCCTGGAGCGCTGGAAGCACTGGGACACCCAGCTCCTCATCACCATCGCCGAGCACGGCTACGGCGGCGACCCCGCCGCCGCCGAACCGGACAAGGGGCTGCCCGCGTTCTTCCCCGGCATGCCGCTGACGCTCCGCGCGGTGCACACGGTCGTGGGCGACTGGACGCTCGCCGGGCTGCTCATCTCCTTCGTGGCGGGCGCCGTCGCGATGGTGGCGCTGGCCAGGCTCGCCGAGTTCGAGGGGCCGCCGGGAGCCGGGTGGCGCGCGGTGCTGGCGCTGCTGCTCTGGCCGATGTCGGTGTTCCTGTTCACCGGCTACAGCGAGGCGCTGTTCCTGGCCTTCGCGATCCCGGCCTGGCTGGCGGCACGCCGGGGCCACTGGCCACTGGCCGCCGGTCTCGCGGCGGGGGCCTCCTGCATGCGGATCACCGGTCTGTTCCTGGCCCTCGCCCTGATCGTGGAGTTCTTCACCCGGCGGCAGGCCGTACGGCAGGCGGCCTGGCTGGTGCTGCCGTTCGTGCCGCTGGTGCTCTACTCCGCCTACCACTACAGCCGCAGCGGCGACTGGCTGGCGTGGAAGCACGCCCAGGAGGCCGGGTGGGGACGGCACATGGTGTGGCCGTGGGAGTCGCTGATCACGACGTGGAACTCGGCCATGGGGGAGGGACGGTTCGCCTGGGCGTTCCGGCTGGAGATCGCCGGGGCGGTCGTCGGGATCGGGCTCGTGCTGGTCCTGCTCTACCTGCGGCGGTGGAGCGAGTTCGTCTACGTGGGCCTTCAGGTGGGCGCCCTCGTCTGCTCCGCCTACTACCTGTCGATCCCGCGCTCGGCGCTGCTGTGGTGGCCGCTGTTCCTGCTCCTCGCGCGGGCGGGCACCCCGGGCGCGCGCTGGAGACAGTGGGTGATCCTCGTCTACGCGCTGGTGGTCGGCCCGTTGATGGTGCTCAACACGCTGACTTTCATGGACGGTGCCTGGGTGGGGTGACTCTCCTTACCCATTCTTGGCGCGGAGTAATCCAGAAAAGTTATCCACAGGCTGTGGATCAAGCGTTCTCGCCGATCAGAGGCTCTTCCTGAGGAGAGAGATGTCCTCGGCCTGGCCCTCGAACGGTGTCTCCACCACGATCGGCGCCCCCGCGCTGCGGCAGACCGAGAGGATCAGCTCGGTGTCGATCCGGCCCGCGCCGAGGTTGGCGTGCCGGTCGGCGCCGGATCCCGCGGCGTCGCGGGAGTCGTTGCAGTGGATCAGGTCGATCCGCCCGGTGATGGCCATGATCCGCTCGACCACGTCGGCCAGCTCCTCGCCGGCCGCATGCGCGTGGCAGGTGTCCAGGCAGAAGCCCACGTCGAAACCGTCGAGGGCGTCCCACAGCCGGGCGATGCGCTCCAGCCTGCGGGCCATCGCGTTGTCGCCGCCCGCGGTGTTCTCGATGAGCACCGGGACCTCGTGCTCCTCCAGCCGCTCGAACACCTTGCGCCAGTTGTCGAAGCCCTTCTGCGGGTCGTCCCCGGCGCCGACGTGGCCGCCGTGGACGATCAGGCCCTTGGCGCCCAGCTCGGCCGCCGCGGCGAGGTTCGAGCTCAGCAGCTTGCGGCTGGGGATGCGGATCCGGTTGTTGGCGGTGGCCACGTTGATCACATAGGGCGCGTGGATGTAGACGTCCACGTCGGAGTCCCTGATCTCCCGGGTCTTGTCGCCGATGACCGGGCCCTTCCAGCCCTGGGGATCGCCGAGGAAGAACTGCGCGACCTCGGCGTCGCGCGCCCTGGCGTGGGCCAGCGGGTCGTCCTGGTCGACATGGGCTCCGATACGCGGCATGTGTTCGAGCCTAGCCGTTTCGAGCCGCCTGTCACGGGCAGTCGCACGGCGCGCCCCGATGCCCGCTCCCCCCGCGGGCCGAACGCAAGGAGTCGAAGTGGCTTACTACCGCAGAGGGATCAGCCTGATCGGCCTGATCTACATCCTGGTCGGCCTCTACGTGGCCTGGGTCTACGACTACATCACCCCCAAGCTCCTGAAGGACGTCGCCGAGGCACTGCTGGCGGTCTTCCTGTGGTTCCTCGTCCTGCTCGGCGTGGACCTGCGGCTGGGCGGCTAGCCGCCGGGCGCGGCCTTCGGCAGTCGGGGCTCTACGGGTAGAAACCGCCGTGGTAGATGCCGAAGGCCACGCCCACGAACGAGGCCACGATGCCCACGATGTTCAGCGAGCGCTCGGCCGTCGTCGCCGAGACGTACTGCGAGTAGAAACCCCCGACGAACCCCACCGTCCCCAGCCACGCCCCGATCGCGTGCGCGCCGGGGAAGAACGCGGACACGAAGGCGATCAGCCCGCAGGCGAGCGTGACGACACTCAGGACGTTCTCGACGGGGTGCCGTCGCCCGTCGCTGTTCAGTCGCAGCCGGGACGGCCGGCCCCCGGTGGAACGAAACACGTGCGGCATGGCTCACCACCCCCCGTCCTCTCATGGTAGGGAGGTGCCCGGCGAGGTGACGGCCCAACCCTTGACCGGCTGGTAGGCTGGCACGGCTACGTTTCATGGGCGTGTTATGACCCGCCCTCCACCACGGCCGCCGAAATGGGCGACCGCGGTGAAGACGTCAGCGTCCTCCTGTCACGGCACGGTGTCGTGACCGCAAGAGTCCAGAGGAGGTTGGAAGCCAGCATGCGTCGTTACGAGATGATGGTCATTCTCGACCCTTCGCTCGATGAGCGTACGGTGGCCCCTTCCCTCGACCAGTTCCTCACTGTCGTCCGCAATGACGGCGGCAGCGTGGAGAAGGTCGACGTGTGGGGTCGTCGTCGGCTGTCCTACGACATCGACAAGAAGCCCGAGGGCATCTACGCCGTCATCGACCTGACCGCTGAGCCCGCCACGGTCAAGGAGCTCGACCGGCAGATGAACCTCAACGAGGGCATCCTGCGGACCAAGGTCCTCCGTCCGGACGTGCACTAACCCCCGGCATTTTGTCGGGCGGCAGCCGTACTCTGAGCCGATAACCAGCTAAGGCCGCAGGAAGGGCAGCGCTAGCCATGGCAGCAGGCGACACCACCATCACCATCGTCGGCAACCTCGTCGACGATCCGGAGCTGCGGTTCACCCCTACGGGGCAGGCTGTGGCCCGGTTCCGCATCGCATCCACTCCGCGGTTTCTGGACAAGACGACCAACGAGTGGAAAGACGGCGAAGGCCTCTTCCTGACCTGCAACGTCTGGCGGCAGGCGGCGGAGAACGTCGCCGAGAGCCTCCAGCGCGGCATGCGGGTCATCGTTCAGGGACGGCTCCGCCAGCGGTCTTACGAGACCAAGGAAGGCGAGAAGCGCACCGTCTACGAGGTCGAGGTCGACGAGGTCGGCCCCTCCCTGAAGAACGCGACCGCCAAGGTCAACAAGACCGCCCGTCAGGGCGGCGGCGGTGGCGGCGGCTTCGGCGGCGGCCCGGCCAACGACCCGTGGGCCTCCGCGGCGCCCGCCGCCCCCCAGGGCGGCGGCTTCGGCGGCGGTAACAACTACGGCGGCGGTGGCGGCGGCAACTTCGGTGGCGGCCAGCAGCAGGGTGGCGGCAACTTCGGTGGCGGCGACTTCAGCGACGAACCGCCCTTCTAGGTCGATCCTTCCAGGTCGGTCCGGCCGTCCTCCGGGACGGCCGGAGATCGCATCCTGAAACCCAGTCCATATCCGCAGCGACCATTCCCGCCTCACGGCGGGGCTCTGAGAGGAGCACCACGATGGCCAAGCCGGCACTGCGCAAGCCTAAGAAGAAGGTTTGCCTGTTCTGCCATGACAAGATCTCCTACGTCGACTACAAGGACACGGCGCTGCTTCGGAAGTTCATCTCCGACCGCGGCAAGATCCGTGCCCGCCGGGTGACGGGCAACTGCACCCAGCACCAGCGTGACGTGGCGACCGCTATCAAGAACGCTCGTGAGATGGCGCTCCTGCCGTACATGAGCACCGCGCGCTAAGGAGGTCGGACAGATGAAGCTCATTCTCACCAGTGAGGTCACCGGCCTCGGCGCCCCCGGCGACATCGTCGAGGTCAAGAGCGGCTACGGCCGTAACTACCTGCTCCCCCGTGGCTTCGCGATCCTGTGGACGCGCGGCGGCGAGAAGCAGATCTCCTCGATCAAGAAGGCTCGCGACGCCCGCGAGATCCGCGACCTGGGCACCGCCCAGGAGGTCGCGGGCCAGCTCAAGTCCCTGAAGGTGGTCCTGAAGACGAAGGCCGGCGACTCCGGCCGTCTCTTCGGCTCCATCACCACGGGCGACGTCGCCGACGCCGTCAAGGCCGCCGGCGGCCCCCTGCTCGACCGCCGTCGCATCGAGATCGCGCCCGCGATCAAGAGCCTCGGCTCCCACCGGGTCAGCGTCAAGCTGCACCCGGAGGTCTCCGCGGCCCTCGACATCGAGGTCGTCGCGGCCTGACCGGTCACGCGTCATGAGGGCTCTTCCCCGTCCGCGGGGGAGAGCCCTCATCCGTATGGCGAGACAATGTTACCCGGGGTCACCGCACATACGTAGAATTCGTGAGTCGTTGCTTGATTCTGGAGGTTTGTCATGATCCGTCCTTCGATGCTGCTCGCGCTCGGCGCCCTCGCGGTGGCCGCCGTAGCATGTGCGCCGGCCTCGGAAACGGCGGTTCAGGCAGCCCCCTCCGCCCCGGCCACCTGCGCCAAGGACCAGCTCACGCTGAAGACCCCGGGCAAGCTGACCATCGGCACCGACAAGCCCGCCTACGAGCCGTGGTTCAAGGACGACGACCCGGCCAACGGCAAGGGCTTCGAGAGCGCGGTGGCCCACGCCGTCGCCAAGCAGCTCGGCTTCGAGAGCGGCGAGGTGGCCTGGGCCACGGTGAAGTTCGACACCGCGTTCGCCCCCGGCGCCAAGCAGTTCGACTTCGACCTCAACCAGGTCTCCGTGACCCCTGACCGGGCCAAGGTCGTCGACTTCAGCAAGGGCTACTACACGGTCAAGCAGGCCGTGGTCGCGCTGGACGGCTCCAAGGTCGCCTCCGCGACGGACCTGGCCGCCCTCAAGGACGCCAAGATCGGCGTGCAGGTCGGCACCACCTCGCTGCAGGCGGTCAAGGACGTCATCAAGCCGTCGGCCGAGCCGAACGTCTACAACGAGCAGATCGACGCGGTGAACGCGCTGAAGAACAAGCAGGTCGACGCGGTGGTGGTGGACCTGCCCACCGCCTTCTACGTGACCGCCGCCCAGGTCGAGAACTCCAAGATCGTCGGCCAGTTCGGCGCCGCCTCCGGCACGCCCGAGGTCTTCGGCGCGGTCTTCGAGAAGGGCAGCCCCCTGGTGGGCTGCGTGAACGAGGCGATCGACAAGCTGACCTCCTCCGGCGAGCTCGCCAAGATCGAGACCGAATGGCTCGGCTCGGCCGCGGGTGCTCCGGAGCTGAAGTGACCGGGACGGCCTCACCGGGCGCCGGCATGCCCCCGGCGCCGGCGGCGTTCCGCGGACGGGACGCCCTCACCCGGCGGACGACGGTGATCGTGTGACGGCCCACGCGGCCTGGGTGAAGAGCGAGCGGCAGGCGGAGCGGGAGCGACTCCGCAGGAAGAGGTCGGTCCGGTCGAGTTCGATCGCGACCACCTCGACGGTCCTGCTGATCGTCCTGCTCGTCTGGGTCTTCACCAACTCGCCCGGCTGGCCCCGGGTCCAGGAGACGTTCTTCAACCCCGAGCAGTTCGTGAAGGCGCTGCCGGACGTGCTGAGCGGCTTCCTGCTCAACATCAAGATCTTCCTGATCGCCGAGCCGCTGATCCTGATCGTGGGCCTGCTGGTGGCGCTGGCGCGCAACCTCAAGGCGCCGGCGTTCTTCCCGCTGCGTGCCCTCGCGGTGGCCTACACCGACATCTTCCGCGGCGTGCCCACGATCCTGGTCATCTACCTCGTCGGCTTCGGCCTGCCCGCGCTCGGCCTGCAGGGCATGCCGACGGATCTGGCGACGCTGGGCGTCATCGCGCTCACCCTGTCCTACGGGGCGTACGTGGCGGAGGTGTTCCGGGCGGGCATCGACTCGGTGCATCCGAGCCAGTGGGCGGCGGCCCGCTCCCTCGGGCTGAGCCACGGCAGGACCATGCGGTACGTGGTGGTCCCGCAGGCCGCGCGCCGGGTGGTGCCACCGCTGCTCAACGACTTCGTCTCGCTCCAGAAGGACACCGCGCTGGTCGCCACGATCGGCCCGCTGGAGGCGCTGCGCCAAGCGCAGATCCACGCCGCCAGCACCTTCAACTACACGCCCTACCTGGCGGCGGCGCTGCTGTTCATCCTGCTCACCATCCCCATGGCCCGCTTCACCGACTACCTGGCGGCCCGGTCGCAGCGGCGGCGGGGCCAGTGAGCGCGCGCGCAGGACAGGCCGGCGGGCGCGGCGGCGGGTACGGCGGGCGGGCCGGCGGGAACGACGGCTCCGGCTCACGGCCCGGCGAGCCGCCAGTCGAGGAGAACCCATGAGCCTGCTGACCATCGAGGGCGTCTGGAAGAACTACCACGGCAACAGCGTGCTGCGCGGAGTCGACCTGTCGGTCGATGCGCACGAAGTGGTCTGCCTGATCGGCGCCTCCGGCTCGGGCAAGTCCACGCTGCTGCGCTGCGTGAACCTGCTGGAGACCGTGGACGACGGTGTGATCTACCTGGACGGCGACGAGCTCACCGACGTCCGGGTCGACGTCGACCAGGCGCGCAGGCGCATGGGCATCGTGTTCCAGGCCTTCAACCTCTTCCCGCACATGACCGTGCTGGACAACATCACCCTGGCCCCGCGCAAGGTGCACAAGGTCGGCCGGGGACAGGCCGAGGAGGAGGCCCGCGAGCTGCTGGCCAGGTTCGGCCTGGCGGACAAGGCCGGGGCCTACCCGGACCGGCTCTCCGGCGGTCAGCAGCAGCGCGTCGCCATCATCCGGGCCCTCGCCACCCGGCCCAGCCTGATGCTGCTGGACGAGGTCACCTCGGCGCTGGACCCGGCGCTGGTCAAGGAGGTGCTTGAGATCATCCGGGAGCTCAAGGAGGGCGGGATGACCATGATCCTGACCACCCACGAGATGGGCTTCTGCCGGGAGATCGCGGACACCGTCTGCTTCCTGGACGGCGGCGTGCTCCTGGAGCGCGGCAGCCCCGAGCAGATCTTCACCGATCCCCGGGAGCCCCGGACCCGGGAGTTCCTGCGGAGCGTGCTCGACAGCCGGCGGCTGTAGGGCCTCAGCGGCGGTGCCGGCCGCGGCTCTCGGTGCCGCGGCTCTCGGTGCCGCGGCTCTCGGCGCCGAGGGGGTCGGCCGCCGGCCGGGCTCCGGCGAGCACGCTGTTGCGCCTGCCGTACAGCAGGTAGACCAGCACGCCGAAGGCCATCCAGGCGGCGAAGTACAGCCAGGTGATGACCTGCAGGTTCACCAGCAGCCACAGGCAGGCGAGGATCGAGGCGATCGGCACGCCGGGGGAGAGCGGGACCCGGAAGCCCCGGGGCAGGTCCGGCATCGTCCGCCGCATTCTGATCACCCCGGCGGCCACGGCGATGAAGACGAACAGGGTGCCGATCACGACCAGCGGTTCGAGCGTCAGCACCGGTACGAACTCGGCCAGCAGGATCGCCACCCCGCCGATGAGCAGGGTGACCCGGGTCGGGCTGTGGTAGCTCCGGTTGATCCTGGCCAGCGGGCGGGGGAACAGCCCGTCGCGGGCCATGGCGAACATCACCCGGGTCAGGCCGACGAGCAGCACCAGGACGACCGTGGTGAGGCCGAGGACCGCGCCGATGTTGATGATGTGCGCCATGAAGCCCTCGTCCGCCTGGCGGAAGGCGTTGGCGAGCGGAGCCTTGGGGTTGATCCTGTCGTAGGGGGTCATGCCGACCATCACCAGCGCGACCACGATGTAGATGACCGTGGTGATCACCAGGCTGCGGATGATGCCCTTCGGGATCGACCGGGGGGCGTCCTCGGCCTCCTCGGCCGCGGTGGCCACGATGTCGAACCCGATGTAGGCGAAGGCGATGACCGCCGAGGCGGCGAAGATGCCGAACCAGCCGAACGCGCCCGTCTGGCCGAACATGAGGCCGAGCAGCGGGGAGTTCAGGGTGTCGTCGGCCGTTCCGGCGGGGACCGCGGGGACGGGGATGGCGGAGAGGTTCCGCTGGTCGAAGTGGGTGGCGCCGACCACGATGACCGCGCCGACGGCCAGCAGCTTGGCGACCACGATGATCCACAGGGTGCGCAGGCCCACCCGGGCGCCCAGCGCCACCACGGCCGTCAGCACCACCAGGATGAACAGCGCGAACAGGTCGAACCCCTCGGCCTGGCCGGTGATCCTCGCCAGGAGGTCCGGGAGGCGCACGCCGAGGTCGGCGAGCATCTGGGCGGCGTAGAGGGACCAGGCGCGGGCCACCACCGCGGTGGCGAGCAGCAGCTCCATCACCAGTGCCCAGCCGACCAGCCAGGCCCACACCTCGCCGAAGATGACGTAGGTGAAGGTGTAGGCACTGCCCGAGGTCGGCATGGCCGACGACAGCTCGGCGAAGCAGAAGGCCACGAGCAGGCTGGTGATTCCTGCGATCATGAAGGAGAGGATCACGCCGGGGCCGGCCATGGTGGCCGCCTGCCGGCCGGCGACGCTGAAGATGCCCGCACCGATCATGACGCCGAGACCCAGGACGACGAGGTCCGTACGGCCGTAGGCCTTGGGGAGGCCGTGGCGCGCGCCGGTCCAGCGGTTCGTGACCTCGGTGGGCGGAAGGCGGCGTAAGATCGATAAAGACGTACCTTCGGGCACGGCGCGACCCCATCATTATGGGTGGAACACCCTTGTAGCGGACGTGTTCACAGTGCCGCAGGGGGTTGCGTCGTACAAGAGGTAGCCGGTCACGTGGTGGACACCGCCAGATCACGCACCGATCACCAACCACGCCCTGCCGTAGGCGCGCGTTCCCAGAGTGACCAGCCGGGCCGTCATCCACACCCCCAGCGCCAGCCAGAGCGCGGTCAGGCCGCCGCCGCCGAGGACCACCAGCAGCGCGGCGGGCAGGTAGGCGAGCGTCGTCCACATGCTCGCCCAGGCGAGATAGCGCTGGTCGCCGGCGCCGATCAGCACCCCGTCCAGGACGAAGACCACCCCGGCGATCGGCTGCAGGGCCGCGATCACCCACATCAGGTCGAGCAGCTCCCCGGCCACCGCCGGGCCCGCGTCGAACAGGCCGGGCACGAACGGCCTGGCCACGACCACGGCGAGCCCCAGCGCCACGCCCGAGCCGATCCCCCACATGACCATCCTCCAGGTCGCCGTCCGGGTCCCGGCGACGTCACCGGCGCCCAGGGTACGGCCGGTGATGGCCTGCCCGGCGATGGCGATCGCGTCCAGGGCGAAGGCCAGCAGGGTCCAGATCCTGACGGCGACCGTGTGGGACTCGATCTGGTCGTCCCCCATGCGGGTGGCGACGGCCGCCGCGATGGTCATCACCACCTGCATGCACGCCGTACGGATGACCAGGGCGACCCCGGCGGAGCCCGCCGCCCTGATGCCCGCCAGATCCGGCCTGAGCGGCGCTCTGTGCCGCCCGAAGACCAGGGCGAGGTAGACCGCGGCGCCGAGCGACTGGGCCAGCACCGTGCCCCAGGCCGAGCCCGCGACACCCCAGCCCATGCCCAGGACGAACACCAGGTTGAGCACCGCGTTGAGCGCGAAGGAGCCGACGGACACCAGCAGCGGGGTCGTGGTGTCCTGCATGCCGCGCAGCACGCCGGTCCCGGCCAGGACGAGCAGCATGGCCGGGACGCCCAGCAGGCTGATCCGCAGGTAGGTGACCGCCTGCCGGGCGAGCTCGCCCTCGGCGCCGATCAGGTGGACGAGCGAGGGCGCGAGCGGCCACACCACCGCGATGATCACCAGGCCGACCCCGGCGGCCAGCCAGAGGCCGTCCACTCCCTGCCGCATCGCCCGCAGGGTGTTGCCCGCGCCGATCTGCCGGGCCACCGCCGCCGTCGTGCCGTAGGCCAGGAACACGCACAGTCCCACCAGGACGCTCAGCACGGTGCTCGCCACCCCCAGCGCGCCGAGCGCGGGGGCGGGCAGGTGGCTGACGATGACGGAGTCCGTCAGCAGGAACAGCGGCTCGGCGACCAGTGCTCCGAAGGCCGGCACAGCCAGCCGGAGGATCTGCCTGTCGTGTTCGCGGCCGGCTCTGGGGGTAAGAGGCACCCCTCTATTGTGCCTCTTACTCAGGGGGCGGCTCCCATAAGGATCAAGGGGACGGGACACGCCATGTGAGGATAGTCTCGGCGTGTCGCCCCAACTTTCTTTCCTCCACAGGCAGTGGATGACGTTTTTGCTGGCCAGACGGCTGTGCGGGGCTGTGGACAAGAGTTATCCACAGAACTGTCCCCAGGCTGTCCCCGCCCCTGGGGAAGAACTGGCCACCTTATCCACACCCCTGTCTACAGGTCGCGTTGCCACTTGGTCCGGCGAGCGTGGAAACTGTCAGACTGGCCGGTTAAAAATGGGGATAGCGTAACTGTGTTCGAAAGAGGGGGTGTGCGGTGAGCATCGCGGAGCCACCGGTCTTCGAGCCGGGATTCGAGCGCACCCCACCGAACAACATCGAGGCGGAGCAGTCCGTCCTCGGTGGCATGCTGCTGTCCAAGGACGCCATCGCCGACGTCGTCGAGATCATACGGTCCGACGACTTCTACCGTCCGGCCCACCAGATCATCTACGACATCATCACCGACCTCTACGGCCGGGGTGACCCCGCCGACGCCGTCACCATCTTCGACGAGCTGCAGAAGCGCGGCGAGGTCGCCCGGGTCGGCGGCGGCGCCTACCTCCACACCCTGACCGCCGTCGTGCCCACCGCGGCCAACGCGGGCTACTACGCGCGGATCGTCCGCGAGCAGGCCATCCTCCGGCGGCTGATCGAGGCCGGCACCCGCATCGTCTCCTTCGGGTACGGCGGGCAGGACGAGGAGGTCGACGACCTCGTCGACCGCGCCCAGGCCGAGATCTACAAGGTCACCGAGCGCCGCACCTCCGAGGACTACGTCCCCCTGGCCGACATCATGCCCGGGGCCCTCGACGAGCTGGAGGCCATCGGCGGCCGGGGCGGCCAGATGGTCGGCGTCCCCACGGGCTTCCAGGACCTCGACGCCCTCACCAACGGCCTCCACCCCGGCCAGATGATCGTCGTGGCCGCCCGCCCGGCCATCGGCAAGTCGACTTTGGGGCTGGATTTCGCCAGATCTGCCGCTATCAAGCACGGTATGACGACTGTCGTGTTCTCGCTGGAAATGTCGCGTAATGAGATCACGATGCGTCTGCTGTCCGCCGAGGCGAGGGTGGCGCTGCACAACATGCGTTCGGGCACGATGACCGACGACGACTGGGCCAAACTGGCCCGGCGGATGGGTGAGGTGGCCGAGGCGCCGCTGTTCATCGACGACTCGCCCAACATGTCGATGATGGAGATCCGGGCCAAGTGCCGCCGTCTCAAGCAGCGCAACGACCTGCGCTTCGTCATCATCGACTACCTGCAGCTGATGTCCTCGCCGAAGAAGACCGAGAGCCGCCAGAACGAGGTCTCCGAGATCTCCCGTGCCATCAAGCTCCTCGCCAAGGAGCTGGAGGTCCCGGTCATCGCGATCTCCCAGCTGAACCGTGGTCCCGAGCAGCGGACCGACAAGCGCCCCATGGTCAGCGACCTCCGCGAGTCGGGCAGCATCGAGCAGGACGCCGACATGGTCATCCTGCTCCACCGGGAAGACGCGTACGAGCGCGAGTCACCCCGCGCGGGCGAGGCCGACCTGATCGTGGCCAAGCACCGTAACGGCCCCACCGCCACGGTCACCGTGGCCTTCCAGGGCCACTACAGCCGCTTCGTCGACATGGCCCCCCACTAGGACCGTCCCTGGCCGGTTCCCGTCGGCCAGGGCCACTGCCGGGCCGGTTGCCCGTCCTGCTGAGCCGGCACGTCCTGTTGAGCGCCGGCACGTCCTGCTGAGGCGGCGCGGAGCCCGCGTTCGCCGCTCGCTCCTCCTGGTGGGTGGAGTACGGCCCGGCGGGCGGGGTGCGGCCTCCTGGGGTGCGGCCGGAGTCCGGCGGAAACTGTCATGGACAGTCCATTTCGCTGGTATTCCGACCCCAGCCTCAGAATGAGCGGATCTCCGGTGGCCTCCCTGCCGGAGGCGTGAGCCGATGAGGTCCCGTCAGTCGGTGCCGGACTCCATCGCGGCGCGGTCGAGCATCTCGTCGTCGTCGGAGACCGGGCCGCGTGAGGCGATGGCCTCGGCGCCGCCCTGCGGCATCGCGCCGATCAGTCCGGTCGAGGCCGCCTGGGCGGCGCCGATGAGCGCGGGATGGTCGGTGCCGACCATCCCGAGGCTGGCGTACTGTTCGAGCTTGGCGCGCGAGTCGGCGATGTCGAGGTTGCGCATGGTGAGCTGGCCGATCCGGTCCACCGGGCCGAACGCCGAGTCCTCGGTGCGCTCCATCGACAGCTTGTCCGGGTGGTAGCTGAAAGCCGGGCCGGAGGTGTCCAGGATCGAGTAGTCCTCACCGCGCCGCAGCCGCAGCGTCACCTCGCCGATGACCGCCGTGCCCACCCAGCGCTGCAGCGACTCTCGCAGCATCAGCGCCTGCGGGTCGAGCCAGCGGCCCTCGTACATCAGCCGGCCGAGCCGCCGTCCCTCGTTGTGGTAGCTCGCCAGGGTGTCCTCGTTGTGGATCGCGTTGACCAGCCGTTCGTAGGCCGCGTGCAGCAACGCCATCCCGGGCGCCTCGTAGATGCCCCGGCTCTTGGCCTCGATCACCCGGTTCTCGATCTGGTCCGACATGCCCATGCCGTGCCGTCCGCCGATCGTGTTCGCCTCCATCACCAGGTCGACCGGGCTGGCGAACTCCTTGCCGTTGATCGTCACCGGGCGGCCCTGGTCGAAACCGATGGTCACGTCCTCGGCGGCGATCTCGACCGCGGGATCCCAGAACCGCACGCCCATGATCGGGTCCACGGTCTCGATGCCGGTGTCGAGGTGCTCCAGGGTCTTGGCCTCGTGGGTGGCGCCCCAGATGTTGGCGTCGGTCGAGTAGGCCTTCTCGGTGCTGTCGCGGTAGGGGAGGTCGTGGGCGAGCAGCCACTCCGACATCTCCTTGCGGCCGCCGAGCTCGGACACGAAGTCCGCGTCGAGCCAGGGCTTGTAGATGCGCAGGTGGGGGTTCGCCAGCAGGCCGTACCGGTAGAACCGCTCGATGTCGTTGCCCTTGAACGTCGAGCCGTCGCCCCAGATCTGCACGTCGTCCTCGATCATCGCCCGGACCAGCAGGGTCCCGGTGACGGCACGGCCGAGCGGCGTGGTGTTGAAGTAGGCGCGCCCGGCCGAGCGGATGTGGAACGCGCCGCAGGTGAGCGCGGCCAGGCCCTCCTCGACCAGCGCCGCGCGGCAGTCGACCAGGCGCGCGATCTCGGCGCCGTACGCCAGCGCGCGGCCGGGCACCGAGGCGATGTCGGGCTCGTCGTACTGGCCGATGTCGGCGGTGTAGGTGCACGGGACGGCACCCTTGTCGCGCATCCACGCGACGGCGACCGAGGTGTCGAGGCCGCCCGAGAAGGCGATGCCGACGCGCTCGCCGGTCGGCAGGGAGGTGAGAACCTTGGACATGAGACAAGAGTATGCATTGCATCGCATGATCATGCAAAATCCCGATCGGCCTGCACGAGATTTGCGGCCCGTGACGCGTTTCTTGACCGCACCCCGACTCCCCGGTACGGGGAATCCCCCGGTCGGCCGCGGCGGCTCGATCACGATGTCGCGGGCCTTGGCGCGGGCCGAGGGGCCCCGGGCGCGGGGACGGGGAGCCTACGCTCCGGTGGAGGTGATGCCGCCGTGGAGCACCAGGGCCCAGAGGAGGCAGCCGAACGCGGCAGTGGACGTCAGCGCGCGGATGAGGTTCCAGCGGTTCCACGTCGCCTCGAAGGCCTCGCGCACCGCCGCGAGGTCGGCGATGCCGTCGGGCTGTCCGGCCGCGGCGAGCTGGTCGTTGAGCGGCACGTTGACGGCGGCGGTGATGGCGAACGTCAGCCCGTACAGCACCAGGGCGGCCACGATCCAGGGCAGCACGTGCCGCCCGTCCCCGCGCAGGTGCAGCGCTCCCGCCAGGGCGATCAGCGCCAGCGCGCCCATGAAGGGGACGAGGAACCAGCCGTTGAGGATCTTCACATTGATCCACTGCATCGCGCTGACGAAGGTCCGGTCGTCCGTCCGGCCGAGGCCGAGCATGACGGCGCAGGTGAACGCGTAGAACAGGCCCGCAATGAGCCCGGTGGTCAGTGTGGACGCGACCAGCGCGGCGCTCCGGAACAACTCGAACATCCCATCCTCCGTTACGGAAATCCAATGTGCGGCCACGGACGCCGGGCGTGCCCTCGCGGGATCCCGCCCGGCGTCCGTGGATCGCGGGTCTCTCAACCGTTCCAGACGCCGGTGGCCGCCGCATCCCGCGCGTAGTCGGCGAAATCCCGGGGCTCCCTGCCCAGGGCGAGCCGGACGCCGTCGGTCAGGTGGGCGTTGCGGCCGTCCAGGACCTTGGTGAACAGCTCGGTCAGCATCGTCGCCTCCTCAGCCGGTACGCCGTGCTCCACGAGCGCGTCCGCGTACTCCTCGGCGGAGACCGGTACGTACTGCACCTCCCTGTCCGCCGCTTTGGCGATCTCTCCGGCGGCGTCGGCGAAGGTCAGCAGCCGGGGGCCGGTCAGCTCGTATATCCGGCCCGCGTGCCCGTCCTGGGTCAGCGCCGCGACCGCGACGTCCGCGATGTCCTCGACGTCGATGAACGGCTCCGCCACGTTCCCGGCGGGCAGGGCCACCACGCCGCTGAGCACCGGCTCCAGCAGGTAGTGCTCGCTGAAGTTCTGACAGAACCAGCTCGCCCGCAGGATCGTCCACTCGGCGCCGGACTCCTGGACCGTCCGCTCGCAGGCCTGGGCCTCCTCCTCGCCCCGGCCGGACAGCAGGACGAGCCGCCGGACGCCGCTGCCGGCCGCCAGCGCGGCGAAGGAGCCGATCGAGGCGGCGGCGCCGGGGGCGGCCAGGTCCGGGTAGTACGTCACGTAGACCGACTCCACGTCCCGCAGCGCGGGTGCCCACGTGGCCTGGTCCTCCCAGTCGAACGGGGGCGTGCCCGAGCGGGAACCGGCCCGCACCGGCAGGCCGCGAGCGGCGAGCCGCTCCACCACGCGGCGGCCGGTCTTGCCCGTTCCGCCGAGGACCAGCGTCGTTCCCTGTCGCGTGTTCTCTGTCATGCCTCAAGTGAAGCGCCGGCGGGGTGAGACGCACCATGGTTGAGAGCTGCAAATCCATGTTTATGCGTCTAAAGTGAGGCGCATGGACGTGCTCGCGGGTCTCCTGGACGGGCCGAGGGCCCGGGGAGCGTTCCTGCTACGATCGATCTTGAACCCACCCTGGTCCCTGCGGATCCAGGACCGGGCGCCGCTCACCCTGGTGGCCATGATGCGGGGCCAGGCGTGGGTGATCCCCGACCACGGGGAAACGGTACGGCTGCGCCCCGGAGATGTCGCGATCATGCGCGGTCCGGATCCGTACACGGTCGCCGACGACCCGGCCACCCCGCCCCAGGTGGTGATCCATCCCGGACAGCACTGCACCACCCCGGAGGGCGAGTCCCTGGCCCAGGAGATGGATCTGGGCGTCCGCACCTGGGGCAACAGCCCGGACGGCTCGACGGTGATGATCACCGGCACCTACCAGATGCACGGAGAGATCAGCCGGCGGCTGCTCGCGGCGCTGCCCGCGCTGCTGGTCCTGCCCGAGGACGCCTGGGACTGCCCGCTGATCCCGCTGCTCGGCGACGAGATCGTCAAGGACGAGCCGGGGCAGGCGGCCGTGCTCGACCGGCTGCTCGACCTGCTGCTCATCGCCGTCCTGCGGGCCTGGTTCTCCCGCCCGGAGGCGGAGGCGCCGGCGTGGTACCGCGCCCACAGCGACCCCGTGGTGGGCCGGGCCCTGCGGATGCTCCACAACAACCCGGCCCACCCCTGGACCGTGGCCGCGCTGGCGGCCGGGACCGGCGTCTCCCGCGCGTCGCTGGCGCGTCGCTTCACCGACCTGGTCGGCGAGTCGCCCATGGCGTTCCTCACCGGCTGGCGGCTGGCCATGGCCGCCGACCTGCTCCGCGAGACCGACGCCACCATCGGCGCGGTGGCCCGGCAGGTCGGCTACGGCAGCTCCTTCGCACTGAGCACCGCCTTCAAACGCGTGCTCGGCGTCAGCCCGCAGGAGCACCGTGCCATGTGAGGGCGCGAGCCGCCACGCCGTACGGGGTCAGAGGACCGGACGCATGTGGGTGGTGAGGCGGCCGTCGTCGAAGACGTGTACGGCGATCTGGGGCGGGAGGTCGAAGTCGCGGGGGTCCGGCGAGGCGTACTCCTGGGGGAGCAGCGCGGTGGAGACGACCCCCGGGGCGACGATCAGGGGCAGGCCGGCGAAGGTGGTGCTCGCCGGGGTGTGGGCGTGGCCGGCCAGCACGGCCACCACCTGGGGGTGCCGCCGCAGGACCTTCTCCAGCCGCTCCGGGTCCCGTAGCCCGATGGTGTCCACGTAGGGGATGCCCAGCGCCACCGCCGGGTGGTGCATGCCCACGATGACCGGGGTGGCGGGGGATTCGGCGAGCACGGTCTCCAGCCAGGTGATCGTCTCGTCCTCCAGGAGGCCCTCCGGCCGCCCGGGGACGCTGGAGTCGCACAGGGCCACGGTCAGGCCGTCGAGCCGCAGGACCTGGTTGACCGGCCCGTCGCCGTCCTGGCCGAGAAGGACCTCGCGGAAGACCGGGCGGACGTCGTGGTTGCCCGGGCAGAGCACCGTCGGGTAACGCGAGGCCAGCAGCTCGCGTGCGGTCGCGTACTCCTCGGCCGTACCGTGGTCGGCGATGTCCCCGGTCACGATGACGGCGTCCAGCGGGCCGGGCAGGTCCTCCAGGTGTCGCATGACGGCCCGCGCCCGCTCGACGCTGCGGGGGGAGCCGCCGATATGGATGTCACTCACATGCGCCAGTGTCAGCATGCTCCACAGGGTGACACGCGCAGCCCTCCGCCCGCCCGCCCGTTACGGCCGGCGGTCTGCCGGCCGTACCGGGCGGGACGTCAAGGAGCAGGGCGGGACGGTCAGGGGAGCAGGACGAGGCGCCCGCGGAGACCGCCCGCGGTGAGGCGCTCGTGGGCGGCGGCGGCCTCGGCGAGCGGGAGGACGCCGGCCACTCTGAGGGTCAGCCGGCCCTCGTCCGCCAGCCGGGCGAGCTCGGCCAGCCGGGCCCCGTCGGCGCGGATCCAGACGTTGGCCACCCGGGTGCCGCGCAGCGGGACGGGCGCCGCGCCGCCGAGCACGGCCACGAGGGAGCCGCCGTTGCGCACCGCGGCGAGCGCGGCCGTGCCGACCGCGGCGGCGTCGATCGCGCCGTGCGTCCCACCCGGCACCAGCTCCCGTACGGCGGAGCCCAGCTCGGCGTCGCGGGGTACGAAGAACTCCGCGCCGAGGCTCCGGACGAGCTTCTCGTCCCCGGCGCCCGCCACGGCGACCACCCGGAGCCCGCGCGTCACGGCCAGCTCGACGGCGTATCCGCCCACCCCGCCCGCCGCCCCGGTCACCAGCAGGGTCTGGCCCGCGGTCAGGCCGGCGAGGTCCAGGGCCTGGTCGGCGGTGAGACCGTTGAGCGGGAGCGTGGCCGCCTGTGCCGGGGTGGCACGGGCGGGCGCGGGGGCCACCACGGCGGCGTCCAGCACGATCCGCTCGGCGTAGGCGCCGAGGGGGAGGTCGAGCCGGTCGGCCAGTCCGATCACCCGGTCTCCCGGGGCGAACCCGGTGACCCCGGCGCCGACCTCCTCGACCACCCCGGCTGTGTCCCAGCCGACCCCGTGGACCTCGCGCCGCTCCGCCAGCCCTGCCTCGACGAGCAGTCCGGTCCGGACCGCCACGTCGACGGGGTTGACGCCTGCGGCCTCCACCCGTATCCGCACCTGACCGGCGCCCGTCCGGGGGACCGGCACCTCCTCGATCTCCAGGGCCTCGGGCCCCCCGAACGAACGGACCACCACTGCGCGCATCGCCGCCTCCATGACTTCTGATCGGATGGGGACGAACCTATGAAGTGTTACTCTCCATCAGGAAGTACGTACCTGGAAGTGCGTACCGCACCGGAAGGGGCGCCATGGCCACCGAGACGGCCGCGCAGCGGCGAGACGGCGCGCGGGCCGCCTACGACGCCTACCTGGCGGCCTGCCCGGCCAGGGAGCTACTCGACACGATCAGCGACAAATGGGTCAGCCTGATCCTGAACGCGCTGTCGGACGGCCCGCTGCGCTACAGCGACCTGGGCCGGGTCATCGCCGGCATCAGCCAGAAGATGCTCACCCAGACCCTGCGCGGCATGGAGCGCGACGGCCTGGTCTCCCGCACGGTCACCCCCTCGGTGCCGGTCCGCGTCGACTACGCCCTCACCGAACTCGGCCGCGGCCTGCAGCCGGTCATGCTGGCGATCAAGACATGGGCCGAGAGCAACATCGAGCGGGTCCACGGCGCCCGCCAGGCCTACGACAGCCGGCCCTAGCCGCGGGGGCTGTCGCCCCGGGGGTCGAGGGGGCGTTCGAAGAAGGTCTCCAGTACGACCACGGTCCGGGTGCCGGTGACCCCCGGGACCTCGTGCAGGCGCCTGAGCACGGCCTGCAGGTCCTCGGTGCTGGAGGTGCGCACCTTGACCAGCAGGGTCGCGGCCCCGGCGACGATGTGGGCCTCCTCGATCCAGGGCAGCGCGGCGAGCGCGTCGGCGGTCTCCTCGCCGCCCATCCACGCGTTGGCGTCGATCATCACGAAGGCCGCCACGCCCTTGCCGACCGCCGCCGGATCGACGTCCACCGAGGTCCGCCTGATCACGCCCCGCAGACGGAGCTTGCGCACGCGCTCGTGGGTGGCCCCGCTGGACAGGCCCACGGCCTCGCCGAGCGCGGCGTAGGACCGGGTGGCGTCGGCCTGGAGCAGGGCGAGGAGTTCGCGGTCGATGTTGTCCACGGTGATTCATCGTAGTGCCGAACATCAGTCGATAAAAATGGGTGTTGACCGAATGCCATATCGTCCTCTTAGGTAAATACGGAATGACATCCTAAGGATGGGGACGATGGAGACGATCGAAGCACGTTTCGAGACGCTGGACGACCGGTTCAAGGCCTGCCGGGGTGACGACCGTATCGAGCGGCTCCACACGGGTTGCCGCTGGGCCGAGGGCCCGGCCTACTTCCCGGCGGGCCGTTTCCTGGTCTGGAGCGACATCCCCAACGACCGGATGCTCCGCTGGGACGAGATGACCGGCGCGGTCGGCCCGTTCCGGCAGCCCGCCGGTCACACCAACGGCCACACCGTCGACCGTGAGGGGCGGCTGGTCTCCTGCGAGCAGGGCAACCGCCGGGTCACCAGGACCGAGCACGACGGCTCCGTCACGGTGATCGCCGACCGCTGGGAGGGCAGGCGGCTCAACAGCCCCAACGACGTGGTGGTGAAGTCGGACGGGTCGATCTGGTTCACCGACCCGTCCTACGGGATCGACACCGACTACGAGGGCCACCGCGCGGAGAGTGAGATCGGGGCCTGCCACGTCTATCGCGTGGACCCGGCCGCCGGGGAGGTCCGGGCCGTGGCCGAGGATTTCGTCCGCCCCAACGGGCTGGCCTTCTCCACCGACGAGTCCACGCTCTACATCGTCGACACCAGGATCAACCACATCCGGGCGTTCGGCGTGAACGAGGACGGCACGCTCTCGGGCGGGCAGGTGCTCGCCACGTGCGACTCGGGCGTCTTCGACGGCATCCGCGTGGACACCGCCGGACGGATCTGGGCGGCGGCCGGGGACGGCGTGCACTGCTTCGACCCCGACGGCACGCTGATCGGCAAGATCCACATTCCCGAGACCGTGTCCAACCTCTGCTTCGGAGGCCTCAAGCGCAACCAGCTGTTCATCACGGCCACGGCCTCGGTCTACACCATCCTGCTCACCGTGAACGGCGCCGCCCGGCCCTCGTAGGCCGGAGCCGGACGGCGGGGGCGCCGCCACCGTGACCGGCCCCGCGCTCACGGACGGCGTCCTCGGCGGAGAACTCGACCGGCCCCCGTACGGCCGGCAGCGCGGGCCCCGTCGGTCGGACGACAAGACAGCGGCGCGGCGGGCCGTACCGGGCGGGGGACTACTCCCACCGGAACAGCCGCGCGGACAGCACGCCGGTGACGAGCACGGTCGCGGCCATCACCGCCAGGTGCAGCGGCTGGGGCGCGTGACCCGCCCACGTGTCGCGGATCGCCTGGGCGAACGGCGCCATCGGCAGGAAGTCGCCGACCCGCTGCGCCAGGTCCGGCAGGAGCTCCCGGGGGACCCACATGCCCGCCATGAAGAGCAGCGGGAACATCAGGAGCGAGCCGATGCCCGGCGCGGCCTTGGCGCTGGGCGCCACGGCGGCGATCAGCAGGCCGAGGCCGAACATCGAGGCGCTGCCGAGCAGGAACACGCCCGCGAACGCCAGGAGACTCCTGGGCACGGCCACCCCGAGGACGAGGTTGCCCAGGCCGATCAGCAGGGCGGTCGCGACGACCGCCACCGCGACGTTGTTCACCACCTGGGCGACCAGCAGCCGGACCGGCCGGACCGGGGTGGTCGACATCCGGCGCAGCACGCCGCTCTCCCGGTAGGCCACCAGGGTGCCCGGCAGCGCGGTCAGCGCCATCGTCACCACCGACAGCACCACCATCATGCCGGGGAGCTGGGTGTCGATCACCCGCTGCCCGCCCAGGGCGGGATCCGCCTGCTGGAACCCGGGGATGCTGCCCAGCCCGAGCAGGAGCGCGAGAGGAAGCAGGATCGCGAAGATCGGACCGCCAGGCTCCCGCAGGAAGAGCTTCGCCTCGGTCAGGATCATCTTGTTCATGCGGAGATCTTCTTTCCGGTGAGAGCGAGGAAGGCGTCGTCGAGGGTGGCCCGCTCCACCCGCAGGTCGGCGGGGACGATCCCGGCCGCGGCCGCGGCGGTGGTGACCGCGAGGAGCAGGTCGCCGGTGCCGGTGACCTCCACCTGGCCGCCGTCGCGGCTCACCCCGGTCACCTCGGGCAGGACGCCGAGCACCGCGTCGTCGAACGGGCCGGAGGGCCGGAACCGGACGCGCTGCTGACCGCCGGCTCGGGAGATCAGCCCGGACGGGCTGTCCACGGCGACCACCCGGCCGGAGTCGATCACCGCCAGCCGGTCGCAGAGCCGCTCCGCCTCCTCCATGAAGTGGGTGACCAGCACGATCGTCACGCCGTCCGCGCGGACCTGTTCGATGAGCTCCCAGGTGTCCCGGCGGGCCTGCGGATCGAGGCCGGTGGTCAGCTCGTCCAGGATCGCCACGCGAGGGCCGCCGATCAGCGCGAGCGCGATGGACAGCCGTTGCTGCTGGCCGCCGGAGAGCTTGCCGTAGGGGGTGTCCCGCTTGCCGGCGAGCCCGACCCGCTCCATCAGCGCGCCCTGGTCCGCGGGCGTCCGGTAGAAGGAGGCGTAGAGGTCCAGCGCCTCCCAGACCTTGATCTTCGCGGGCATCGCGGAGCTCTGCAGCTGGACGCCGAGCCGCTCCTTGAGCTCGGTGCCGCTCAGGCCGCCGAGCACCTTCACGGTGCCGGAGTCGGGCGTGCGCAGGCCGGCGACGCATTCGACGGTCGTCGTCTTGCCCGCGCCGTTGGGGCCGAGGACGCCGAATATCTCGCCCTCCTCGACGGTGAACGACACGTCGTCCACCGCGAGGTGATCGCGGTACCGCTTGCGGAGGTTGCTGACCTCGATGACCTTCATGCCGACGACCCTAGGAAGCCCGCGGGCCGCGCAGAATCCGTCTGGGCACCCGGCCGGGGTGTGGCTACCTCCACCCCGGGACGGCATCCAGCGTCATTGGTACGGCGAGGGCGGATGGACGAGACTCCATGCCATGAAGCGACATGTGGTGGCGATCGGCCAGGGCCTGGCACTGGGGCTGCTGGCCTTGGCGGACATCGTCCTGATCGCTCTGTCCCTGGTCACCGCCATGCTGACGGGGCTGGGGATGATCTTTGTCTTCACTCCGACGATTCGCCTGATCAGGCGTCGCACCATGCTCGCCAGGGAGCTCACCGGCCGGTGGCTGGGCACGCCGGTGGCGCCGTCCTACCTGCCGCCCCCGCCTCCGCCCCGGCCCCAGCCCGACGGCTGGTACCGGCACGAGCGCCAGCTCTACAAGACACCGCGGTGGCCCGAGTGGAACAACCGCTGGAAGTGGCTGTTCACCGACCCGGCCACCTGGCGGGACGGGCTCTGGCTGTTTCTGAACCCGGTCGCCGGGACGTTCCTGCTGCTGCCCTTCGCCGTGGCCGGCTGCTTCCTGGCGGCACCGTGGTACCCGAACCCGGTCGCCACGCCCGCGGCGGCGGTGGCGGCCCTCGCCACGGTGATCGCGATGCCCTGGCTGCTGCGCGGCTACGGGTGGTGGAACCACCTGCTGCTGTCGCCCACGGCGCGGTCCGTCCTGGCCGGCCGGGTCCAGCGGCTCGACCGGGTCCGCCTGGAGGCGGCGGACTCCCAGGCGGCCGAGCTGCGGCGGATCGAGCGCGACCTGCACGACGGGGCCCAGGCCAGGCTCGTCGCCATGGGGATGACGCTCGGCGCGGTCGAGGAGCTGATGGACAGGGATCCGGCGGCGGCCAAGGCCCTGCTGGCCAAGGTGCGCGAGGCCTCGTCCACGGCGCTCACCGAGCTGCGCGGCCTGGTCCGGGGCATCCACCCGCCGGTCCTGGCCGAACGCGGCCTCGGCGACGCCGTACGGGCCCTGGCGCTGGACAGCCCGATGAAGGTCACGGTCACCGTCGACCTGAAGACGCGTCCGGAATCACCCGTCGAGTCGGCCGCCTACTTCTCGATCAGCGAGCTGCTCACCAACGCGGCCCGGCACGGCGGCGCCGAGCGCGTGTGGATCGACATCAGCAGGCAGGACCGGACCCTGCGCGTCACCGTCACCGACGACGGCTCGGGCGGCGCCGACCCGTCGCGGGGCAGCGGCCTGCGCGGCATCGAGCGGCGGCTGGCGGCCTTCGACGGGGTGCTCGCGATCAGCAGCCCGCCGGGGGGACCGACCACGGCCATCATCGACCTGCCGGACGCGCTGACCTGGTCCGAGCCGGAGACCAAGGTCCCGATGCCGCGGTGGAAGCTCGTCGTCGTCGGGCTGGGCTGGGGCCTCGGGTGGCTCCCGCTGTTCCCTCAGGGGCTGGTCACGATGGTCGCCAAGCTCGCCGGCGCCGACGCGTTCAGCTGGTTCCTCGCGCTCTACCTGCCCGGGCCTTGGCAGTGGCCGATGATCGTCTTCAACATCCTGCTGGGCCTCGGCATGTACGGCGCGGCCCTGGCCCTCCCCATCGCGCATGCGCGCCGGCACTCGATGACGGAGAACACCATACGCAGTCTAAAGTTGGACCGATGAGTCCGAGAGTCGTCATCGCCGAAGATCTCTACCTGCTCAGGGAAGGCCTGGTCCACCTGCTCCAGGCGCACGGCTTCGAGGTCGTCGCGGCGGTCGAGTCCGGGCCCGAGCTGCTGACGGCGCTGACCGGCGAGCGGCCCGACGTCGCCGTGGTGGACGTACGGCTCCCGCCCACGTTCACCGACGAGGGTCTCCAGGCGGCGCTGGCCGCCCGCAGGGCCGTCCCCGGCCTGCCGGTGCTCGTGCTCTCCCAGCACGTCGAGCAGCTCTACGCCCGCGAGCTGCTGGCCGACGGCTCCGGGGCGATCGGCTACCTCCTCAAGGACCGGGTGTTCAACGCCGAGCAGTTCGTCGACGCGGTCCGCCGCGTCGCCGCCGGAGGCACCGCGATGGACCCCGAAGTGATCGCCAAGCTCCTGGCCAGCACCGCCCGGCACGAGCCGCTCGGCGCGCTGACCCCGCGGGAGCGCGAGGTGCTGGAGCTGATGGCCGAGGGCCGTTCCAACGCCGCCATCTCCCAGCGCCTGTTCCTCAGCGAGAGCGCGGTCGGCAAGCACACGGCCAGCATCTTCGGCAAGCTCGGCCTCGCCCCCTCCGACGACGACAACCGCCGCGTCCTGGCCGTCCTGACCTACCTCAACGCGGCCCGCTCCCAGCCGTAGCCGCCTCCCGCCCGCGCGGAGGACGTCAGGCGGGCTGGATCAGCCCGGTCTCGTAGGCCGTGATGACCGCCTGGACCCGGTCGCGCAGGCCGAGCTTGGTCAGCACGTTGCTCACGTGGGTCTTGACCGTGTGCTCGCTGACCACCATCGTGGCCGCGATCTCGGCGTTGGACAGGCCGCGGCCGAGGAGTTCGAGGGTCTCGCGTTCCCGGGCGGTCAGCGTGTCGAGCCCGGCCGCCGGCGCCGGGGGCCTGGCACGCCTGCGCACCATGTCGTCGATCAGCCGCCGGGTCACCGACGGCGCGAGCAGCGACTCGCCGCCGGCCACCACCCGGACCGCCTGCACCAGGTCGTCGCGGCGCACGTCCTTCAGCAGGAACCCGCTGGCCCCGGCGTGCAGCGCGTCGTAGACGTAGTCGTCCTGGTCGAACGTGGTCAGCATGAGCACCTTGGTGTCCGTCTCCTCGCAGACCACCCGGGCAGCCGCGATGCCGTCCATCCTGGGCATCCTGATGTCCAGGAGCAGCAGGTCGGGCCGGTGCTCGCGGACCGCGGCGACCGCCTCGGCCCCGTCACCGGCCTCGGCCACGACGGTGATGTCCGGCTGGGCGTCCAGGATCATGGAGAATCCGCCCCTGACCAGCTCCTGATCGTCGGCCACCACCACACGGACGCCCATCACCCAACCGCCTTTCGGTTTTCCCGGAGCCGGGCCGGTAAACGAGGAACCTCGTATGTCCGACCATATTGGTCAGCGCCTCCGGAATGTCCCGGCGGGCCATCGGTCAGCGTCTCCGGAATGTCCTGGGCCGCGGTCCCCCGTCCGGCCGGGACGCGGCCGGAGACGGCCCCCGATAGCCGTACGGCCTGCCCCGCCCCTCCGGTCACACCGGCTCCCGTGGCCTCGCCCGCACGAGGCATATGGGGTGGCTCGGAGGTTCTTGTCGGTCCCACCGGCTACCGTTCTGTTGACGTACGGCTCCCGCGCGTGGTGGTGCCGTTCAGGACGAAGGGATGATCAGGTGAAGTTCCAGGTTAACCGTGATGTCCTGGCCGACGCGGTGGCCTGGGTCGCCCGGGCGCTGCCGAACCGTCCGGCCCTCCCCGTGCTCTCCGGTCTGCTGCTGGAGGCCGACGACGACCTCGTGCTGTCTGCCTTCGACTACGACGTCTCCGCCCGGGCCTCGATCGAGGCCGACGTGGCGGAGCCGGGCCGGGTGCTGATCCCCGGCCGGATCCTCGCCGAGATCACCCGGAGCCTGCCCGCCGAGCCGGTGGAGATCGTCACCAGCGGCTCCGAGGCGGTGCTGACCTGTGGCAGCGCCGAATTCGGCCTGCTCACCATGCCGGTGGAAGACTTCCCGACCCTGCCGTCCATGCCGCCGAAGATCGGCGCGGTCGGCGGTGGCGTCTTTGCGAGCGCGGTCGGCCAGGTGGCGCCCGCGGCCAGCCGTGACGAGACCCTCCCCATGCTGACCGGCGTCCGGATCGACATCTCCGGCGAGACCGTGGCCATGGCCGCCACCGACCGCTATCGCATCGCGGCGAGGGAGTTCGGCTGGCGCCCCGAGGAGCCCGGCGCCGCGGCCGCGGCCATGGTGCCCGCCCGGGTGCTCGTCGAGGTGGCCAGGTCGTTGCGCGGCGGCGAGGTGTCGATGGCGCTGGGCGACGGTGTCGCGGGCTTCGAGAGCGTCGGCCGGAGCACCACGGTCCGCCTGCTCGACGAGCAGTTCATCGACTACCGCGCGCGGCTGACCGACGACTGGTCGATCCGGGCCGACCTCCGGGTGGCCCCGTTCATCAGCGCGATCAAGCGCGTCGCGCTGGTCGCCGAGCGCAACACCGCGGTCCGGCTGTCGTTCAGCCAGGGGCAGGTGCTCATCCAGGCGGGCGGCGGTGACATCGGCCGCGGCACCGAGGCCATGGAGGCGGAGCTGTCCGGCGACGGCATTCAGATCGCCTTCCAGTCCCAGTTCCTGCTGGACGGCCTGGCCGGGGTCGAGACCGAGTTCGTCCGGCTCAACATGGAGTCCCCGAGCCGGCCGGCCCTCATCACCGAGGTTCCCGGCGACGCCGACCCCGCCTTCCGCTACCTGGTGATGTCCCTGCGCCTCACCTGACCGAGTCCCGCCCGACGTGCGAAAGGGCCCGCTCCCTGAGGAGCGGGCCCTTTCGCACGTCGGGGGTCTTCGCTGTTGATCAAGTCAGGCTGTCGGCGGCGCTCGTGGCCGATACGGCTAGGGAGAGAGCTCCTGAGCCTCGGTCAGGGCGATCAGGATGTGCTCCATGCACGCGTGGCCGGCGCGTTCGGCGGCGGCCACGTCGCCGGCCGCGATGGCGCGGGCGATGGCTTCGTGCGGGATGTAGGTGCTGTTGAGCGAGGTGCCCGCAGCGGTGATGCTCGCCCGCAGGGCGGCCGAGAAGTCCTCGTAGAGGTCGATCAGGACCAGGTTGTGGGTGGCCTGGACGACCGCGATGTGGAAGGCCAGGTCGGCCTCGACGAACGCGTTGGGCTCGCCGATCTCCCAGGCCCGCTCCCGTTCGGCCAGGGCGGCTTCGATGCGGACGATGTCGGCGTCGCTGCGCCTCGTCGCGGCCAGTCTGGCGGCCTCCACCTCCAGCGCACGCCGTACTTCCAGGATCTCCAGTTGCTCGGCGGTGCGCAGCCGCCGCAACATGGCACCCGACAGTTCGCTGGTGGCGCGGACGTACGTGCCGTCGCCCTGACGGCACTCCAGCAGGCCCGCGTGAGTGAGCGCCCTCACCGCCTCGCGCACGGTGTTACGGCCGACCCCGAGCTGTTCGGCGAGCACGGTCTCGGTGGGAATCTTCGCGTGCATCTGCCAGGAGTTCGAAGTGATCTGCTCTTTGAGCTGATCGATCACCTGGTCGACGAGGGACGCTCGCTGCGCCGTACGCAGACTCACAGTCCGCCTCCTCCGGGGAAACCAATCATCCTATGAGTCAATGACTGGTCGACCCTAATTATTCCGGAGGCAGAAAAACAAATCCAGAGGCCTGCTGAGTGAGTTGTTTTACCGAACCAGCGCCGAATCGACCGTCACACCAACCATCGCACTACGCACTCCGGCGGCTTCGAGCGCCTTACGATATGCGCTCGCCTGCTCCTCGCCGGCACCGACCCGGCTGTAGAGGTCGCCGAGCTCGCGCCAGACCCGTGCGATCTCCCGGTCAGGGCTGGAGGCCCCGGACCGAAGGTCGTCGAGCAGCCCGCGGGCGCTGTGCAGGATGGTCGTGACGTCGCCTTCGCCGCGGGTGAGCGCGACCTGGGCGAGGACGAGGTGTGCGGTGGCCGCCGTGGCGCTGATCTGGCCGCTCAGCGTGTCGAGGGCGGACCCGGCCAGGTCGGCCGCGCGGTCCGGATCGCCGCTTCTGAGCTGGACGTAGGCGAGCACCACCAGGCTCTTGGCGTGGTCGTCCACCCTGTCGGGGAACGCGCCGAAGACCTCGCTCGCGGCGGTCGCGAACCGGTGGGCCTCCTCAAGCGGTTCCTCGCCGTGGGAGGCGGTGAAGCGCGACCAGTCCATCGCGATACGGGCCAGCCGGAAGGCCATCCGGGTCGGACGTCCGGTCGCGATCGCGTCGTCGGCCAGGCGGACGGCCAGCGCCGAGTCCTCGCCCTCGGCGGCGGTGATGCTGGCCTGCCAGAGGGCGTGGATCTCGGCGGTGCGGTTGACCGCGGCCGGAACGCCGTTGACCGACAGGATGTGCCGGACGTAGGACAGGCCCGGTGAGCGCGGTCCGCGGGAGATCTCGGTCTCCATCAGCGAGGCGGCCAGGTCCACGGCGATCTCACCCTGGGCCAGGGCCAGCCGGTTCACCTGGGTGAGGGCATGCGTGGCCAGGTCATGGGCGCGCAGGGCGTCGCCGGCGTGCTGGTAGCAGCGGCTCAGCGCCACCGTCAGGGGCAGGTCGGCCAGCCGTTCGGGATGGGCGGCCGCCTCGCGCCGGAGCCGTTCGAACGCCTCCACCGCCGGGCCGATCCTGCCCTGGGACTCCAGGGCGCGGGCCCGGCCGAACCGCGCGTGCGCGGCCAGCATGGCGTTCTCCTCGCCGGCGACCTTGACGATCTCGCCGAACCGCTCGGCGGCGGCGGACGGATCGCCGTGCTGCAGCTCCAGCTCCGCGTGGCGCAGGCCCAGCTCGGTGTCGATGCGCTGGCGCGGCTCGATCCCGTGCAGCAGGAACTCGGTGGTGCACCCCAGCCGTTCGGCGAGAAGGCGCGCCACCACCGGAGTCGGCGTGCGCTTGCCGGACTCGATGAGGGAGACATAACTGTCGGAGAGGTCAGGCCCTGCTAGCTGGGCCTGAGACATGCGCCTACTCAGCCGCAGTCCGCGGACGCGGTCACCGATGGTTCCCTGACTCGGCATCTGATCTCTCAGGGCGGGGGATGGTCAATGTTCCCGCCATGATTGCATGAAGCAGTCGAATCGGGTAACCCCACGTGAAAAATCCTCAGACGGACTCTTCTCTAGCCTCATGCCATAAAGGACATGAGGGACTAATCATCCGAGTCGTTGCCTCCGGGGAACAGCATCTGGCAGACCTCAAGGTAGAGGGTCTCCGGATAGGGGATATAGGTCACCGTCGACAATGCCTGATCTTGACCGGCCGATTCCAGGACGAACTCGCCGTATCCCAGCATCCGGCCGAGCAGTGAGCGCTGGAAGCTCATGTCCGTCACCTTGCCGAGCGGCATCATCGCGACCTTGCGCGTGATGAGCCCCGTGGTGAGCAGCATGCGCTTGGACGTGACCACGAAGTAGTCGACCGACCACTCCGCCACCTTCCACACGAAGCGGATCAGCAGCAGGAGCCATGCCCACCAGACGATGACGAGCGCGCCGCCACCGCCCTGGTCGCCGAACCACTTGCTGAGCAGCCCGGCGAGAATCAGGCCGCCGAAGACCTCGGCGACAGGACGGAGCAGTACGGCTGGGTGGCGCCGCACCATGATGACCTGGTGTTCGTGGGGGAGTAGGTAGCGGTTGACCGACGAGGGAGCTGAGTCCCCGTGGGTCACAAGTCTCATGACAGATGGGAAACGAACTGGGCCAGGGAATTGGCCGCGGTGTATACCGTGTCCATGGCACCCCTCACTGCGTTCGCGGCGTCACCTGGTCGTGTGAACAGGAAAAACGCTACGAAGGCTGCCCCGCCATACGTTAGAACTTTCTTGACCTGCACTGCGGCCTCCTACTACCACTGACCCACTGCACCCGCCGTATACATTACCCACGCCATAGGCGAGGTAAAGCGCATCGGCCCATTACGGTCTCGGCCCGTCCCGAAGACCTGGTGGGACCGATGTGATGTCCGTCACCCGCGTTCGCTCGCGACCAGCGCGAGGACTTCGAGGTGTTTGCGGGCGATCCGCTCGACCAGCCCGGGATGGGCGTGGCCGGTGACCTCCAGCGCGCCGTAGTGCGCCGCCTCTATGCAGCGGGTCACGGTGGTCGCCGGGTGTACTTCGGAAAACTCATCCCGCAACGCGGCGCTGACGTCCTCGTAGGGATCCGGTTCCGGGTCCGGGATGATTCGCTCGCTCATGGTTCTCCCTGGTGTGCGCCCACCGCCGCCGTGGGCCGGGGACACAGAAGAGATGTCTTCGTCACTATCGGTACCCACATAAGCACACCGTGTAACGGAGAAACGGCGAAACGACCCTCCCTTGGGGAGGAAGATTACTTAGACGACACCGTAAAGCCGGTCGCCGGCGTCGCCGAGACCCGGAACGATGTAGCCGTGCTCGTTCAGCCGCTCGTCCAGAGCCGCGGTCACCAGGCGGATCGGCCTGTCGGTGCCGGCGAAGACCTCGTCCATGTGGGCGATGCCCTCGGGGGCGGCCAGCAGGCACAGCGCGGTCACGTCGTCGGCGCCGCGCTCGAAGAGGAACTCGATCGCCGCGGCCAGGGTGCCGCCGGTGGCCAGCATCGGGTCGACCACGTAGACCTGCCGGCCCGACAGGTCGTCGGGAAGCCGGGTGGCGTAGGTCTCCGCCTTCAGGGTCGACTCGTTACGGATCATCCCCAGGAAACCGACCTCGGCCGTCGGCAGCAGCCGGGTCATGCCGTCCAGCATGCCCAGGCCGGCGCGGAGAATGGGGACCACCAGCGGGTACGGCTGGGCCAGCCGCACGCCCCGGGCGGCGGCGACGGGGGTGTTCACCGTCACATCGGTGGTGCGGACCTGACGGGTCGCCTCGTAGGCGAGCAGCGTCACCAACTCGTCGGCGAGGCGCCGGAAAGTGGGCGAATCCGTGTTCACATCCCGCAGCACGGTCAGCTTGTGGGCCACCAGCGGGTGGTCAACGACCAGGGTCTCCATGGGCGCCAACGGTATCTCGGATGGCAGCTCAGGAGATAACGGACCACAGGCGCATGACATCGCCCGCTCACGTGGATTTGATCACAATTTGATCGGAGAGGCGTACGGTGATGGGCTGGTTCTGAAAGCATTGACATCCGTAGAGAACGCATCGGTGGGGATGGCCATGTCAGACGAAGACTCGCTGGACTTTGCCATCGTGGTCTATCGCGAGGACGACATCTGGGAAGCGGAGATGCTCCCGGTGGCGCTCACCTCGGATCTCGACGGCCTGATTCACGCTCTGCGCCAGCAGCCGAGCATGAACGGGACGATTGGCCTGGTCGCCGTGGGGGATGAGTTCTTCGTGGCGTTACGGGTGTTCGGTGAGCAGGTGGAGGTCTTCCTCTCCGACATCGCCGCGTCCTGGGACTTTCCGCTCGCGCAGCAGGCGCTGGAATACCTCGACGTGCCGGTCCCCGACGAGGACGAGCTTGAGGCGATCCTCCAGGACGAGGAGACGGCGCTCCCCGCCGGGGATCTGTCGATCTTCGCCGACCTGGGCCTCGACGAGATGGAGCTCGGCATCCTCTCCGGGGACATCGACCTGCTCCCCGAGGACGTGCTGTCCAGCATCGCCGCGCGGCTGGGATTCTCCGAGCCGTTCGAACGCGCCATCGACTCGGTGTTCGGCTGACCTCGGGAGATCGGCCATGGCCTCCAGACCATCCGGAAACAGCGTGTTCTCGGCAGCCTTCGTCCGCACCGCGGACGGATGGAACGGCGCGGAGGTCGATCTCAGCGCCGCCGAGATAGCCGACGACCTGGGCGACGCCGTCCAGGAGCATCTCGGGCTCAGCGGCGACGAGCTGGCCCTGCTCTGCGTGGAGGTGGAGGACGAGTGGTTCGCGATCGTCCGCTACCAGGGCGACCTGGAGCCACGCACGTTCCTGTCCGACGCCCATGCCGGGCTCTCCGACCAGCTCGGCGAGCTCTTCACCGAGCTGGCCGGGGTCGCGCCGGACAAGGACACCCCCGATCTGGGCGTACGGCCCGCGGGTGACTTCGAGCTCCTGAGCGACCTCGGGGTGAGTCCCGAGGAGCTCATCGAGCTCAGCATGGAGGAGGGCGTCCTCCCCGCGGACACGCTCTCGGTGATCGCCGAGCGGCTGGCCTTCGCGGAAGAGCTCGACCGGCTGCGGTGACGGACTACGTCCCGGAGATGCGGCTCGCCCTGGCGCAGGCCGCGGCGGCCGGTGCCCGCGGTGAGGTCCCGGTCGGCGCGGTCGTCCTCGGCCCGGACGGATCGGTGCTGGCGCGTGCCGGAAACGACCGGGAGTCCCTGAACGACCCCACCGCGCACGCCGAGGTCCTCGCCCTGCGGGAGGCCGCGCGGGCCCGCGGGGAGTGGCGGCTGACCGGCTGCACGCTGGTGGTCACGCTGGAGCCCTGCACGATGTGCGCGGGGGCCTCGGTGCTGGCCAGGGTCGACCGCATCGTCTACGGCGCCGTGGACGCCAAGGGCGGAGCCGCCGGCTCGCTCTGGGACGTGGTGCGGGACCGCCGTCTCAACCACCGGCCCGAGGTCGTCATGGGGGTGCTGGCCGAAGAGTGCGCCGGCGTTCTCACCGAGTTCTTCACCGTCCGCCGGATGCGCGAGCAATAGCGGTTATCCGGTAAGCTGCTCGGCGGTGGTGTCGCCTAGTGGCCGAGGGCGCACGCCTCGAAAGCGTGTGATGGGGCAACTCATCCGTGGGTTCAAATCCCACCACCACCGCCACCGAAAAGGCCTCCGGCCCCGTCGAACGGGGTGGAGGCCTTTCGCATGTCCACGCCTTCCGTGCGCCGGGGCCTCTCCACTGGGACGGGCGCCGCCGGACGCGGGAGAGGCGGAGCCCTCCACGGCCGGGCCTCTCACACGCCGGAGCGCCGGAGCACGGGCGCGCCCCGCGGGTCAGGCGGAACGCTCAAGCAGGTCCGTCCTCGACTCGGGCACGTCGAGCAGCATCGCGCTGTCCCGCTCCGACAGGCCCGCCTCCCGCAGCCGTACGGCGATGGCCCGGGCGCTCTCGTCCAGATGCGCGCGCTCCCGCCGGTAGGAGGTCAGCACGTCCTGGGGCAGACCGGGCAACTCGTAGACGTATTCGACGGAGACCGGTGTCTCCTTGGGAAGCCCGAGACAGAAGTGCTTCACCGCCTCCACCTCTTCGACCAGCTCGGCCAGGCTCTCGCCCGAAACGCTGCCCGGGGCGCCGACGGCGAGAGCCACCCACACGTCCTCACCGGTGTCGAGCGCTCTGCTGCGAGTGACCTTGAAGGTCAGGCGGTGGGCGGTCATTCCATCCAGTCCTTTCCGAAAAGGTGCTCCAGCTCTGTGGCCAGATGGGCCAGTGCTTCGAGTGTGACACCTCGGACCGGCACGGTGGCGCGCGCCATGACGATCTGATCGGTGTCGAGCAGGTGGAGCAGCCGCACCGACTTCGTGGTCTCGACCCAGTCGACCCGCAGACCGTGCCGATGGGCGAGCTCGTAGATCCGGTCGCGGACCTCCTGGTAGGTGCTCAGCACCCGGTCACGTTAGCGATGTCCGGACCACCCCAGGGGGCTTTTCAGATGATTTGATCACGCCGGCCGTGCCGATCACGTCGAGCGCGCTGCCGTACCGGCGGTGCCGGCCGCGGGGGCGCTCGTTCCCGCCACGGACGGCGGAAGGGCCCCCGGGATCACACCGGGGGCCCTTCCGCGGTCCTCAGCCCTCGGAGGGGAGTTCCAGGACGCGCGCGTGCAGGACCGAGCGCTGGTGCAGGGCCGAGCGCAGCGCGCGGTGCAGGCCGTCCTCAAGATAGAGATCACCGCGCCACTGCACCACGTGCGGGAACAGGTCGCCGTAGAACGTGGAGTCCTTCGCGAGCAGGGAGTGCAGGTCGAGCACCGCTTTGGTGGTGATCAGCGTGTCGAGCCGGACCTGTCGCGGCGGTATCTGCGCCCACTCGCGATGCGAGAGGCCGTGCTCGGGGTAGGGCCGTCCATCACCGATCAGCTTGAAGATCACACTATGTAGTTTAGGAGAGATTCGGACCCTTTGCCTTCGGGGCGGCTCTCATCGCAGGTCAGCGGCCTCTTCAGATGCCGCCGGCGAAGGTGTCGCACCGGTTGGGGTCGCCGCTCTCATAGCCGGTGGTGAACCACTTGACACGCTGCGCCGACGTTCCATGGGTGAAGCCGTCGGGGTCGACCCGGCCCTGGGTCCGCTCCTGGATGCTGTCGTCGCCCACGGCCGAGGCCGCGCTGAGCGCCTCGTCGATGTCCGTCTTGGTGAAGGGCTTCTCGAACAGGCCGGTCTCGTAGGCGTTCTTGGCCCAGGCGCCGGCGTAACAGTCGGCCTGAAGCTCCAGCCGGACCGAGCCGCTCTCGGGCCCCTGCCGGTCCCCCTCCGCCTTGGCGTTGGTGCCGAGCAGGTTCTGCACATGGTGGCCGTACTCGTGCCCGATGACGTAGGCCTGGGCGAACGGCCCGCCCTTGGCGCCGAACCTGCTCTCAAGCTGCTTGAAGAACGACAGGTCGAGGTAGACCGTACGGTCGGCCGGGCAGTAGAAGGGGCCGACCGAGGAGTCGGCCGCGCCGCAGGCGGTGTTGACCTGCTGGGAGAACATGACGGTCTTGGCCGGCTCGTAGTTCTGCACGACCTTGGGCCAGTAGTCCTGGATGCTGTTGACCACGCCGACCACCCGGCACTCCTCGTTCTGATCGGCGTCCTGCCCGGTCTTGCACTGGGCGCTCAGATCGGAGCGGGGGCCCACCGGGGCGGGGTCGCCACCGGTGATGTCTCCGGGGTTGATCCCGAATATCAGCGCCACGATGAGCGCGAGGATCCCCGCCGCACCGCCGCCGACCGCGAGCCCGCCGCCGGGAATCCCGCCCCGGCCGCGGCTCTCGACCTGCGAGCTGTCCAGCTGGGCATCGTCCTTGAAATCCATCGCCGACGTCCCTTCGATCCGCTAGGACCCTCCGACTGCCCTCAGAAGGGCTGGACATGCCGGTGGGTTCGGATACCCCCGGAGGAGACGTGGCAGGGCCCTGTGGCTCGCCGATCCGGTGGCCGGCGGCGGACCGCGTGTCCGGCACCGTCCCGCCCTGCCGGGCCCGGCCGAGCCCTGACGGCCCGGCGGACCCCTCCCCGTTGGCTGTCTCAGACATTCCCCGGACGGCTCCGTCTACGCCACGGCACGGCCCACGGCACGGCGACGGCTCCGAAGGCGGAGGACGTGGCCCTGGTCGCGGCCTAGCCGAACCTCTTTTCCGCTTCCTCGTACTTCAGGAGACGCTCCTGCTCCTGCTTCCGCGGCTCCCATCGATCCTCCTCGGTTCTGGAGTCGTTCATAAGCCTCTCATCAAGGTCCGGCCATAGCTCGTCAACCCTCTTGCGGGTCTCGGCGATGGTCTGGTCGGTGACGAGCAGACCGGGCAGGTTTTGCTCGATGCGCTTGGGCATGTCCTCGTAGACGGTCATGAACTCCCGGTTCGGTTCCTCGAGGAAGGCACGGGTCCGGCTGTCGGGGGTGCCACCGAAGTCCCAGAACTCGCGCCGGTCGCTGCGGTCCGGATCCGCCCCGCGGTCGAAGTTGTGCCTGCACCAGTCAAGGAGCTCCGCGTACCTGCTGGTCGCCGTGGCCAGGCCGGCCGCGACGACGGCCAGGGCGGTCGCGTTCCCGTAGATCTGCCGCAGCGCTGTCTGCGCGTTGTCCGCGGCCCCGCCACGCCACGGTGAATCCCGCAGGTCCTGTGCCCGGCTCTGCAGCGCCCTGGCCAGTTCGACCAGCGCGTCGGTGGCCTGTCTGTAGCGCGGGGAGTCGTCATGGAAGCGCTTGTCGGGAGAGAAGTCCTCCTTCGCCTTCTCCGCGGTCATGTGGCCGACGCTGTAGTCGACCCCCTCGGAAAGCCGCAGTGACAGACTGCTCTTGGGATAGTCCTCGCTCGGGGTGGTGAAGAGCCTGCTTCTGGGCGAGTCGCCCGGCAGCATCGCGGCGATCCGCTCCTCGAACCTGGACCTGGCGATGTCGCCGAGCAGCGGCTCTTCTACAAGATCATATCGCTGGGCGCAGTGCTCGATCAGTAGCCCGGCCATCGCCGTCTCCGCGTACAGATCCGCCGAGAAGTCGGAGAACGCGCGACCGGCATAGTAGAGCAGCTGGCCGATAGCCCCGGGTAAACGCCAGTTGAGCGACAAGTAGAAGTTATCGGGGTATCGGGCGAAATATTTTTCGTTGCCCGCGGAGGCGCTGAGTTTGACGAGGCCGAGGGAGGCCGCCCGTACGCCGGCACGGTCGATCTCATAGCCGTCGCTGTGCTCGTTTCCGAGGCCCGGCCAGTATTCGGGGGACTTGGGGACGGAGTCCCACTGGGACAACAGGTCGCTGGAAGTGGGGCCCGGATCACGCATGTCAGCCTCCGATGATCAAATTCGGATGATCACACTATGGATCCGTCGGATGTGGAGGCAACCATCGGACAAGGCCGGCTGGAACGCCGGAAGGGCCGTGCCGCAGGTCTGCGGCACGGCCCTTCCGGGTTGGCGGAGGATAGGAGATTCGAACTCCTGAGGGGTTGCCCCCAACACGCTTTCCAAGCGTGCGCCCTAGGCCAACTAGGCGAATCCTCCGTGGAGAAGCTTACCGAACTTTCAGGAGTGTGCGGACCATGTTTTCGGGACCCCGAGCACTCCGTTCAGGGGCTAGACTGTGCCAGGACCCCTCGCGCGGCGTCATCCTGTGAACCTCCCCAGGGCCGGAAGGCAGCAAGGATAAGCAGGCTCTGGCGGGTGTGCGAGGGGTCTCTTCGTTTCAGGCCCCTCGCAGGTGGGAGCGTCGCATGAGTCTTGCGCTCTACCGCAAGTACCGGCCCGGGACCTTCGCGGAGGTCAAGGGACAGGAGCATGTCACCGAGCCGCTGCGGCAGGCGCTGCGGAGTGGCCGGATCAACCACGCCTACCTGTTCAGCGGGCCCCGGGGATGCGGCAAGACCTCCAGCGCCCGGATCCTGGCCCGCTCCCTCAACTGTGAGAAGGGCCCGACCCCCGACCCGTGCGGGGAGTGCGAGTCCTGCGTGGCGCTGGCCCCCACCGGCCCCGGCCACCTCGACGTCATCGAGATCGACGCCGCCTCGCACGGTGGCGTGGACGACGCCCGCGACCTGCGCGAGCGGGCCTTCTTCGCGCCCGTGTCGGCGCGCTTCAAGATCTACATCATCGACGAGGCGCACATGGTGACCCGCGAGGGTTTCAACGCGCTGCTCAAGCTCGTCGAGGAGCCCCCTCCGCACCTGAAGTTCGTCTTCGCGACCACCGAGCCCGAGAAGGTCATCGGGACGATCAAGTCCCGGACCCACCACTACCCGTTCCGGCTGATCCCGCCCACGGCGCTGCGCACCCTCATGGAGGAGATCCTCACCTCCGAGAAGGTCCCGTTCGAGCCCGCCGCGCTGCCGCTGGTGGTCCGGGCGGGCGCCGGGTCGGCCCGTGACTCGCTGTCGATCCTCGACCAGCTGTTCGCCGGGTCGGACGAGGCGGGCATCACCTACGCCCGCGCGGTCTCCCTGCTGGGCTACACCGACGGCGACCTGCTCGACGACGTGATCACCGCCTTCGCCGCCCGCGACGGCGCGCAGGTGTTCCAGGCCGTGAACCGGGTGATCGAAGGGGGGCACGACCCCCGCCGGTTCGCCATGGACCTGCTGGAGCGCTTCCGCGATCTAGTGATCCTGGCCAACGTGCCGGAGGCGGCCGGCAGCGGACTGCTCGACAGGCCCGCCGACGAGCTGGAGCGGCTTCAGGCGCAGGCCGCCTCGATGGGGCCGGCCGAGCTGACCCGCGCCGCCGAGATCTTCAACGCGGGCCTGACCGAGATGCGCGGGGCGGCCTCGCCCCGGCTGCTGCTTGAGCTGATGTGCGCCAGGACGCTGCTCCCCGGAGCCGCCCAGGGCGAGGCCGCGCTGCTGAGCAGGCTGGAGCGGCTGGAGAGGGGCGGCGTCGCGCCGGCCCCGGCGGCCTACGCGGCACCGGCTCCGGTGATCCACGCGGCCCCCGCCCCGGCGG
>NZ_NGFP01000250.1 GCF_002149035.1 Streptosporangium minutum
GGCGGCACCGGGGGCGTCTGGGGGTCGAGGTTCTACCGGGTGGTGTTCTTCTTCCCCCAGGTGCTGGCCGTCGCCGTGGTCGCCGTCCTGTTCCAGCAGGTCTTCCGGCCCGACCGGAGCGGCATGCTCAACGCGCCGCTGATCGCCCTCGGGTTCGAGCCGGTGGGCTTCCTGTCCGACACCGACATCGCGCTCTGGGCGATCCTCGGCGTGCTGGTCTGGCAGGCGGTCGGCTTCTACGTGGTGCTCTTCTCGGCGGGGATCTCCTCCATCCCGCGCGACATGTTCGAGGCGGCGGCGATCGACGGCGCCGGAGGGGTGCAGCTCTTCCTCCGGGTCACGCTGCCCCTGCTCTGGGACACCATCCAGGTCGGCTGGGTCTATCTCGGCATCGCCGCGCTCGACGTCTTCGCCATCGTGTGGGTGATGACGGCCGAGCACGGCGGGCCCGACCACTCCACGACCGTGATGGCGGCGGAGATCTACCGCAACGCCTTCCAGTACTTCAAGTTCGGCTACGCCTCCGCGATGGGCGTGGTGCTGTTCTTCTTCACCATCGGGTTCGCGGCGCTGGCCCTGCGCCTGTCGCGGCGTGAGCGAATCGAGTTCTAGTGGCAGACGCGGTGATTCCCCGGAGCCGGGCCTACGCCCGTGAGGAGCGCCGGAGGCGGCTGGGGCCCCTGTCGGTCCTGACGCACGTCACGCTGGTGGTGTGGACGATCCTGGTCGCGGTGCCGATCGTGTGGACGTTCCTGGCGTCGGTGAAGAGCGAGGACGAGATCTTCGGCGACGCCTGGTCGCTGCCGGCCTCCCTCCGCTTCGACAACTGGGCGCGGGCCTGGGAACAGGCGCACGTGGGCCAGTACATGATCAACAGCATCGTCGTCGTGGCGGGCGGCACGTTCGGCACGATGCTGTTCGGCTCGATGGCCGCCTACGTGCTCGCCCGCTACCGGTTCCGCGGCAACCGGGCCGTCTACCTGCTGTTCGTCTCCGGCCTGGCGTTCCCGGTCTACCTGGCGCTGACCCCCCTGTTCTTCGTCGTGCAGAACATGGGTGCGATCCCGGTGATCGGCCCGTTCATCGGCCTCAACACCCACGGCGGGCTGATCCTGGTCTACATCGCCTACTCGCTGCCGTTCACCGTGTTCTTCCTCGCGGCGTTCTTCAGGACCCTGCCGGGGGCGGTGGCCGAGGCGGCCTTCGTGGACGGCGCCTCGCACACCCGGGTGTTCTTCCGGATCATGCTCCCGATGGCCAAGCCGGGCATCATCAGCGTGACCATCTTCAACGTGCTCGGCCAGTGGAACCAGTACCAGCTCCCGCTGGTCCTGCTCACCTCCGCCAAGGAGAAGTGGGTGCTCACGCAGGGCATCGCCGACATCTCCACCGCGGCCGGCTACGACGCGGACTGGTCGGCCCTGTTCGCCGCGCTCAGCATGGCCATCCTCCCGATGCTGATCGTCTACACGCTCTTCCAGAGCCAGATCCAGAAGGGACTGACGGCGGGGGCGCTCAAGTAGTCCGTCAGAGCCCCGAGCGGGGCGTTCGGCTGCTCGCCCGGGGCGTTCACCTGCGCGTGGCGGCGTGGGTGCCGGGTTCGGGGCCGGCCTGTGTCGGAGGGCCGTCGCGGAGCGGGACCTCGCGGATGAGCCAGGAGGCCGCGAAGGCGATCACCGCGAGGACGGCGGCACCGATGAGGACGCCATGCAGGCCGCCGGTGACGGCCATCCGGACGGCGTCGCCTGCCTGAGCGGGCAGGCCCGGCAGCAGCGCGGGCGTGAGGTCGCCCCCTACGGCCAGTTGGTCGGCCGCCGCCGGGCCGAGGTGCGCGCCGAGGCCGTCCCGCATGCGGCCCGCGTACAAGCCGCCCAGCAGCGCGATGCCCAGGGATCCGCCGATGGTACGCAGCAGGGTGACCGTCCCGCTGGCGGCGCCCATGTCGCGGGGGTCGGCGCTGTTCATCGTGATCAGCGTCGTGCTCTGCACCACCAGGCCCATGCCGGCCCCGATGACCAGGGTGAGCGCCGAGGCCGTCACCGGCGCGGTGTCGACGTCGAGCGGCAGCAGGGCGAGAGCGCCCGCGATCATGAGTGCGCCGCCGAGGATCGGATAGACGCGGTAGCGGCCGTTGCCGCTGATGAGACGGCCGGTGAGCAATTGCGCGCCGAGCATGCCGAACATCAGGGGCAGCAGCAGCATGCCGCTGGCGGCCGGTGAGGCTCCTTGGACGAACTGCATGTACTGCGGCAGGTAGTTGGTCACGCTGAGCATGACCGCGCCGACCAGGAAGCTGAGGATCTGGGCGAGGGTGAAGTTGCGGTCGTGAAACAGGCGGGGCGGGATGATCGGTTCGGCGGCTCGCCGTTCGACGGCCACGAATCCGGCCAGGCTGAGGATGCCGACGGCGGTCAGGGTGAGGATCTGGGGCGAGGACCAGGAGTAGGTGCTCCCGCCCCAGCCGGCCAGCAGGGTCAGGACCACGATGGCCGTGGTGAGCAGGGCCGCCCCACCGTAGTCGATGCGGGCTCTGACACGTTCGGCCGGTGGCAGATGGATGCGGGTGGCGATGATCAGGAGGGCGACGGCGCCGAGGGGCAGGTTGACGTAGAAGGTCCAGCGCCAGCTCAGGTGGTCGGTGAGCAGGCCGCCCACGAGAGGGCCGCCGATGTAGGCGATCGGCATGATGACGCCGATCATCGACTGCAGGCGGCCGCTGTGGCGTGGTGGTACGAGCACGCCGATGATGGCCAGCGCGCCGACCATCAGCCCGCCCGCGCCGAGGCCCTGTACCGCGCGGAAGGCGATGAGCTGGCTCATGTCCTGGGACGCCCCTGACAGGAGTGAGCCGACCTGGAAGAGCGCGATCGCGGTGATGAAGGTGGCTTTGCGGCCGTACAGGTCACCGAGTTTGCCCCAGATGGGGGTGGTGGCCGCGCCGGCGAGCATGTAGGCGGTCACCACCCATGGCAGGTGGTCCAGGCCGCCGAGGTCGCCCACGATCGTGGGCAGCGCGGTGCCCACGATCAGGCCGTCCAGCATGGCCAGGAACATGCCGAGCAGCAGGCCGAACACCGCGAGGTACGGCAGACGGCGGCCGTCTGGTCCGTGGTGGGCCATGGTGGGTTCAGGCGGCGTAGGGGCGGGTGATCCTGGCCTCGCGCAGCGAGTGCGCCCACCAGGCGAGCCTGTCCAGCATGACCTTGGCCGCGGCGTCGGCGGCCGGGTCCACGGCCTTGCCGCTACCGTCGAACTGGGCCCATGGGTGCTGCAGGCCGACGCTGTCACGGATGGTGACGGCGTGCAGTTCGGCCAGCACCAGACGCAGGTGCTCGACCGCGCGCAGCCCGGCCGAGAAGGCGCCGTAGGAGACGAAGGCGACAGGCTTGGCATGCCATTCGGTGGCGTGCCAGTCGATGGCGTTCTTCAGCGCGGCGGGGAAGCTGTGGTTGTACTCGGGGGTCACGATGACGAAGGCGTCGGCCGCTGCCATGCGAGGTGAGACCGCGGCCAGCAGGTCTCTGGCCTCCTGGGAGGCGGGCGGCTGACCGAGTACGGGGAAGACCGTCGGCAGCGGGGTTTCGATCAGGTCGATCAGGTCGGCTTCCATGTCGTGACGCTGGGCCAGGTGGGCCATGACCCAGTTCGCCACGGCGGGGCCGAAGCGGCCGTCGCGGGTGCTGCCCAGGAGGACCGCGATCTTCAGGTGGTCGTCGTTCATGAGGGGCGCGTTCCTTCGCTTGTGTACAACGTATTTCGTGAGATACAACGTACACATGAGTGTGTACGTTGTCTACTGTTGATACGTTGTACACACGGCAAGCCGGAGGGAGCGGACAACATGGCCACCGAGGAAGACAAGCCGCGCGAATCCCTGTGGGAGCGCCTGGAACGCCCAAGCCCCACTCCACGCCAGACCCTCTCCCCACAGCGCATCGCCGCGGCCGCGGCCGCGGTCGCCGACGCCGAGGGCCTGGAGGCCATCACCATGCGCCGCCTGGCCTCCGAACTGGGCGTCGCTCCCATGGCGCCCTACCGTTATGTAGCGGGCAAGGACGACGTCCTGGAGCTGATGGTCGACCACGTCTATGCCGATCTGCGACTCCCGGACGGCCTCGGGTGGCGCGAGACCATGCGCGCCCTGGCGCTGGGCACCCGCGACCTGGTGCTGCGGCACCTGTGGCTGGCTCAGCTCTCCCCGCAGGCCAGGCTCTCGCTCACGCCCAACAGGATGGCCGTGGCCGAACAGGCCCTGTCGGCCCTGGACGGCCTTGGTCTGGACGCCGACGCGATGATGAGCGTCTTCCGCGCCGTGGACGCCTACGTCACCGGCGCCTTGAACTACGAAAGCGCCGTGCTCAACCTCCTGCGCGAGCATGGATGGTCTGACGGCGGCGAGCTACGCTCCGAACTGGCTCCACAGATGATCTGGCACATGCGGACCGGCCGCTACCCCACCTTCCAGCGCTATCTGCGCACCGCCACCCGCAAGGACGACGCGCACTGGCAGTTCGAAAGCGGTCTCACATACGTCCTCGACGGCATCGCCGCCGAACTGGGCATCTGAAAGTTCCACGCGGATCCGCGGTCGCGCTCACCGCGCCATGGGGGACGTGCGCGCCGGCGACGTGGAACCGTGACCCGGCTGCCGTCACGCTGCTCGGGGCTCGGAGCTCGGGGCTCGGGGCGCCTGCGGGAGAACATCCCCGATTGACCCGATTGAGGGGAACGGGTTGACGGGCGGGGTATATCAGCGGTTAAGTTCGTTAGGAAAGTTTCCTAACGAGCGGGCGGGTTTTTTCGCCTCCGGTCGTTCCTCCATCACCCCCCCTGGAGAGACACGTGCCCATCTCGTCAGATCCGCGCCCCGGCCGCCGGGCCCTGCGGCTCCTCCTCGCCCCGGTCGTCGCCGCCGCCCCGGCCCTGGTCCTCTTCGCGGCCCCCGGACACGCGGCCGTGCCCGCGCCACGCCTGTCCGCGCCCTCGCAGGGGTCGGTGACGGCCGCCGCCGTCGACCTCACCGACCCGCGCAAGAAGGACATCGCCATGCAGCTCGTCTCCAGCGCGGAGAACTCCTCCCTGAACTGGAAGGCGCAGTACAAGTACATCGAGGACATCGACGACGGGCGCGGCTACACCGCCGGGATCATCGGCTTCTGCTCGGGCACCGGGGACATGCTGGATCTCGTCGAGCTCTACGCCGAGCGCAAGCCCGGAAACGTGCTCGCCAAGTATCTGCCCGCCCTGCGCAAGGTCGACGGCACCGACTCCCACAAGGGCCTGGACCCGAACTACACCAAGGACTGGGCCACCGCCGCCAAGGACAAGGTCTTCCAGCAGGCGCAGAACGACGAGCGCGACCGGGTCTACTTCAACCCGGCGGTCCAGCAGGCCAAGCAGGACGGCCTGCGCGCCCTGGGGCAGTTCGCCTACTACGACGCCATCGTCATGCACGGCGACGGGGGCGACTCGGAGAGCTTCAGCTCGATCCGCAGGAACGCCCTCAAGAAGGCCAAACCGCCCGCGCAGGGCGGCGACGAGGTGAAGTACCTGCACGCCTTCCTCGACGCCCGCAAGGTCGCGATGAGGGCCGAGGAGGCGCACGAGGACACCAGCCGGGTCGACACCGCGCAGCGGGTCTTCCTCAACAAGGGCAACCTCGACCTGAACACCCCGCTGTCCTGGAAGGTCTACGGCGACTCCTACACGATCGACTAGCGAGATCCCGGCGGACGGGCGCGGCTCCACCCGTCCGCCGGACTCCGCCGACCTCCGGCGACCGAGAAGCCCGGCGAGTCCCGCCCCGCCGGGCACGCGGTCCCGCTGGGCACACGGTCCCGCCGGACGCGCGGTCCCGATGGGCATGCGGTCCCGCCGGACGCGCGCCTGCCCGGCGTCCGGAGCTATCCGGCCGGCAGGTTCTTCAGGGCCTCCCGGCGGCTCAGCCCGGTGATGCCCATGTGGTCGACATAGCGGACGACCTCCCCGGGATTGGTCTTGGCGTACTCGCGCAGAGCCCAGCCGATCGCCTTGCGGGCGAAGAAGTCGATGTCGGACAGGCTCGGCTCGATGCAGGCGTAGAGCAGGCCGGTGTCGGTGGCGGACCTGAACCTGTTCTGGCAGAGGATGGCCGTGCGGCGCTTCCACAGGTCACCGCCCCGGGCCCACTCCAGCATGAGCGGGCGCATGGTGTCGGGGAAGGCCGACAGCAGGCCGCCGACGCGGTGGACGGCGAGCTCGTCGACATAGTCCCACCACGCCCCGGAGACGATCATCTCCTCATACATGGGGAGCGCGTAGAGGGTCTGGAAGCCCCGGTAGAGCCGGTGCCCGGTCAGCTCGATCGCCGCGTAGCGCTCCTCGCGGTATTCGGCGTCCCGCCACAGCGACAGCACCGTCCTGCGCCACTCGGGCGCGCCGTCGATCGGGTGCCCGGCGAAGACCTTCCGCAGCGCCGTACGGCGAGGCCCGGCCTGGACGCCGAGGAAGGGCATCTCCGACTTCATGTAGGCCCGCATCGCCGGTGCCTTGGCGGCGTCGGCCACCTCGGTGAGCGCGCGTCGGACGGCCTCGTGCAGTGTGTCCATGCTCGCTCACCACTCCTCGTCCGCTCCGCGGACGCCTCGTCCCTCGTCGACTGCCGCGCTCACCGCGTCGGGTTCGCGCGCGGTGCCCGTTGCCCGCTCACGACGCCTCGCTCGTGCGCGTCATGCGCTGTGGCTGCTCCGCTCGCCGGTCGCCAGGCCGTCGAACAGGACGGTGATGTAGTGCTCGGCGAGGCCGGTGGTGTTGAGGCGGCCGCCCGGGCGGAACCAGCGGACCGCGACCCAGATGGTGTCACGGATCATGCGGTAGGTGAGCTTGGGATCCACGTCGGCGCGGAACTGGCCCACGGCCTGGCCGAGCTTGATCTGCTCGACCCACATGCGCTCGACCTCGTCCTCGGCCTTGACCAGGTAGTCGAAACGGTCGCCGGGCAGGGAGCGCAGGTAGTTCCAGTCGTTCTGCATGACGGTGATCGCCGCGCGGTGCGGTTCGAGGGTGCTGAACCCGATGCGCACCATCTCTGAAAGGATTGCGCGGGGCTCGCCCTCCTGCTCCAGCGCGGCGCGGTAGCGGCCGACGAGGTCGTCGAGGAAGGTGGTCAGCACCTCGTCGACGATCGTCTCCTTGGAGTCGAAGTGGTGGTAGAGACTCCCGGACAGGATGCCCGCCTCCTCCGCGATCTCGCGGACGGTGGTGGCCTGAAAGCCCTTGCGGGCGAAAAGCTCGGCGGCGAGCTTGACGAGGTGGTCGCGGCGCTCGGAGGCGGGGCCGGATGAGGCCGTGCGCTTCGTCGTCCCCTGGCGCTTGACTGGGGTGCTGGTCGTGCCGCCGGAGTTCTTTCGCGTGTTCACACCCTCATTATGAGCCCTTGCGCAATCGCTTGTTCACATGAACACGCCAGCTCATCCCCGTCTTTGAATGGAACCAAGCGCTTGCTACATTTGAGGTGGGCTCATATCGAAGGGACACGCAATGGCTGAGGCATACATCGTCGGCGCCGTCCGGACTCCCGTGGGCCGCAGGAACGGCGGTCTCTCCGACGCCCATCCGGCGGACCTGGGCGCCCACGTCATCGGGGAGCTCGTCCGGCGCACCGGCGTGGACCCCTCGGCCGTGGACGACGTCGTGTTCGGCTGCGTGGACACCGTCGGCCCGCAGGCCGGCGACATCGCCCGCACCTGCTGGCTGGCCGCCGGGCTGCCGCAGGAGGTGCCCGGCGTCACGATCGACCGCCAGTGCGGCTCCTCCCAGCAGGCGGTCCACTTCGCCGCCCAGGCCGTGCTGTCGGGCACGTCCGACCTGGTCGTGGCCGGCGGCGTGCAGAGCATGAGCCGGGTCCCGATCGCCTACGCCATGACCGCCGGGCAGGCCCTGGGCTTCGACGGCCCGTTCGCGGGGTCCAAGGGCTGGCAGGCCCGGTACGGCGGGCAGGAGGTGTCGCAGTTCCGCGGCGCCGAGATGATCGCCGCCAGGTGGGACATATCGCGGGCCGACATGGAGGAGTTCGCCTACGAGTCCCATCGGCGGGCGCTGCGCGCCGTCGACGAGGGCCGTTTCGCCGCCGAGATCGCCCCCTACGAGGGCGTCACCACCGACGAGGGCCCCCGCCGCGACACCACCCCGGAGAAGATGGCCGCGCTCAGGACCCTGGTCGACGGCGGACGCCTCACCGCCGCGGTCTCCTCCCAGATCTCCGACGCCGCCGCCGCCCTGCTCATCGCCTCCGAGGAGGCGGTCCGGACCCACGGCCTGACCCCGCGCGCCCGCGTCCACCACATGTCCGTCCGCGGGGACGACCCGATCATGATGCTCTCCGCCCCCATCCCCGCCACCGCGCACGCGTTCCGCAGGACGGGCATGTCGATCGGCGACATCGACGCCGTCGAGATCAACGAGGCGTTCGCCTCCGTCGTGCTGGCCTGGCTGAAGGAGACCGGCGCCGACCCCGCCAGGGTCAACCCCAACGGCGGCGCCATCGCCCTCGGCCACCCCCTCGGCGCGACCGGCGCCCGGTTGATGACCTCTCTCCTGCACGAGCTGGAGCGGACCGGCGGCCGGTACGGCCTGCAGACGATGTGCGAGGGCGGCGGCCAGGCCAACGTGACGATCATCGAACGGCTCTGAGAGGGCGCCCGGCGCGGGCGGGCGCCTGGCGGGCGGCGGTGGACTCGGACCGGCCGCCGGCGCTCCGGCCCCCGAGTCTCCGGGCGTCCGTGCCGCCGCCACCGGGTGCCGTTCAGGCGGGGGAGTCGCGCCTCCAGCGTTCGGTGAAGAGGTGGTCGCCGGGCGGCGGGCCGGGCAGCGGTTCGCTGTGGACGGCGCGCAGGCCGTCCAGGGCGATGGCGATGAGGCGCCGCCGGGCGGCCACGGCGGCCTCGACGAGATCCTCGCGGCCCTGCTTGCGGATCTGGTCGAGCATCGGTGAGGAGCCGAGCTGCTCGATCAGGAGGGAGACGTCCGTAGGGGTGATCTCCGGCCGCAGGACCCCCGCTCCGCGGGCCCGGGCGACGATCGCGGCCAGGATCTCGTCGCCGCGCGTGCTCTTGGCCCACATCTCCGGGGTGACGTCGACGGTCCCCGCGATCGGGGCCAGGGACCCCTGGCCGAACTCGACGCAGGCGGTGACGAAGCCGGCCAGCCCGGCCCAGGGGTCCTCGTGGGCGAGCCCCGCCTCCGCGGCTACGTTCCACTGGTCGAGGGCCAGTTCCGACAGGCGCTGGAAGAGCTCCTCCTTGGTGCGGTAGCGGCGATAGAGGCTGCCGATCCCGACCCCGGCCCGGGCGGCGATCGCCGCCACCGAGGCGTGGGCGCCGTCGGAGGCGAGCACCTCCCGGGCGGCCTGGAGCAGCGCGTGGTCGTTGCGTTCGGCCTCGGCCTGCCTCCTGCCGCGGTACCTGCCGTCACTCATGCCCGCATCCTACCAGTTGCGGAGCGAATCGCTCCGGTATAGCTTCATAGCGGAGCGATTCGCTCCCTTTTGAGAGAAGGTACGGACATGCGTGCTGTGACGATGGACCGGTTCGGCGGGCCCGATGTTCTCCAGGTCAGACAGGTGGCGGACCCGGTGCCGGAGGCCGGCCAGGTGCTGGTGGCGGTCGAGTACGCCGGGATCACCTTCGTGGAGACTCAGGTACGGGCCGGGCGCGGTCCCGCGGCCAAGCAGCGGCCGCCGCTGCCGCGGGTCCCGGGTAACGGCGTCGGCGGCCGGATCGTCGCCGTCGGCCCCGGCGTCGACCCGGTACTGACGGGCACGGTCGTGGTGGCGACGACGGGCGGCGCCGGCGGTTACGCCGAACTCGCCGTGGCCCGGGTCGAGGACGCCGTCCCCGTCCCGGCGGGCGTGGAGTTGCGCGACGCGGTGGCGCTGCTCGCCGACGGCCGTACCGCCGTGCTGCTGCACCGGCAGGCCGAGGTGAGGGCGGGCGAGTGGGTGCTGGTGGAGGCGGCCGGGGGCGGCGTGGGCGGCCTGCTGGTGCAGCTCGCCGCGGCCTCGGGCGCCAGGGTGATCGGCGCCGCACGCGGCGCGGGCAAGGGCGGGCTCGTCCTCTCCCTGGGCGCGGTCGCCTACGTCGACTATTCGCGGCCCGGCTGGGAGCGCGAGGTCGCCGACCTGAGCGGGGGCGTCGACCTGGTCTTCGACGGCGTGGGCGGCGCGGTCGGCGCGCAGGGCATGCTGGCCGTACGGCCAGGCGGCAGGGCGAGCGTGTACGGCATGGCCTCCGGCTCCTGGACCGAGCCCGCCGGCCATGTGAGGGCCGTCCCCGACGGTGGGGTGCCGAGCGCCGCCGAGGTCCGCGCGCTCGCCGAGGAGGCGCTCGCCCTCGCGGCGGCCGGCCGGCTCCGCCCGACCATCGGTCAGACCTACCCCCTGCACGAGGCCGCCGAGGCGCACCGCGCGATCGAGGCGCGGGCCACCACCGGCAAGACCCTGTTGATCCCATGAGCGCGCCGACCGTGGCGAGGGCGCCGGACGGGAGCATCGTCCCGCTGGCCGCGACGCTGCTGATCGGCGCGATCGCGGCGCTGCTCGACACCACGATCGTCGCGGTGGCCCTCGACGAGCTGGGACGGGAGCTGGCCGCGCCGGTTTCGACGATCCAGTGGGTCACCACCGCGTACGTGCTGGCGATGACCGCGGTGATCCCGCTGGTGGGCTGGTCGGTCGGCCGGTTCGGCGCCCGCGCGATGTGGCTGGCCGCGCTGGGGCTGTTCCTGCTCGGGTCGGTGCTGTCCGGCCTCGCCTGGTCGGCGGGCTCCCTGGTCGGCTTCCGGGTGCTGCAGGGACTGGGCGGCGGCATGATCCTGCCGTTGACGCAGCTCACCCTGGCCCGCGCCGCGGGACCGGACCGCCTGGGCCGGGTGATGGGCGTCGTCGGGCTCGTCGGCCAGCTCGCGCCGATCTCCGGGCCGATCCTGGGAGGCCTGCTGATCGACGGCTGGGGCTGGCGGTGGATCTTCTTCGTCAACGTGCCGATCGTCGTGGTCTCCATGGTCATGACCTGGCGCTGGTTCCCCCGCGAAGAGGAACGCGCCGACCGGCGACTCGACCTCGGTGGGTTGGTCCTGCTGCCGGCCGGACTGGTCGCCCTGCTGTACGCCCTGACCGAGGGCGGGGCGCCGGTGATCGCGGTGGCGGGGGCGGCGCTGCTGGCCGTGTTCGTCGTGCGTTCGCTCCGCCGCGCCGGAGCGAGCCTGCTGGACCTGCGACTGTTCGCCGACCGCTCCTTCCGGGGCGGGACGGTGATGATGTTCGTCATCGGCGTCACGACCTGGGGTCCGATGTTCCTCCTGCCGCTGTACTTCCAGCAGTCCCGCGGACTGTCGGCGTTCGACGCCGGGCTCGCGCTCGTCCCGCAGAGCGTCGGCCTCGGCCTGGCCGCCCTGCTGGTCGGCCGCTACGCCGACCGCGTGCCGCCCCGCCCGCTCGCGGTCGCCGGGCTGGCCGTCGCCGTCGTGGGCACGATCCCGTTCCTGCTGACCGCCGATCCGCCGCTGCTGGGCGCGGCGCTGTTCGTCCGGGGCATCGGGTTCGGCGTCGCCGGCCTGCCCATCAGCGTGGCCGTCTACCGGACGCTGAGTCCCGCGGCCATCCCCGGCGCCACCAGCGCCTCCAATGTCGTCCAGCGCGTCGGAGCCGCCACCGGCACGGCGCTGATGGCCGCCATCCTCCAGGCGAGCGGCTTCGGCGACGCCCTGACCTGGATGCTCGTCCTCACCGCACTCGGCCTGGCCGGGACCGTGTTCCTCCCCTCCTGGGAAAGAAGAGGCAAATCATGATCAGAGTAGCCATCGTCATCGGCAGCACCCGCCCGGGCCGCAACGGCGAAGGCGTGGCCCGCTGGGTCCACGACCTCGCCGCCCGGCGCGACGACGCCGCGTTCGAGATCGTGGACCTCAGGGACTACGACCTGCCGCACCTGGATGAGCCGATGCCGCCCGCGATGGGACAGTATGAGCATCCACACACCAGGGCCTGGGCCGAGAGGATCGCCTCCTTCGACGCCTACGTGTTCGTGACCCCCGAGTACAACCGCTCGGTCTCCGGCGCGCTCAAGAACGCCATCGACTTCCTGCACGCCGAATGGGCCAACAAGGCGGCCGGTTTCGTCGGCTACGGCTCCGTCGGCGGCACCCGGGCGGTCGAGCACCTGCGCCTGGTGCTGGGCGAGCTCCAGGTCGCCGCCGTGAGCAGCCAGGTCGCGCTGACGCTGGCCGCCGACTTCGAGCGCTTCAGCGTCGTCCGCCCGGCCTCCCACCAGGAGGGCAGGCTCACCGCCATGCTCGACCAGCTCATCCCCTGGGCCGGCGCGATGAAGGCGGTGCGGAGCGACGCCGTCCCGTCGTCATGACGAGGGGCTCTCCCGGACGACCACGGAGGCGGCCCCGGGTCTCCCCGTCCGCGCCGTGGTCCCGGGCGGCCTCCACCGTGGCGATGACGGCCGGTTCCGCCACGCGGGCGGTGGCCGTGCCCGGCCGGGGTTCCGGCCTCGTCGGAATTCTCCTGTTCCATGAACGACATGGATGTGTAAACCTGGAGTCAAACCCCCATGGTCAGCCCACTAGCAATTAGGAAAGTTTCCTATTAGATTGGCGCCCAAGCCTCTGAGAGCGCTTTCACGGGGGTGCCGGAACAACAGTTTGTCTGCGTGTCTTCGGCCGGAGAAGCCGGCCGGCCGTCAGGCGAGGAGGGTGCATGAAGCGCGGCCCAGAGCTGCTTCGTCTGGCGGACACGGTAGTTCTTCCGGGGTTCGAGGGAAAGTCTCCGCCTGACTGGCTCCGTCGGCGTCTCGCCGACGGTCTGACCGGGGTGGTGCTCTTCTCCCGGAACATCGCGACCCCGTCCCAGGTCGCCGACCTGACGGCCGCGCTCCGCGCGGAGAACCCGCAGGTCCTCGTCGGCATCGACGAGGAGTCGGGGGAGGTCACGCGCCTGGAGGCGGCGGCCGGGAGCACCCGGCCGGGCAGCTTCGCCCTCGGTGTGGTCGACGACGTCGAGCTCACCGAGGGGATCGCCAGGGACCTCGGCCGCGACCTCGCCGCGGCGGGGGTCAACCTCGACTTCGCCCCCTCGGCGGACGTCAACTCCAACCCGGACAATCCGGTCATCGGTCTGCGTTCCTTCGGCGCGGACCCCGACCTGGTCTCCCGGCACACCGCGGCCTGGGTCCGGGGCCTGCAGTCCTCCGGGGTCGCCGCCTGCGCCAAGCACTTCCCCGGCCACGGTGACACCTCCGTCGACTCCCACCACGGCGTCCCGCTGGTCGCGGCCACCGCCGAGGAGCTCCACGAGGTGGCGCTGCGGCCCTTCCGCGCGGCCATCGCGGAGGGCGTGCGCACGGTCATGACCGGTCACCTGCTGGTCCCCGCCTTCGACGCCGCGATGCCCGCCACCCTCAGCGGCCGGGTGCTGCACGACCTGCTCCGGGTCGAGCTGGGCTTCGACGGCGTCATCGTCACCGACGGCATCGAGATGGCGGCCGTCTCCGGTCCCTACGGCATCGGCGGCGCCTCGGCGCGGGCCATCGCCGGGGGCGCCGACGCGATCTGCGTGGGCGGCGAGCACGCCGACGAGCACACCGCCCTTGCGGTCCGCGACGCCATCGTGGACGCCGTGATCGAGGGGCGGCTCTCCGAGGAGCGGCTGGCCGACGCGGCCCGCCGGGTCTGTGAGCTGGCCCTGTGGGGCGCGTCCACGGGGCACGTCCGCCGCTCCGCGCCCGCCCGCCCCGATGA
>NZ_NGFP01000251.1 GCF_002149035.1 Streptosporangium minutum
GGTACGGCCCCACCCCTGAACCCGGTACGGCCACCGGTCCCCCTGCGGCCCGTCCACTCGCCCTCCGAACGGCGTTTCGGCCGTCCTTCCGGAGAGCACGGCTCATTCCGGAGGTACGGCCCCACCCCTGAACCCGGTACGGCCACCGGTCCCCCTGCGGCCCGTCCACTCGCCCTCCGAACGGCGTTTCGGCCGTCCTTCCGGAGAGCACGGCTCATTCCGGAATCCGCGCCCACCGGGTCGGGAACCGATCCAGCTTGAGGTCATCTTCTCCGCCTAAACGGGCGAAACGCCGGGGATCACGGGGAAGTTGGCGTCCGATGTATCTGGACAGGGGGCCGGAAACTCCTAGATGTGTCAGTTCCCCCGACGAAAATCGGAGTTGCCATGTCCCGTACGCCACGGCCGGTTCCGCTCCCCCGGATCGCGCCGTCCCCCTCCGCCGAGCCGCCCTACGACGACGAGCGCCCAGCCGGGGATGTCCCGGCCGCCCCGCCGTACGTCCAGGGGGCCCTCGCCCTCGCCTACGACCCCGAGCCGGCCGAGCCGCCGGTCCGCAGGCCGTTGATCTGGGGGCCGCCGGGCGCGGTCCCCGACGAGCGACGGCTGCGAGCCCTCGGCCAGGCCGTCGCCGAGATCCTGTCCGGCAGGCGGCCGCCTTCGAGCGTCTCCACGCACCTGACCGAACGCACCCAGGCCGAGCTGGTCAGGAGCGGAAAGATCATCAACTGCACGCGGCCGCCGCTGGTCGGCACGCCGCACGTGTCCCAGCCCAAGGACGGGGTCGTGGAGATGTGCGTCCTGGTGCACTGCGGCGACCGGCCGCGCGTGCTGGCGCTGAGACTGGAGCGCAAGGGCGTGCAGTGGCTGTGCACCGACTTCGAGGCGACCCCCTGACCGCACGCCGTGGCGTCTGCCCTGCCGCGTGAAAGCCGAAGGGCCCGCACGGAGTGCGGGCCCTTCGGTCGGCGGTCAGGCCTCGACGTGCCTGGGGTCGCCGTGGCAGCGCTTGTACTTCTTGCCGGAGCCGCAGGGGCACGGGGCGTTGCGCTCGACGTTGCCGTAGGCGTCGCGCTCCGCCTTGCTGCTGATCCGGGTGTGCTCGACCTCGCCGCTCTCACCGGGCGCGGTGTATTCCAGCTCGGAGGGGCGCTGCGGGCCACGCAGGCCGCGAGCGATGATCGAGCGGGTCTCCGCGACCGCCGCGTCCTCGTGCTCGTGGTCATGGTCGTGCTCTTCGACGATCGGGTTGGTCTGCACCTCGACTTCGAGGTTGAACAGGTAGCCGACCGACTCCTCCTTGATGCCCTCAAGCATCTGGGAGAACATGTCGAAGCCCTCGCGCTGGTATTCGATCAGGGGGTCGCGCTGCGCCATCGCGCGCAGGCCGATGCCCTCCTGGAGGTAGTCCATCTCGTAGAGGTGCTCGCGCCACTTGCGGTCGAGGACCGACAAGATGACCCGGCGCTCCAGCTCCCGCATGGTCTCGGGGCCGAGCTCCGCCTCGCGGAGGTCGTAGGCGGCCATCGCGTCCGCCTTCACCTTCTCGTTGAGGAACTCCGCGGTGAGCTCCTCGCGACCGCCGGCCTCCTCGATGACGCCGTCGATGGTGAGGGTGGTCGGGTAGAGCTGGCCGAGCGCCTTCCACAGCTTGTCGAGGTCCCACTCCTCGGCGAAGCCCTCGGCGGTGGCGCCGGCGACGTACTCGTCGATGACGTCGTTGATGAAGCCCCGGATCTGCTCGTGCAGGTCCGCGCCCTCCAGGACCTGGCGGCGCTCGGCGTAGATCACCTTGCGCTGCCGGTTCATGACCTCGTCGTACTTCAGAACGTTCTTGCGGATCTCGAAGTTCTGCTGCTCGACCTGGTGCTGGGCGGAGGCGATGGCCTTGGAGACGATGCCCGACTCGATCGGTACGTCGTCCGGGATGTTCAGCCGCGTCATGATCATCTCGACCCTGGCCGAGTTGAACAGGCGCATGAGGTCGTCTTCGAGCGAGAGGTAGAACCGCGACTCACCCGGGTCGCCCTGACGGCCGGACCGGCCGCGGAGCTGGTTGTCGATGCGCCGCGACTCGTGCCGCTCGGTGCCCAGCACGTAGAGGCCGCCGAGCTCGGTGACCTCGTCGTGCTCGGCCCGCACGGCCTCCTTGGCCTTCTCCAGCGCCTCGCCCCAGGCCTTGTCGTACTCGTCGGGGGTCTCGACCGGGTCCAGGCCACGGTTGCGCAGTTCCACGTCGGCGCGGAAGTCGGGGTTGCCGCCGAGCATGATGTCGGTGCCTCGACCGGCCATGTTGGTGGCGACGGTGACGGCGTGCTTGCGGCCCGCCTCGGCGATGATCGCCGCCTCACGCGCGTGGTTCTTGGCGTTGAGGACCTCGTGCTTGATGCCCTTGCGCTTGAGCTCCTTGGCCAGGCGCTCGGACTTGGCGACGCTCGTGGTGCCGATCAGGACCGGCTGGCCCTTCTCGTAGCGCTCCTTGATGTCCTCGACGCAGGCCAGGAACTTGGCATCCTCGTTCTTGTAGACCACGTCGGCCTGGTCCTTGCGGATCATCGGCCGGTTGGTCGGGATCGGGACGACGCCGAGCTTGTAGGTCTGGTGGAACTCGTTGGCCTCGGTGGCCGCGGTGCCGGTCATGCCGGAGAGCGTTTCGTAGAGGCGGAAGTAGTTCTGCAGCGTGATCGTGGCGAGAGTCTGGTTCTCGTCCTTGATCTTCACGCCTTCCTTCGCCTCGATGGCCTGGTGCATGCCCTCGTTGTAGCGGCGGCCGTGCAGGACTCGACCGGTGAACTCGTCGACGATCAGGACCTCGCCGTCGACGACGATGTAGTCCTTGTCCTTCCGGTAGAGCTCCTTGGCCTTCAACGCGTTGTTGAGGAAGCCGACCAGGTGGGTGTGCTCGGGCTTGTAGAGGTTGTCGATGCCGAGCCAGTCCTCGACCTTCTCCACGCCGCTCTCGAAGATGCCGACGGTGCGCTTCTTCTCGTCGACGGCGTAGTCGCCGGTGTTCTCCTCGCCGTCCTTGCCCTCGGTGCCCCTGCGGAGCCGGGGGACGATCTTGGAGAACTCGGCGTACCACTTGCCGGACTGCTCGCCGGGGCCGGAGATGATCAGCGGCGTCCTGGCCTCGTCGATGAGGATCGAGTCGACCTCGTCGACCAGGCCGAAGTTGTGGCCGCGCTGGACGCACTCCTCCAGCGACCAGGCCATGTTGTCGCGCAGGTAGTCGAAGCCGAACTCGTTGTTCGTGCCGTAGGTGATGTCCGCGTTGTACTGCTTGCGGCGCTCGTCGGGCGGCATGTTCGCCAGGATCACGCCGACCTCGAGACCGAGGAAACGGTGGATGCGGCCCGTCTCCTCGGCGTCGCGCTTGGCCAGGTAGTCGTTGACCGTGATGATGTGGACGCCCTTGCCGGAGAGGGCGTTGAGGTAGGCGGGGAGCGCGCAGGTGAGGGTCTTGCCCTCACCGGTGCGCATCTCGGAGATGTTGCCCATGTGCAGGTTGGCCCCGCCCATGACCTGCACGTCGAAGAGGCGCTTGCCCAGCACGCGGCGGGAGGCCTCACGGACGGTGGCGAAGGCTTCGGGGAGCAGGTCGTCGAGCGACTCTCCGTCGGCGTGACGCTGCTTGTAGTCAGCGGTCAGCGCGCGGAGTTCGGCGTCGGTCAGGCTCTTGAAGTCGTCCTCAATGGAGTTGACCTGGTCGGCGATCCGCTTGAGCTTACGCAGAAGCTTGCCTTCGCCTGCGCGAAGAATCTTATCGAGAAAGGCTGGCACTTTAGGTAAAGCTCCTCGCAGGTCTTCCGTGGCCGGACCGGCCCGGATGAGGACGAGACACGGTTCTCCGCTGCCATCGTAGGCGGTTCTACCACCAGACACAGCCACCCTGAAAGACGCTCTTCACGTCCGGGGAGTTCCCCGCGCCCTTTTTATTGGGAGTAGTAGCCAGCCTAAAGGGTATGCCGGTTTGCGCACGCGCATGGCGAAGAGGTCGAATCTACGGGCGCGTCGCGACCCGAGGGAGCCGCCGTGGAGGACGACGCGGAGCCGACGAGCCACGCGGGCAGGGCGTCGTCATGGCTGGCCGTGACCGTGATCGTGCTGGGTTTCGCCATCGGCGGGGTGGGGCTGTGCCTGGGCCCCATGTGGCCGCTGTTCTGGATGGGCGCGGCCGTGTGCGTCCCGGGCGGAATCCTCCTGCTGGCCTTCCAGGTCTTCCGGGACGTCATCCTCGACGCCCCGCGCGTGCCGTACCGGCAGGCCGGGACCGGGACTTCCCCGCCGTACCGGCAGGCCGGAACCGATGCCCCGCCGCCCTACCGGCAGACCGGGACGGACGCCTCTCCGCCACGGCGGCAGACCGTGGCCGAGACCCCGCGCGTGCCGTACCGGCAGACCGGGGCGGAACCGTCCGAGTGACACCGGCATAAACATTTTGTCGGTGTGTAGCGCTAACCTCGGCGTCATGCTGACGTTCCATCCCCTCCCCGGCTCCCCCGGGGATCGATCATGACGGTCACACTCTCCGCCGACGAGGCCCGCCGGATCATCCTCCGCGCCCAGGGCCTCCTCGGCGCCGACGCCCGCCGCGGCGGCGCCCCCGCGACCCTGCGCCGGCTGGGAGCCGTCCAGCTCGACACGATCTCCGTCCTCGCCCGCTCCCACGAGCTCGTCGCCTACGCCCGTCTCGGCGCCGTCGGCAGGCAGCGGATCGAGCGCGCCTACTGGGACGACCCGGCGCAGGCCTTCGAGTACTGGTGCCACGCCGCCTGCATCCTGCCGATCGACGACTGGCCTCTCTACGCCTTCCGGCGCAGGTATCTGCGCGCCAGGAAATTCCGCTGGCACGAGGTTCCCGACAACGTGGACAAGGTGCTGGAGCAGGTGCGCGAGAGCGGCCCGATCACCACCGCCGACATCGGGGGCGCCAAGAACGGCGGCCTGTGGTGGGACTGGTCCGACTCGAAGATCGCCATCGAGTGGCTGCTGGACATCGGCGAGGTCGTCTGCACCCGCCGTGTCGGCTGGCGCCGCGTCTACGATCTGACCGAACGCGCGGTCCCCGCCCACCTCGTGGCCGAGGACCTCTCCGACGCCGAGTGCATCACCCGTCTGGCCGGGATCGCCGGCCGTGCCCTCGGCGTGGCCACGCGGGCCGACCTCGTCGACTTCCTCCGCCTCAGGCCCGTCTACGCCGCCCTCCTGGACGCCTCGTTGCTCGACGGCAGCGCCGGCCTCACCCCGGTCCAGGTCTCCGGCTGGCCGGACCGCTCGGCGAGCGCGTGGGCCGATCCGGCCGCCCTGGAGGGCGAGCCGCGGGGCCGCCACCGCACGACCCTGCTGTCGCCGTTCGACTCCCTCGTCTGGGACCGCGCCCGGACCGCCCGCGTCTTCGGCTTCAACCACCGGCTTGAGGCCTACGTCCCCAAGGAGAAGCGCGTCCACGGCTACTTCACGATGCCCGTCCTCGCCGGGGGCCGGCTGATAGGCCGGGTCGATCCCGCCCGGGAGGGCTCCACTCTGGTCGGCCGCCAGGTCAGCCTCGAACCCGGCGTCAACCAGCGCAAGGGCGTCGAGTCACTGGCCGACGCGCTGTGGGAGGCCGCGAGCTGGGTCGGCTGCGACGACGTCCGCGTCGACCGCGTCGACCCGCACCTGTCCGAGCCCCTGCGGCACGCCCTGACCCGCTGACCACCGGGTCGAGGCCCGCTGACCACCAGATCACGGGCCACTGAACTCCGGACCCGCCGACCACCGGGTCGAGGCCCGCTGACCACCAGATCACGGGCCGCTGAACTCCGGACCCGCCGACCACCGGGTCGTGGCCCGCTGACCACCGGACCCGCGGGTGCGGCGCCCCGGACGGAGCGCCGCACCCGGCGTGTCAGGTGATCTCGAGCATCCGCTCGCGGACCGCGTAGACCACCGCCTCCATCCTGGAGTGGAGCTGAAGCTTGTCCAGGATGTTGCGGACGTGGTTCTTCACGGTGTTCTCGGAGATGAACAACTGCTTGGCGATCTCGCGGTTGTTCATCCCCTTGGCGACCAGGCGGAGCACCTCCATCTCCCGGTCGGTCAACCGGGGGACGGGGAGCTGGGGGGGCCGCTCGGCCTCCTTGCGGCTCATGTTCGCGAACTCGGTGATGAGCTTGGCGGCCATCGCCGGATTGATGAGCGACTGTCCCTCGTGGACGCCGCGCACGGCCTCCGGGACCTCGTCGAGCTGCACGTTCTTCAGCAGGTAGCCGGTGGCACCCGCCTTGATCGCCTCGAAGAGGTCCTCCTCCTCGTCGCTCACCGTCAGCATGATGATCCGTGTGCTCGGCACCGAGGCCTTGATCGCACGGGTGGCCTCGATGCCGCTCCTACGGGGCATCCGGACGTCCATGAGCATGACATCGGGGGTGAGGCGGTCGGCGAGCTCGACCGCTTCCTGACCGTCGCTCGCCTCGCCGACCACCTCGATGTCCGTCTCCGCGCTCAGCGCCATTTCCAGACTGCGCCGGATCAGCGCGTGGTCATCGACGATGAGCACGCGGATCGGGTCACCACTCCTGGCAGGGCGGGTCGCCTCGTCGGGTTCCGTCACGCCTCCTCCTCGGGGGGCCAGAGCCGTTGGACCGCCATGATTACACGGGTTTCAGGGTCCTCGGGTTGGTCGGAGAGGATCTTCAAACGCGTCTGTCAGGGTTCTACGAGCCGCAGCACGCCGTAGTTGTAGCCCTGGCGTAGGTACACGACACTCGGCTGGCCGCTCTCCTTGTCACGGAACAGGTAGAAGTCATGACCGACCAGCTCCATCTCGAGCAGGGCCTGGTCGATGGTCATCGGGTCGGCCTGGTGGGCCTTCTCCCGGACCACGAGCGGCCCGTCACCGTCCATCTGGATGGGGACGATGGTCTTGTCCTCGGGCGAGTCGGCCTCGAACTCCGACTGGGCCTCGGGCTCCTCACGCGGCCGTGGGGGAATGGCCTCCAGGGTCTCCGCAAGGGCGGTGGCGGCCAGCTCGGCGAGCGACGGGGGGCAGTGGTTGCCGTGGTGGATCTTGCGTCGGTCAGCGAGGCGCCGGAGTCTTCCCTCAAGCTTTCCGAGTGCAATATCGAGAGCGGCGAAGCGATCGTCGGCTGTGGCCTCGGCCCTGACTGCGGGCCCGCGGGAGTGGATGGTGAGCTCGACCCGCTCGCGCTGCCCGGTGATGCGGGGGTTGCTCTCTTTGGTCACCTCCACATCAACGCTGATGAGCTTGTGGTCCAAACGCTCGATCCTGGCCAGCTTGGTAGTCACGTGGTCGCGGAATCGGTCACTCACTCCGGTGTGCCGACCCTTGACGATGATGTCCATGCACGGACCCCCTTCGAACCTCGACGGTGGTACTGCTGCGGCACCCGCTCGGCCGACCTGGTCTTCGTCCCCACATCCGCCTGCTGAGGGTTTCGCAGCTCTTTGCCACTACATGCCCTTCTCTTCTGGCGAGGAACATCTGGCTCCCCGGGAAGGCAGGACTTACCTCTAAGCCGCACCGTGATCGATCGACAAAGAGTCGTCTTACGTGGACCGTTTGGCCTGCGGCTGGCATCGGCTAACCGAGCCGGCCCCCTTGCGGGAGTCGGTCCGGCGCAACCACGGACCCGAGCGGGTGCCATGGCTCAGACGCTATCCGCATCCCGACCGAATGTCAGCTTGGACACCGCCGAAAGGATCACTTTGCGTGATCACCCACCGGCCGACCGGGCGTCGGGGCAGTCGCTTCGGCCGCTCGATACCCCTGTATACAAGTGCTTCTCACACTGATTGAGCAGCCGCAAATCCTTGATCGGGACAGGGAGGTGTGGCCCTGCGGTGAGACCGGCCACTCAATCCTCCTTCACCCTCCGTCACGATAAGGACTTTGCCCCCTCCGGCGTGTCGCGGCGATCGTGGCGGCGAGCGGGACCGCCGCACCGGCCTCACGCAGCGCCCTGGCCGCCTCGGCGAGCGTCGCGCCGGTGGTGACGATGTCGTCCACCAGCACAATCGGCCCCGCGCCGCCCCAGGAGCCCGGCAGGGGCCCTTTCCGGGCAGCCGTAACCCTGAATGCCAGAGAGAGGTTCTCGGCCCGCTGAAGCGAGCTCAGCCCCGCCTGGTCGGCGATCCTGCGGCGCTGGGCGAGGATCTTCGCCACGGTCACCGGCCACCCCGCCGCGCGGAGGTATCCGGCGGCCAGCGCCGTCAGCCGGGTCACCGGATCGTGCCCGCGCCGCCGGAGGGCCTGCCGGGCACTCGGCACCGGGACCAGCGTGACCGGCCGGCCGCCGACCGCGGCGACGACCGTCAGCGCCAGGGCCCCGGCGAGGGGATGGGCCAGGGCCGTACGGCCGCGCTCCTTGTAGGCGATGATCGCCCGGCGCGCGGCTCCCGTGTAGTCGGTCGCCGACCAGCATTCGGGCAGGCCCGGCGGCGACGGGACGGGCATCCGGCACGCGGGCCGTCCGTGCAGCTCCGCTGCGCACCGGGGGCAGACGAGAGCGCCGGGCACGCCGCATCCGGCGCAGCGGGGCGGCAGGACCAGGTCGAGCAGGGCTGTCGGCACGGCTCCACGGTGCCAGGCGGCACCGACAAACCCCGCTCACGGAGGGAGAAATCACCCATATCAGCTCTAACTCCCCTCACGGAGGCGGGGTGCCGCCCATCGCGGCCACGCCCCCGCACGGAGGAGGGACACCCCTCAGCCCAGGGGGTAGGCCGGGGAGGAGGGGCCGTCCTTCTCGGAGAAGAGCACGGTGCCCTTCTCGTCCTTGACCATGGGCTCCCACTTGGCCGAGGTGCGGTTCCAGTACAGGACCTGCCGGTTGCCGTTGTCGTCCTGCGCCCCGGCCAGCAGGGAGCCGTCCAGGGCGGTGATGCTCTCGATCCGGGAGTCGGAGGCCAGGGTCTTGGGCTCCGCCGCGACGGAGGCCTCCAGCAGGTCGGACTTGCCGGTGAGCACGTAGAGGGTCTTGCCGTCCTTCCAGGCGATATCCTTGATCGTCTGGTTGCCGTCGCCGTCCACCACGGACTGCAGGTCGGTGATGCGGGTGCCGTCCCCCTGGCCGACGACCGTGCCGATCTTGACCTCCTCCTCCGTACCGTTCTTGACCACCACCGCGACGTGCACCCCGTCCCGGGCGACCTTGAGCGACGTGACGTGGACCGCGTTCAGGTCGGGGGCCCAGACCTGGTACTGCTGCCTGCCGTCGCGCCGCACCACCACCGAGCTGTGGCCGTTGGGGCGGTTGACCGTCCACAGCGTGTCGTAGCGGTCCCAGGAGGGCGGGGTGAGGGAGTCGCCGGTGACCCAGTCCTGCCACTCGCCCCCCGGGGCGAGCGGCGCGACCGAGACCTTCGTGCCGTCCGCCGACAGGGCCGCCACCTGCCCCTGGCCGCTGATCGCCGGACGGGTGCGCGTGCCGTCCTTCTCGCCCGCCCTGCCCTGCACCGGCTGGCCGACGTTCTCCTTGCCCAGCATCTGCAGGGCGCCGTCGGCCAGGTAGTACGGGTAGACGTCGCGGGGAGCCGTCCAGGGGTCGAAATCCGCGTGCTGCTGGGCGTCGATCGCCAGCAGGCTGTCGGAGTAGTACAGCTTGCCCTCGACCCTGACCTCGAAGCCCCAGCCGCCCTTGGTGAGCTCGGCGAGCGTCCCGGCGAGCTGGGCGGACATCGGGGCGATCCGGTCGGAGTCCACCGGCTTGGTCAGGTCGACGACGACGCGGTTGTTCTCCGTGGTGACGTCGATGAGCTTGGTGCCCGGACGGAAGGCGGAGTTCACCGCCTTCTTGAGCAGGCTGCTCGGCCCCTTCAGCAGCCGCTCCACCGCCGTCTTGGCGAAGTTGGACGTCGGGTCGATGGGCACCCGGACCTGGTCGGCCACCAGGCCCTTCCAGGCCGAGTCCAGGAAGTACAGGTCCACCTTGAGGTAGGCGCGGTCGACGTCCGCCTCGGACAGCATCAGCCCCTCGGGGGCCGCGCTGATCCGCCATCCCTGCGCCCCCTTCACGAGGGTGAAGGGCTCGTTCAGGCTCCCGCCCTTCGGCCAGTAGCGGCCGTCCTGGTCGATCATGGCCGTCACGGTGCCCTTGAGGGTGACCCGGGTCTGCTTGGCGTCCGTCTGGACGGGCGGGGCCTTCTCGTACTCGTCCTGCTTGCCGTCCTGCTTGTAGACCGTCACCCCGCTCTGCGGATTCCACTCCCTGGCGAAGGTGTCGGTGAGGTATTTGCGCGCGACGTCGCGCCCGGGGTCGTCGACGCTCGCCATCGCGGCCCTGAACCCGGTGACGACCTCCTCCGGCGACCAGTCCGCGCTCGGCGGCACGGCGATCACCCGGGCGTACGGGTCGCCCAGCGGGTTGCCCTTGCGGGGGTTGCCCACCGAGATGGGCTTGCCCCCGGTGGGGATGACCGAACAGGCCGTCACCCCGCAGGTCAGCGCGACGATCAGGCCGACCGTCCCCACCCGTCGTCCCGTGCTAGTCCGCATCGTTTCCCCCGTCGGCGACCGCCGGTGAGAGCACCGGGGTCATCTGCCCCCGCCATGTCCGCCGCATCTCCACCTCCGGCGGGACCAGCGACAGCGGCGACCCCCGCAGCGGCGCCCCGGCCACCCGGGGCAGGGAGAGCCGGAACTGCGACCCCTCGCCCTGCGCCCCCCAGGCCTGGAGCCAGCCGCCGTGCAGCACGGCGTCCTCGCGGGAGATCGCCAGGCCCAGGCCGGTGCCGCCGATCGTCCGCGCGCGGGACGGGTCGGCCCGCCAGAACCGGTCGAAGACCATGTTCTCCTCGCCCGGCTTGAGACCCACCCCGTGGTCCCGTACCGCCACCGCCACCGCGTCGCGGTCGGCCCCCACCGAGACGACGATGTCGCGGCCCTCTCCGTGCTCGATCGCGTTGAACAGCAGGTTGCGCAGGATCCGCTCGACCCGGCGGCTGTCCATCTCGGCCATGCAGGGCTCGCCCGGCAGGCGCAGGTCGAACCGGGTCGAGTGGCGCTCGGCCAGCGCCTCGGAGTCGGCGACGGCGCGCAGCACCACGTCCCTGACGTCCACCGGATCGACGTCCAGCTCGGCCGCGCCCGCGTCGTAGCGGCTGATCTCCAGCAGGTCGGCGAGCATCGACTCGAACCGGTTGAGCTGGTTCTGCATCAGCTCGGCCGAGCGGGCGGCCATCGGGTCGAAGTCCTCGCGGGCGTCGTAGAGCAGGTCGGCGGCCATCCGCACGGTGGTCAGCGGGGTGCGCAGCTCGTGCGAGACGTCGGAGACGAACTGCCGCTGGACGTGGGACAGCTCCTCCAGCTGGTGGATCTTCAACGCCAGGTTGGCGGCCATGTCGTTGAAGGAGGTGGCCAGGCGGGCCAGGTCGTCCTCGCCGCGGACCTTCAGCCGCTCGTCCAGGCGTCCGGCGGCCAGCCGCTCGGCGGCCTGCCGCGTCAGCCGTACCGGCGTGACCACCTGGCGGGTGACCAGCGAGGCGATGGCAGCCAGCAGCAGCACCAGGGCGGCGCCGACCGCGACGAGCATCCGCAGGACCGAGTTGAGGGTCTCCTCCTCCTTGTCCAGCGGGATGAGGTGGTAGATCTCGTATCCGCTGTCCAGCATGGTCCCGGAGGTGTCGAGGCGGGTGCCGATCACCATGCCGCGCACCGGCTCGCGCCTGCCCTCGTAGTAGAGGTCCCCGTAGTGGGTGCTGTCCTCGCCCGCCTCCTTCTTGGACACCTCCTCGCGCAGCCCGGACGGGATGCTGCGCGGATCGATGCTCGGGGTGACGAAGAACTCCCCGGGCCGGTTGTCGTTGCGGGCGATCACCGAGTAGCGGGGGACGGCCCCCGCGCGCCCGGCGAGGGCGTAGACCGCCTGGCTGAGCGGGCTGTCGCCACCCCGCTGGAGCCCGTCGCCCGAATCGACGGACGGCTTGGAGACGTCGCCGGACGGCCGGTTCAGGTAGCCGAGCACCGCGTTCCGGTCGGCCTGCGCCTCGCTCCTGGCCGCGCGCTCCCGGTCCTGGAGCGTGGTCGCGATGATCTGCTGCATGAGGAAGACGCCGAGCACGGCCACCACCGCGATGGAGATGACCATCGTGCTGGTGACGACGCGCAGCTGCAGGGAGCGCCGCCAGACCCGGCGCACGCCTCCCGCGGCGCGACGGGCCCGCCGGCGGATGCCCCGCACCACCTGGCGCGGGGTACGGCGGCGCTTCTTCGGCGAGGACGGCATGTCGGGGGTCCGGGAGGTCCGTGCGGGCTAGGCCGGGCCGGCCTTGTAACCGACTCCCCGGACCGTCACCACGATCTCCGGGTGCTCCGGGTCCTTCTCTATCTTGGCGCGGAGCCGCTGGACGTGCACGTTGACCAGTCGGGTGTCGGCTGCGTGCCGGTATCCCCAGACCTGCTCCAGCAGGACCTCACGGGTGAAGACCTGGCGCGGCTTGCGGGCCAGCGCGACCAGCAGGTCGAACTCCAGCGGGGTGAGGTTGATGGTCTCCTCGTCGCGCTTGACCGAGTGCCCGGCGACGTCGATGGTGATGTCGCCGATCTGGAGGATCTCCGGCGTCGGCTCGTCGGTGCGGCGCAGCCGCGCGCGGACCCGGGCCACCAGCTCCTTGGGCTTGAACGGCTTGACGATGTAGTCGTCGGCCCCCGACTCCAGGCCGAGCACGACGTCGATGGTGTCGCTCTTGGCCGTCAGCATGACGATCGGCACACCGGACTCGGCGCGGATGCGACGGCACACGTCGATGCCGTCGGCGCCGGGCAGCATCAGGTCGAGGAGGACCAGATCCGGCCGGGTGTCGCGGAACGCGTCGAGGGCCTTGTCCCCGTCGGAGACGAAGGAGGGCTCGAAACCCTCTCCGCGCAGCACGATGCCGAGCATCTCGGCGAGAGCGGCGTCGTCGTCGACGACCAGCACGCGTCCTTTCATGGCCCCTCATTCGTTTTACGCAGTTTGGGAGTTTTTGGGGTAAACGGCACGGTCGTCGAAGATTACCCTTGTCCGGCCACTGGATGACACCTGCCGACTACCAGCCATCCGAATGCCGAATTTTAGGCGCACACAACGTAAAGCGCTTAGGAGTGCCCCCGTGCGGCCAACTCCGGTCTCGGCGACTGCGAACGCCAAGCGGAGGTGGTCACGTCCCCAGTCTGCGGTAAACGACGGTGTCTCGGCCATCCCTCCGGCATCTCCGTCGATCTCCCGGCGTGTGAAACCTCGCCGAGATCTCCCGGGCACCACAATCGGTGTGTCCACATGTCAGGATTGGGATATGTCAGACGGTCACGGCTCCACTCCCGACACGCCACCCGGCTGGGCGTCCAACCAACCTCCGCCGTACGGCGACGCCCCGGGATCACCGTGGACCGCGCCCGGCTCCGGTCCCGGCGCGCCACCGCCGCCGCCCCCGCAGCAGCCCCACGGCGGGCCGTACGGGCCGGGCCGGTGGGGCGGGGGCTGGC
>NZ_NGFP01000252.1 GCF_002149035.1 Streptosporangium minutum
CGGGCGGGGAGGGCGGGAGCGGCCTCCCGGCTCCGGGGGCGGGTGACGATCGCCCTGTTCCTGCTCCCGGCGCTGGCGCTGTTCGGTCTGCTGGTCCTGGCGCCGATCCTGGTGGCGATGTACACCAGCGTGTTCAAGTGGAACGGCCTCGGCGGCGCGCCGACCGATTTCGTGGGAGCCGCCAACTTCGGCCGGATGTTCTCCGACGAGGTCTTCCTCGGCGACCTGTGGCGGGGCCTGGTCCTGATCGTCCTGTCGACGACGGTCCAGCTCCCGCTCGCGCTCGGCATCGCCATGCTGCTCAACCAGCGGCTCCGTGGACGGGCGCTCTACCGGCTGCTGTTCTTCGCCCCGTACGTCCTCTCCGAGGTGATCACCGGCGTCCTGTTCACGATGATCCTCTCTCCCGACCAGGGCGTGGCCAACCGGCTCCTGGCCGTGGCCGGCCTGGAGTCGGCGTGGCTGTCCGACCCGTCGAGCGTCATGGTCTCGCTGTTCCTGGTCATGACGTGGAAGTACTTCGGCTTCCACATGATCCTCTACCTGGCCGGGCGGCAGGGCATCCCGGAGGAGCTCACCGAGGCCGCCCGGATCGACGGCGCCACCGCCTGGGAGGCGTTCCGCCACGTCACCCTGCCGCTGCTCGGGCCGACGATCCGGATCAGCGTTTTCCTGTCCGTCATCGGCGCGATCCAGCTGTTCGACCTGGTCTGGGTCCTCACCGGCGGGGGACCCGCCCACTCCTCCGAGACCATGGCCGTCACGATGTTCCAGTTCGGCTTCAAGAGGTACCAGGTCGGCTACGCCAGCGCGATCAGCGTCGTGATGTTCGTCATCAGCCTGGTCTTCGCGCTCGGCTACCAGCGATTCGTCATGCGCCGCGACACCGAGGGAGCGATCACCGTCATGCGAGACCAGCGATGAACCGGCATGGCCCCGCCCCCCGGCCCGCGGCGTGGCTGCGGCCCCTCACGCTGCACGCGATCGCCTGGGCGGTCGGGGCGTTCGTCGTCGTGCCGCTCGGGTTCGGCCTGCTCGGCGGGTTCAAGGACACCGGCCAGCTGTCGGCGAACCCCTTCGGCCTGCCGTCGCCGTGGGTCGTCTCCAACTACACCGACATCCTGGCCTCCGCCTCGTTCTGGCGGCAGCTCGGCAACAGCGTGTTCATCGCGCTGGCCACGGCGTCGGTGGTCGTCGGCGTCTCCGCGCCGGCGGCCTTCGTGTTCGCCCGGTTCGCCTTCAGGGGGCGCGAGCTGCTGTTCACGATCTTCACGGCCGGGCTGATGTTCCCGTTCACGGTGGCGATCCTGCCGCTTTTCGTCCTGCTGCGGACCTTCGGGCTGCTGGACAACCCGCTGGGCGTCATCCTGCCCCAGGCCGCCTTCGGGCTGCCGGTGACGATCATCGTCCTGCGTGGTTTCTTCCGGACCGTCCCGGGCGAGATCGAGGAGGCCGCGACGCTGGACGGCTGCGGCGCGCTCGGCTTCCTCTGGCGGATCCTGCTGCCGATGGCCCGCCCGGCGCTGGCCACGGTGTCGGTGCTGGCGATCGTGGGCAGCTGGAACAACTTCATGCTGCCGCTGGTCGTCTTCAACGACCCCGGCTGGTGGACCATCCCGCTCGGCGTCCAGCAGTTCCAGGGGCAGTACGCCGCCGACTGGGCGCGCATCCTGGCCTACGTCGTCCTCGCGATGGTGCCGGCGCTCGGGTTCTACGCCGTCGCCGAGCGGCGGCTGGTCGGGGGGCTCACCGCGGGGGCGACGAAAGGATGAGACGGGCGCTCAGGGGCGGGGTGGTGCCGTGCTTTCGCGGACGACGAGCTCGGTGGCGAGTTCGACGCGCCGGGCCTGGGAGTGGTCGCCCCGGCCGATGGCCAGGACCATGCGGGTGGCCAGGGCGGCCATGTCCTGCAGCGGCTGGCGGACGGTCGTCAGGGGCGGCCAGGCGGAGCGTGCCAGCGGCAGGTCGTCGAAGCCGACCACGCTGAGGTCCTCCGGGACGCGCAGGCCGCGCTGGCGGGCGGCTTCGAACACGCCGAACGCCTGCAGGTCGCTGCCGGCGAAGATGGCGGTGGGCGGGTCGGCGAGGGACAGCAGCCCGTGGCCGTGGTCGTGACCGGAGTCGACCAGGAAGTCGCCGTGCCGGATCAGCTCGGGGGCCACGGCGACGCCGGCGGTCTCCAGCGCCGCCCGGTAGCCGTCGATCCTGGCCCGGCTGCACAGCATGTCGGCCGGACCGCCGATGACGCCGATCCTGCGGTGTCCGAGCTCCAGGAGGTGGCGGGTGGCGGCCAGGCCGCCGTTCCAGTTGGTGGCGCCCACCGAGGCGACGTGGGGGGCGGGCTCTCCCTCGGGGTCGACGACGACGACCGGCATCGAGCGGGCGTTGAGCTGGCCCTGCAACCCGGCGGAGAGCCGCGACGCCACGATCACCACTCCGTCGGTACGGCGGGCCGCGATGCGCTCCAGCCAGTCGCGGCCGGGACCCGCGTGCGTGTGCAGCACGGAGATCACGGTGCTGGCGCCGACCTCGCGGGCGGCGGTCTCGGCACCCCGGACGATCTCCATCGCCCATGGGCTCTCGATCTCGGCGAAGACCAGGTCGATCAGCCCGACCGGTCCGTCGCTCTGGCTGACGCGCCGCTGGTAGCCGTGTTTGTGGAGCAGGCGTTCCACCCGCTGGCGGGTGTCCGGGGCGACCTCCGGCCGGCCGTTGATGACCTTGGACACAGTGGGGACCGAGACCCCGGCCTCTTCGGCTATCAGAGCGATTGTCACCCGGCTCTTCGCTGGCATGCGAGGGAGTATATCCGAAAACTTTCGGAGAACGATTCGGTGGCCCTGGATGCTGACCAGAAGTACATCCAGGGCTCTATTGACGTGTTATGCGTAATTTACTTATCCTCCGGATGTGAAACATTCGGCATTGTTTTGAAAGTTTCAGTGAGCCATACCGGACCTGTCCGGCCGCCGACGGCTGATCGCCGGGACCACGGCGGCCCCGGCGCGTCCCCGGCGGCTTCGGCAAAGGAGAACTGATGACCCTGCGTGTCTCCGGATCCCGTCTCGTCGACCCGGAGGGCGCCGCGGTACGGCTGCGCGGCGTGGGCCTCGGAGGCTGGATGAACATGGAGAACTTCATCACCGGCTATCCGGCCAACGAGTCGGAGATGCGGCGCTCGGTGCGCGAGGCGCTGGGCGAGGAGCGGGCCGAGCTGTTCTTCGACCGGCTGCTGACCTCCTTCTTCGGTGCGCAGGACGCGCGGCTGCTGGCCTCGATGGGCGTCAACTGCGTGCGCATCCCGGTGAACTACCGCCATCTCGAATCGGACGACCGGCCGTTCGAGGTCATCGAGCACGGCTTCCGCCACCTCGACCGCGTCATCGGCCTGCTCGCCGAGCACGGCGTCTACAGCGTGCTCGACCTGCACGCGCTGCCGGGGGCGCAGAACCAGCACTGGCACTCCGACAACCCCACCCACGTCGCCTCGTTCTGGCGGCACCGGCACTTCCAGGACCGGGTCGTGTACCTGTGGGAGGCGATCGCCGACCGCTACCGGGACCAGCCGTGGGTCGCGGGCTACAACCCGGTCAACGAGCCCGGCGACCCCACGGGCAGGGTGGTCGGGCCGTTCTACGACAGGCTGGTCAAGGCGCTGCGGGCGGTCGACCCGGACCACGTGCTCTTTCTGGACGGCAACACCTACTCCACCGACTTCTCGGTCTTCCGCGAGGTCTACGAGAACACCGTCTTCGTCTGCCACGACTACGCCCTGGCCGGTTTCGCGCACGGCGGGCCCTACCCCGGCTACACCCGGGGGGAGTGGGTGGACCGCGCCCAGCTGGAGCGGGCCTTCGAGCGGCGCACGGCCTTCCAGCGGGAGACGGGTACGCCGGTGTGGGTGGGCGAGTTCGGCCCGGTCTACACCGGCGACCCCGCGGTCGACGAGCAGCGCTACCGGATCCTGGCCGACCAGCTCGGCATCTACGACGCCCACGGGGCGGGCTGGTCGCTGTGGACCTACAAGGACGTCGGGCTGCAGGGCCTGGTCCACGCGGCCGGGCCGTACATGGAGCGCTTCGGGCCGTTCATCGAGAAGAAGGCGCGGCTCGGCGCGGACCGGTGGGGTTCCACGATGGAGGAGTCGGCCGACCTGCTGGCGCCGCTGCACACGCTCGTGGCCACCGAGTTCCCCGGATGGGACCCCTACCCGTGGGGCGCCCGCTACCAGACCGACGACCTGATCCGGCACGTCCTCATCGCCCAGGCGCTGCTGCCCGAGTACGGCGCGCTGTTCCGCGGTCTCGGCGACGACGAGGTGCTGGCCCTGGCCGACTCGTTCGCCCTGGCGGGCTGCGTCCGCCGCGAACCGCTGATCGACCTGCTCACCGCCAACCTCGCCGGGCGCCCTGGTTGACCGGGGACGACCAGGCACCCTGGCTGACCGGGGGCTGACCGGGGGGACGGCAAGGCGCCCGGGCTGACCGGGGAGAGGACGGCAAGGCGCCCGGGAGGCAACCCGCTTCCGGCTCCCGGGCGCCTCGCCGTCAGGCGCCGCCCAGGCGGCGGATGGCGAGTGAGGCGGCACGGACGGCGAGCGAGGGCGACAGCCGTACTCCCCGCCAGGCCATCCGCCCCGACGCCGGCGCCACGATGAGCGCCTGGTTGCGGGCGAGGCCCTTCATGATGTCGGCGGCCAGCGCGTCGGCCGAGTAGAGCCGGCCCTGGGTCCTGGTCGCCGACCGCCGGGCGCCCGCGCCGGTCGCGGTCTGCGGCAGGCCGGGGTTGGCGTGGTCGAGCAGCGGGGTGTCGGTGAAGCCCGGGCAGACCACGCTCACCTTCACGCCGTGCGCCGCCGCCTCGGCCCGCAGCGCGAGCGACAGCCCGACCACCGCGTGCTTGGTCGCGGTGTAGGGGGCCATCAGGGGAGCGGGGACCAGGCCGGCCAGGGACGCCGTGTTCACGATGTGGCCGAAGCCCTGCCGCATCATGATCGGATAGGCGGCGTGGACGCCGTGGACCACGCCGCGCAGGTTCACGTCGATGGTGCGGTCCCAGTGGTCGAGGGTGAGCTCGTCGGTGGTGCCGCCGACCGCGATCCCGGCGTTGTTGAACACGAGGTCCAGCCGGCCCCGCTCGGCCCTGACGCTCGTGACGAGGTCCCGCACGGCCCGCGCGTCGGTGACGTCCAGCGTCGCGGCCGAGCAGCCGAACTCCTTGGCGACCCGCTCGGCCCCGGCGCCGTCCAGATCCGCGACCACGACGTGCGCGCCGCGCCTGGCGAGCTCGCGGCAGAGGGCCCGGCCGATGCCGGACGCCCCGCCCGTCACGATCGCCGTCCTCATCGGGCCGCCTTCCCGGACGCCCCGCCCGTCACGGTCGCCGTCCTCATCGGAGCGCCTCCCCGGACGCCCGGCCCGTCACGGTCGCCGCCTTCATCGGGCCGCCTTCCCGGACGCCCCGCCCGTCACGGTCGCCGTCCTCATCGGAGCGCCTCCCCGGACGCCCGGCCCGTCACGGTCGCCGCCTTCATCGGACCGCCTTCCCGGTGGGTGCCGCCCAGATGCCCATCGCCTTCCAGACCCTGCGCTGGACGGGGTTCATCATGCCCAGCTCGGCGCAGAGCTCACGGGTCTTGCCCACCGAGTCGCGGATCTGCTGGGCCGTTTCGGGATTGTCGGTGTAGACCTCCCTGACGACGTGCTCCGGGATCCGGAACCTCTTGATCATCGATCCGGGGGGCGACAGCATGATCCGCGCCATGATGCCCAGGACGACCGGGGAGACGATCCCCAGCGCGAAGCGGCGGTGGCGGGGCATCCGCGGGACCCGGCGGCGCAGGTAGTGCCGGGCGAAGGAGATGTGCCGGGCCTCCTCCGCGATGTGGATCCGCATGATGGTCTCCTCCAGGGGGTGCCGGATCTGGCCCTCCTTGAGGGTCTTGCGCTGCACGTGGTCGATCGGGTCCTCGCCGCCGAGCACGAAGATGAAGAACAGCTCGGTGGAGATCAGCGGGATCCACGGGGTGATCTGGGCGAGCAGGCTCAGCGGGCCCGGCATGCCGTTGATCGGAAACTTTGTACGGTTGACGAACTCCTGGAACATCATCCCGTGATGTCCCTCTTCGATCGTCTCGTGGTAGACGTAGCGGAACTCGGGGGAGCCGTTCGGCAGCCGGTAGGCGTAGTTCAGCAGGCCGCGCTTGAGCAGGTTCTCGAACTGCAGGCCGATCTTCATGGCGGTCGCCACCCGCCACAGCCCGATCCTGGCGCGGGTCTCGGGCGTCTGCGCCCGGTACCAGGCGTGACCGCCCAGTTTGTCGACGCCGGGCAGCTCCCAGCGGGGGTCGTCCTGGCGGACGAGGAAGTCCTCGTCGTCCCAGGGGATGTCGGCGTAGGGCTCCCAGTGCTTGTCGACCGAGGCCTTGGAGAGGCGTTCGATGACCGCTTCGTAGGCGCGCTTCTCCGCGACCGTCTGGTCGCTCTCTCTGTCCGCAGTGGTGTTCGGGGCGGGTGTCATCGCTCCACTCCCATCGGGTGTCTGCGCCGTAATTGTACGAAGCATCTAATAGCGGGGGAAGCCCTCGCGAGGGTGTGAGCTCCCTCACGCCGGTGTGGCGTCCTTCCCTCAGGGTTGTATTCGGGTTACTCCCGATCCGGTCTGTGACCTGGTGGTAGCGGTGAGTGATGCGATCCTTCCCGTATGGCAGCGGTGTTCGCTCCTCGACCCCTCTTGGGAGCCGTGCTTCTGTTGTCCGTCAGCGTGGCCTGGGGGTCGGCTTTCCCGCTGATGAAAGACCTCATCGTCCGGATGCCGGTGGCGGACCTGCTCGCCGAGCGGTACGGCATCGCGGCGTTCGCCCTGTTCGCGCTCCGGCCGGGCTGCCTGCGGGGGCTGCCGGAGAGCACCTGGCTGACCGGCGTCCTGCTCGGTCTGCTGTTCGGCGTGGGCCAGACCGCCCAGGCCGTCGCGCTGCACGACCTGCCGTCCTCGGTCTCGGGCTTCACCGTCGGCTCCTCCGTGGTGATCACCCCGGTCCTCGGGCTGGTCCTGCTCGGCGCCAGGATCTCCGGGCGCACCTGGGGCGCGGTGGCACTCGCGCTGGCCGCGATGACGGTCTTCACCCTCCTGCGCGAGGCCGAGGGCGGCTCCGTCTCCCTGCCCGCGCTGGCCGTCACCCTGCTGTCGGCGGTGCTGTACGCGGGGCACACGCTGGTGCTGGGAAGCTTCGCCGGCGCGCGGCGCGACGCCTACGCGGTCACGGTGATCCAGCTCGGCACGATCGCGCTCATGACGGGCGTCCTCGCCGCGCCGGACGGGCTCACCCTGCCCCGCACGACGGGCGACTGGGCGCTCCTCGGCCACCTGTCGATCGTGGCCTGCGCGCTGGGCTTCCTGGCCCGGTCGTACGGCCAGCTCCACGTCCCGCCGGTGCCCGCCGCGGTGATCCTGTCGGCCCAGCCGCTCTGGGTGACCGCCCTGGCCGTCGTGATGTACGGCGAGCCGCTCACCTGGGCCGTCTTCCTCGGCGGAGGGCTGATCGCCCTGGCCATGCTCCTGGTCGTGCTGCCCGGCGGACTGCTCAGGACAGCACGTCGAGGGACAGGCCCAGCTCCCCCGCGGTAGCCGTACGGACGAACTCGGCCATGCGGGCCCGGGACAGCACGCGCTTGTGCACGGTCATCTGGGTGGACAGGCCGTCGATCAGCGAGACGATCCGCCAGGTCGCGCCGTCGGGGTCGGCGCAGGTGAAGGCCCCGGTCGCGGCCCCCTCGTCGATGATCGCGCGCAGTGCCTGCCGCCAGCGCAGATCCATCCTGCGCGACATCTCCTCCAGGTCGGCGTTGCGCATCGACTCGGCCCAGGCGTCGATCCACAGTGCCCACGACTTGGACCTGCCGGTGGGGGAGTAGAGCTTGAGCAGGCCGCGCAGCCGGTCCAGCGGGGAGCCGCCCGAATCCTCCAGCTTGGTGAGCGCCTCCAGGTCGCGCTCGGCCGCGTAGGCGAAGGCCTGGGCGAACAGCTTCTCCTTGGTCTCGAAGTGGTAGAAGAGCAGCGCCTGGCTGACCCCGGCGGCCTGGGCGATGTCCGCCGTCCGCGTGTGCCCGAACCCCTGGGCCGCGATGACGTCGCAGGCGGTCCGGAGCAGATCATCGCGGCGTAGTCGCCCAAATCCCCGTGCCACAGGGGAACCCTAGCGGGTCAGGGGGAGACGCAGGACGAAACGAGCGCCTTGCGGGCTGTCTTCCAGCCCCAGGGTCCCGCCGTGCGCCTGGGCGATCTCCCGGGCGATGGACAGCCCCAGCCCGGTGCCCCCGGCGTCCCTGTTGCGCGAGGCGTCCAGCCGGGTGAACCGGCGGAAGACCACCTCCCACTGGTCGGGGGCGATCCCGGCGCCGTCGTCGAGCACCTCCAGAACGGCCGTGCCGTCCTCCTCCGTCACCCTCACCGTGATCTGCGAGGCGGCGTGCCGTTCGGCGTTGTCCAGCAGGTTCGTCAGCAGCCGCGCCAGCCGGAGCCGGTCGCCCTCCACGACGAGGCCGGGTTTCAGCTCCCGGACCACCTCGACGCCGCGCTTGCGGCGCTCCAGCTCGTCGCCGCACAGCTCGCCCAGGTCGACCGGCTCCCTGGCCACGGGGGTGCCGGCATCGATCCTGGCGAGCATCAGCAGGTCGGAGACGAGCGCCTGGAGCCGGTCGAGGCTGGCGAGCATCGCGGTGGCCTTCGCGCCCCAGTCGGTGTCCTCGGGATAGAGCAGCGCCTCCTCCACCTGGGCGCGCATGGCGGTGAGCGGGCTGCGGAGGTCGTGGGAGGCGTCGGAGGCGAACCGGCGCTGCTGCTCCACCGCGCCCTCCAGGCGGTCCAGGGTCTGGTTGATCGTCTCGGCCAGTCTCCCGATCTCGTCGTGCGCCTCGGGCACCGGCACCCGCCGGCCGAGGTCGGTGGCGGTGATCTCCGCCAGGTGGTCGCTGATGTCGCTCACCGGGCGGAGCGCCCTGGTCACCATGTGGTGGGCGCCGACCCCGGCCAGCGCCACAAGTGCCAGGCAGGCGCCGACGAGCACGGCGAACACCTGGGGCTGGACGTACCAGGGGACGACGTCGTCGACGGAGTAGACGAGCCATTCGCCGCCGGGGCGGGGAATCCGCAGGGCGACGACCACCATGCACCTGCCGGGGAACTCGGGGATCCGGCAGAGCTCCCTGTCGGTTCGCGTGCTCCCGGCGGAGGGAGCGAAGTCCGCCACCGGGGGCGCGCCGGCCAGCGACGGGGTGGCCGCCACGACCGTGCCGACCGAGTTCACCACCTGGACGCCCGCGGCCTTCCCCTGGGGCAGGGTGACCGGCGTCGACGCCTGCTCGTCGAGGTGGATGACCTCCAGGGCGGCGCTGGCGACCTCGTTGGTGCGCAAGCCGTCCGCCAGGTCGTGCAGGGAGAGCGCCAGGACGGTGGTGGTGAGAAGGCCGCACAGGAAGGCGACGGTGATGGCGATCAGCGTCAGCCGTGTCCGCACGGACCAGGAGTTCCGCGTGACCACACCAATCTCTCCCCCCGAGATCAGACGATCACAATGGATGGATTGATTACCGATTCCTGGTGCTTCATGGCCAAGCGAGGGCAAATATCGCTCCTCCTTCTGCTGTAGAGCATTGCTCTGTACTGCCGGCTCGCCGCTGGTTAGAGTAAGTGCGCGCTGATTGGAGCGGACATGGACCTTGAGGAGTACCGCCGGAGGGCCAGAAGCTGGCTGGAGGCCAACGCACGGCGGAGCAGAGACGAGGACGACCCGGGCGCCGACGGGGTGGCCGCGGCGAAGGCCTTCATGGCCGACCTCTACGACGCGGGCTATTCGGGGATCTCCTGGCCGGCCGAGTGGGGCGGGCAGGGGCTGAGCCAGGCCGAGGAGCGCGCCTTCGCCGAGGAGGCCAAGGACTTCACGCTGCCGACCTACGTGTTCTCCATCGGACTGGGCATGTGCGGGCCGACCCTGGTCGACCTCGGCACCCCCGGGCAGAAGGCACGCCACCTCCGCCCGCTGCTGCGGGGGGAGGAGATCTGGTGCCAGCTCTTCTCCGAGCCCGGCGCGGGCAGCGACGTCGCCGCCCTGCAGACCCGGGCGACGGAGACCGAGGACGGCTGGGTGGTCAGCGGCCAGAAGGTCTGGACCTCGGTGGCCCAGCACGCCGACTGGGGCCTGCTGCTCACCCGGACCGACGTGGACGTGCCCAAGCACAAGGGCCTGTCGATGTTCGTCGTGGACATGCACGCCCCCGGTGTCACCGTCCGGCCGCTGCGCGACATGACCGGCCGCGCCCACTTCAACGAGATCTTCTTCGACGACGTGCACATCCCCGCGGAGAACCTGGTCGGCCGGGTCAACGACGGCTGGAACTGCGCGGTCACGACCCTCCTGCACGAGCGCCTGTCGATCTCCAGCGGCGTCGGCATGGGCGGCCAGAAGGACAACCCGGTCGCCTTCGAGGCGCTGCGCCACACCGTGGACACCGGCGACCACCTCGTCCGGGACCAGCTCGTCGAGCTCTACATCCGCTCCCGCGCGCTGGCCCTGTTCAACCAGCGGCTCGCCCAGGAGACCAAGGCCGGGATGTTCCCCGGCGCCCGGGGCAGCGCGGCCAAACTGCTCCTCGCCGAGCTCAGCATGTTCCAGGCCGACCTGGCCACCTCGCTGGCCGGCCCCGAGGCCGTGGCCTACGAGGACGACGGGCGGCTGGCCGGCTCGATCTCCCTCGCCCCCGCGCTGTCCCTCGGCGGCGGCACCAACGAGATCATGCGCAACATCATCGGCGACCGGGTGCTGAACCTGCCGCCCGAGCCGAGAGTGGACAAGACCGTTCCGTTCAAGGACCTGAAGACGGGAACCCGGCAGTGAACCTCGTCCTCACCGAAGAGCAGCGGGAACTGCGCGACACGGTCCGCTCCTTCCTCGTCGCCGCCTCGCCCCTGCCCGACGTCCGCCGGGCGGCCGAGTCGGAGAGCGGCTACGACCCGGCGGTCTACCGCCGCCTCAACGGCGAGCTCGGGCTCGCCGGCCTCATCGTCCCGCAGGAGTACGGCGGCGCCGGAGCCGGATACGCCGAGCTCGCGATCGTCCTGGAGGAGACCGGCGCGGCGCTGCTGCCCGGCCCGTTCCTGGCCACCGCCCTCGCCACGATCCTGCTGACCGAGCTGGGGGACAAGGAGCTGCTGCCGGACATCGCCGCCGGGACCACCGTCGCGACCGTGGCACTCGACGGAGACCGGGCGCTCAACGGCGCCGAGGCCGACGTGGTCCTCATGGTGGACGGCGCGCGGGTCCGGGCCGTCCGGGGCGGCGGCCGTACCCCGCTGACCACCCTGGACCCGACGCGCAGGCAGGCACGGGTGGAGTCGGTCGCGGGCGAGGCCGTCGCCTCCTCCGAGGCGGGGATGGAGAGGGTCCGCGACCTGTTCGCGGTGGCGGTGGCCGCCGAGCAGCTCGGCGTGCTGCGGGCCTCACTCGACGCGATCGTGGCCTACAGCCGGATCCGGGTGGCCTTCGGCCGGCTCATCGGCTCCTACCAGGGGGTCAAGCACAAGCTCGCCGACATGCACTGCAAGCTGGAGCAGGCCGAGTCGATCGTCCGGAACGCGGCCTGGGCGGCCGACGAGGCGCCCGGCGAGCTGCCCCTGGCCGCCGCGCTCGCCCAGGCCTACGTGGGCCGGGCCTGTTTCGAGGTGGCCCGCGACAGCCTGCTGCTGCACGGCGGGATCGGTTTCACCTGGGAGCACGACGCGCATCTGTACTACAAGCGGGCCAAGTCGGATGAGGTGCTCCTCGGCCCGCCGCGGATCCACCGGGCGCGTCTCGCCGATCTGCTGGAGCTCTGAGCCCGAGGAGGGATCCCATGCCCGACATCAGCACGCTCCCCGGTTTCTACCGGATCGCGCAGGCCGACCCGGACCGCCGGGCGGTGATCGACGCCGACGGCGCGGTGACGACCTACGGCGAGCTGCTCGCCAAGGTCAACCAGGTGTCGCACGGACTGCGGGCACGGGGGCTCACCGAGGGCGACGTGGTCGCGGGCGTGCTGCCCAACGGCCTCGACGCGGTGGTCATGCTGATGGCCACCGGGCAGATCGGGCTGTACTACGTGCCGGTCAACTGGCACCTGACCGCGGCCGAGATCGCCTACATCGTGGCCGACTGCGACGCCAAGGTCGTGGTCGCCGACCGGGACCACCCCGTGGAGGGGGCGCTCACCGGCGTCGGCGGGCTGGCCGAGGGCCGGCCCGTGACGGACCCCGGCGACCGGTCGGCGGGGACCGTCATGTGGTACACCTCGGGCACCACCGGCTTCCCCAAGGGCGTCCAGCGGCCCCTGTCCGGCGCCGAGCCGGAGGCGACGGTCCCGCTCGTCACCTGGTTCCTCGGCGAGGTCTGCGACCTGCGGCCGGGCGACGAGATCCACCTGGTGACCTCGCCGATGTACCACTCCGCGCCGTGCGCCCACACGATGTTCGCGCTGCACCTGGGCCACACCCTGGTGATCGCGCCCAGGTTCGAGCCGGTCGCGATCCTCGAACTGGTCGACAGGCACCGGGTGACCAACGCCATGATGGTCCCGACGATGTTCCACCGGATGCTCCGGCTGCCGGACGAGGTCCGCCGGAAGTACGACGTGTCGTCGCTCCGGCAGGTGATCCACACGGGGGCGGCCTGCCCGGTGGCGGTCAAGAAGGAGATCATGGACTGGTGGGGCCCGGTCCTGTACGAGTACTACGGCTCCACCGAGTCCACCATCGCCTTCTCCGTCAAGCCGCACGACTGGCTGGAACGTCCCGGCACGGTCGGCCGCCCGGCCCCGGGCTTCGAGGCGAGGATCCTCGACCCGGACGGCGAGGAGGTCCCCGCCGGCGAGCCGGGCATGGTCTACCTCAAGTCGGGTCTCGGCAGCTTCACCTACCGCAAGGACCCGGCGAAGACCGCCTCCAGCATGCGCGGGGAGTGGTACGCCCCCGGCGACATCGGCTTCATGGACAAGGACGGGTTCCTGTTCCTGTGCGACCGCCGTACCGACCTGATCATCTCCGGCGGGGTGAACATCTACCCCGCCGAGATCGAGGCGGCGCTGCTGGAGCACCCCGCGGTCGCCGACGTCGCGGTGATCGGCGTGCCCGACGAGGAGTGGGGCCACCGCGTGGTCGCGCTGGTCCAGCCGGTCCCCGGCCCCCACCCCTCCCCGCGGGAGCTGCTGGACCACCTCGGCCCGCGCATCGCCCGCTTCAAGCACCCCAGGGTCATCGAGTTCCGCGACGAGCTGCCCCGCACCCCCACGGGAAAGCTGTCGCGCTCCAGGGTCCGGGAGGAGTATCTGTCCGGATAGCGAGCCGCCGCTGCCGGGGGATCAGAGGGTGATCCATTC
>NZ_NGFP01000253.1 GCF_002149035.1 Streptosporangium minutum
GGCGTGGGACCCCGTCACGGGCGACCCCCTCTCCCCCGCCATCGTGTGGCAGGACCGCCGGTCGGAGGGCATCTGCGCGGAGCTGGACGGGTTCAGGGACCGGATCGCCGAGCGGAGCGGGAGGACCCGGGTCGACGACCCGGTGCTGCTGCGCCACCTCATCTGGAAGGGCGTCGAGCGGGGCCTGCCGCTGCAGTTCCACATCGGGTACGGCGACCCCGACATCGACCTGCACCGCTCCGACCCGCTGCTGATGCGGGGGTTCATCGAGCTCGCCGAGCCCCGGGCCGTCCCGCTGCTCCTGCTGCACTGCTACCCGTTCCACCGCAACGCCGGATTCCTCGCCCAGGTCTACCCGAACGTCTACTTCGACGTCGGGCTGGGGGTGAACTACACCGGGGCGCGCAGCGTGGCCGTCGTGGCCGAGAGCCTGGAGCTGGCGCCGTTCGCCAAGATCCTCTTCTCCTCGGACGCCTGGGGCCCCGCGGAGCTGCACCATCTGGGCGCCCTGCTCTGGCGGCGGGCGATGACCCGGGTCCTGTCGGGCTTCGTCGCGGACGGGGAGTGGAGCGAGTCCCAGGCGGTGCGGGTCGCCACGATGATCGGCGCGGAGAACGCCCGCCGCGTCTACGGCCTCGGGGAGGACGCGTGACCGGCGTCCACGCCCGCGACGCGCGGGGAGCCGGACACCCTGCCGGTCGTGGAGGAGCGGGTGTCTCCCGGACCGCCCGCAACGGCGCCATGCACGGCTGGGCCCCGGGGGGCTTCCGGGCCCCCGGGGCGCAGCGGTCTCCGAGACGTGAAGCGGCCTGCCGGACCTGAGGTCAGCGGCCCCGGGACCCGGCGTCACCGGCTCCCGATGTGCACGGTGCCGCCCTTGGGGTCGACCGTGGAGAGGATGCCCGTCGGGACGCGGAACACCCGGCCGGGAGCCGCCGGCCACCACAGGCGCCTGCGGGCGACGACCTTCCCGCCCTGCCGCAGGACGACCTGCGGGAACGGGATGTAACGGTCGCTCCACAGCAGCAGGCGGCGCCGGGACGGGACGGGGTCGCCGGGACGCAGGATCTCCGGCGACACCCACCGGAAGGGCGCGTCGGCGACGAGACGCACCTGCCCGGCCGGCACGCTCTCGCCGTTCAGCCACGCGATGACGGAACGGGCCACGTGGGCGCCGTCGATCGCCGCGATGTCGGCGGTGTCGACCGGGTGCAGCATGTTGCCCACGGCGAACACGCCGGGCCGGTCCGTACGGAGCGCGCTGTCGACCAGCGGGCCCTTCGTGCCGGGGTCCAGGGTGATCCCCGCGGCACGCGCGAGCTCGTGGTCGGGGATCCAGTCGCCGGTGAGGACGAGCGTGTCGCACTCGACGACCCGTCGCTCACCGGTGTCGATGTTCTCGACCTCGACCGCTTCGAGCTCCGGCCGGCCGATGATCCGCGTCACGCGGGTGCGGGTGGCGACCCGGGTCCGGAAGAGGATCCTGCCGGGGACGCTGAAGAGGGAGTAGGAGTCCGGCCGGGGATACTCGGTGGTCATCAGGACGGTCCTGCAACCGGCCTCGCGCAGGGTCAGCGCGGCCGACCAGCTGACCAGCTCCGCGCCGACGATGACGGCCCTCCTGCCGACCTTCCCGTGCCGCAGGTGGACGAGGTTCTGCAGGTGCCCGGTGGTGTAGACGCCGCGGGAGCGGTCGCCGGGGATGAGGCGGGCGGGGCGTGGGCGCTCACGGGCCCCGGTGGCCAGGACGACGGCCCGCGCCTCGACCCGGATGCGGCCCTCCGGGGTGGTGGCCTCGATCGTGTGATCACCGGCCCAGCCCGTCACGGTGGCGTTCGTACGGATCGTCGCACCGGCGGCCTCGGCCTGCGCGACGAGCCTGCGGGCGTAGGCGGGCCCGCTCATGAAGCGCCGCATGTCCCTGATCCCGTAGCCGGGATGGTCGCTGTGCCGGGGGATGCCCCCGGCCGTGCTCTCCCGGTCGAGGACGAGGACGCCGCCGCCGAGCCTCGGCGCGAGCGCACGGGCGGCGCTCAGTCCGGACGGTCCCGCGCCGACGATGACGACGTCCGGGGTGAGGGTGGTGATGTCGGTTGTCATCGCTGTGCCTCCGGCGACGGGTGGCGCTGTTCACAGGCGCTCTCGCCCTTGGTGTCCATCAGTTTCCCGACCTCGGCGCCGCAGAAGAATCCCTGGCAGCGCCCGTTCATCGCCCGGGTCCGGCGGCGGAGCCCCTCCAGGCCGGACGGGGGGATCGGCGACCGGAAGGTGTCGCGGATCTCGCCGGCGGTCACCCGCTCGCAGAAGCAGACCACCCTGCCGTAGGCGGGGTCGCCGGCGATCCGGGCGGCGTCCTGGTACGGCCGCAGGCCGGCCTCCCCGAGGTTGGGCATGTGCGGCGGCTCCGGCAGCTCCTCCCGTGGCGTGAGCGCCAGGCCGGCTTCCCCGATCAGCTCGGCGACATGCTCGCCGACGGCGATGCCGGAGGTGAGGCCGGTCGAGCGGATCCCGCCGACCAGGACGTAGCGTCGCCCCGCGTCGGCCTCGATGAGGTAGTCCGGATGGTCGCTCGCCGCCCGCAGGCCGGCGTAGGTCGCCGTGACCTCCTCCCGCAGGAGGTCGGGCATCAGCTTCTCCCCCTTGTCCAGCAGGAACTCCAGCCCCTTCTCCGAGGTGCCGGTGTCGGTGCGGTCGGTGAGGTCCTCGGCGGTGGGGCCGAGCAGGACGTTGCCGTAGACGGTGGGACTGATCAGTACACCCTTGCCCTGTGAGGTGGGCACGGGCAGGATGATCTTGTCGACCAGCGGACGGGCGAGCTTGTCGTAGACCAGCAGCTCGCCGCGTCGCGGCGTGACGGTGAAACGGTCGTGGCCGAACAGCCGGTCGATGACGTCGGCGCCGAGTCCGGCCGCGTTGACGACCCAGCGGGCGTTCACCTCCCCGCCGGAGGTGCGCAGGACGGTACGGTCGCCGCGGTCCTCGACTGACTGCACCCTCCGGTTCAGCAGCAGCGTCACGCCGCGCAGGACGGCTTCCGTGGCCAGGGCGAGGTTGGTGGTCCAGGTGCAGATGATGGACTCGTCGGGAACGGTCAGACCGCCCAGAGCCCCTTCCCCGAGGTGGGGGACCTGCCGGTACACCTCGTCGCGGCCGACGATCCGCGTCCTGTCGTACCCGTTCCGCTCCGCCTTCTCCTTCAGGGCCGGCAGGGCGTCGAGCTCCTCCTCGGTCCAGGCCACCAGCAGGGCCCCGGTGTGCTCGACCGGGATGCCGGTCCGCTCCGCGTACTCGGAGAGCAGGCGGTAGCCCTCACGGACCAGGCGGGATTCGAGCGTGCCGGGTTTCGCATCGAAACCGGTGTGCAGAATGGCGGTGTTCGCCTTGCTCGTGCCGTCGCCGACGTCGCCGCGCGCGTCCAGCAGCGCGACGCTCAGCTCGTATCCGGCCAGTTTCCGGGCGATGGCCGAGCCGACGATGCCGGCACCGATCACCGCCACGTCGAACGTGGTGCCCATCGTCTCCCCCGTGGTGCTCACCGCCGTCTCCCCCGTGGTGTTCACCGCTCTCCTTCCCGTGTCACGGCAGCGGCGACGGCCTCTCCCCAGCGGGAACGGAAGTCGGCCGCCTGATCCGCGGACCATCGAGGTTCGTAGGTCGTGCTGGGCTCCCACGCGTCCACCGCGTCCTCAAGGGAGAGCGACGGGTCGAGCGAGGCGCGGGCCAGTGCCACCGCACCCAGCGGGGTGGCGTGCTGGGAGGGGTAGACGTCGATCCGGATCTGCATCAGATCGGCGACCGCCTGCATGAGAACGCGGCTGCGGGTGAGCCCGCCGTCCACGCGGAGCATGGTCAACGGCTGCCCGAGGTCGGCGGCGACGAGCTCGCCGACCTCGGCGACCTGCGCCGCGATCCCCTGCAGTACGGCGAGCACGAGGTGGCGCGGCCCGGTGGAGAGCGTCATCCCGGTGAACGCGGCCTTGGCGTCGGGACGCCACCAGGGGGCGGCCAGGCCGGCCAGCGCCGGGACGCACAGGACCCCTTCGGCGTCCGTGGCCGCGACGGCGTCGAGGTCCGCCGCGCTCTGGACGAAGCCGAGGTCCTGCAGCCACCGCACAGCGGAGGCGGCCGTGTAGACCTGGCCGTCGAAGCAGTAGGAGGTCTCCCCCCGGACGCGCCAGGCGACCGACGCGGCCAGTCCCGCCGTGGAGCGGGTGGCCGAGGTGCCGGTGTTGGCCAGCAGGAACGCGCCGGTGCCGAAGGTGCATTTCGCCTCGCCCGCCCTCAGGCAGTTCTCCGCGAGCAGCGCCGCCTGCTGGTCGACCACGAGCCCGGCGACGGGGACGTGCCCGCCGAACGCGGAGGTGCCGCCGACCACCTCGTCGCACGAGACGATGCGGGGCAGGCGCTCCTCGCCGAGCTGGAACAGTTCGAGCAGCTCCGCGTTCCACTCGACGTCGCTGAGCCGCGTCACCAGCGATCGGCTGGCCGTGGAGACGTCGGTGACGAACTCCCCGGTCAGATGGTGGACGATCCAGGAGTCCGAGGTGGTGACCACCCCTTCGCCCGTCACGTTCCGGCGCAGCCACGCCATCTTGGGGGCGGAGAAGTACGGGTCCAGGACGAGCCCGGTGGTGTCGGCGATCCGGTCCCTGAACCCGTCCAGCTCCGCGCAGATGCCCTCCGACCGGCGGTCCTGCCACACGATGGCGGGGGAGAGGGGGTCGCCCGTGACGGGGTCCCACGCCAGCACGGTCTCGCCCTGGTTCGCCAGCGTGACGGCGTCGATCCGCGCACCGGCCCGCGCGACGGCCTCGCGGCCGGCGTCGAGGACCGAGTCGAGCAGTTCGCGGGGGTCCTGCTCGACTCCTCCGCCGGGCAGGTAGGTGGGGCGGACGGGGAGCTCGGCGATGCCGAGCACCCCGCCGTCACCGTCGACGACGACCGCCTTGGTGCCGGATGTCCCCTGGTCTATCGCCAGTACCGTCGTCACCGCCCGAGCGCTCCGTCCGTGTCGTTGACGGCCCCCGTGCTCCTGGCGGCGTCGTCCTTGGCCGCGCCGGCGCCCTTGGCGGCGTCGGCGTTCAGCTCCGCGTCGATGGAATGCATGTCCGGCATCGCCAGCCCCTTGGCCCCACCGCGGGTGACCAGGAGGTACATCAGGTACGCGGCACCCAGGACCAGCATGATCAGCACGTAGGTCCACGGGTCCACGAACGAGGCGTCACGGAAGAGCAGCAGCTCGAACACCAGCCAGACCATCGCGACGACGATCACCGGGATCTCCCACCGGCCCAGGTCGAATCCCCTGCTCGGCGGCAGCGCCTTCCGCTTGACCACGTACATGACGACGGTCCCCGTGTAGATGATCGCGGGCAGCAGGGTGGCGGCGGCGAACAGCCCGAACAGGGCGTCGGTCCGGGTGGAGAAGATCGCCAGGATCAGCTCGCCGATGACGAGCATGAACACGGTGGCGTTCAGAGGCGTGCCGAACCGCGGCGAGACCTTCCGCCAGGCCTGCCAGCCGGGGAACCGCTCGTCGCGGGACATCGCCCACACCAGGCGCACCCCGGTCATGAGGATCACCATGCCGCAGGCGAAGATCGCGATCACCACCAGCACCAGCAGCGCCGTACCCACGACGGGGCCCAGCACCCGGGTGATCACATCGGCGATCGGCGTCGCCGACTTCGCCAGCTCGACCGGGTCACCGGCGAGCAGGGTGACGGCGACGAGGAACAGGAAGCCGAGCACGCCGGAGGCGAGAACCGCCTGCCACATGGCGCGGGGGACGACACGGGCCGGGTCCTTCGTCTCCTCCGCGAGGTTGGCCGCCGACTCGAAGCCGACGATCGTGAACGCGCCGAGCAGGAAGCCCAGCATCCACGGGCCCGCCGAGGTGAGCGTCCCGAAGCTGAGGTAGCCGTCGGCGGGGACGGCGCCGGTGCTGAACAGGTTCGCGAAGTTGACCTCCTTCGCGACGAACCCCACGCCGAGCAGGAGCAGGACGAGGGCGACCATGCCGATGAGCTCCGCGGTCACGGCGAAGTTGTTGACCCGCTCGGTCCACTTGGTGGAGAACGCCACCAGGAGGGCCTGGAAGAGGATGACCACCCCTGTGATCGCCCACGCGTTCAGCGCCGTCCCCTCGTACTGCAGCAGCACGGGCAGCACGGTGGAGGCGATGGTGTAGTCCACCGCGACGACCACGATCGCCAGGAACGTGAACGAGATCCAGCCGATGATCCACCCGAGCACGGGGTTCGCCAGCCGGGACATCCACTGGTAGGAGTATCCGGTCACCGGGATGCGCGCGGCCAGGGACCCGAAGATGAACGCGACGGCCAGCTGGCCGACGATCACGATCGGCCAGGTCCAGATGCCGGCCGGCCCGGAGCTGTTCAGCACCGAACCGTAGGTGGTGAAGATGCCGGTGGCGATCGAGACGAAGGCGAACGCGACGGCGAAGGAGGCGAAGCGGCCGGTGCCGCGCTTCATCGCCTGCTTGTAGCCGAACTCCTCGACGCCCGCGGTGCTCTCATTGCCGGGGGTGGGTGGTGAATACTGGGACATGGATTCCCAACTCCTATGTTTCCTGTCAGATGGCGCATCGGCTGGGGGGTCTGAGCCGGGTGGCGTTGCCGCGCCGCCCGGCTCCTCGAACCATCGGGGGTCCCTCAGGGCAGAACGATCACCCCGCCCTCGCCCGTGATGGCGTCCCGGATGCTCGGCGGAGGCTCCGCCTCCGTGATCAGGCCGTCGAACTCGTCCATGCCGGCGACTCGATGGCGGGCGACCCGGCCGAACTTGCTGGAGTCGGCGAGCACGTACGAGCGGGCCGCGTTCCTGAGGATCGTCCTGCGCACGGCGATCTCATCCAGGTAGTAGTCGGTCAGACCGGCCACGGCGTCCACGCCGCCGGACCCGAGGAACGCGATGTCCGGGTTCAGGTCCGTGAAGAACGACTGGGCGACCGAGTTCGAGAGCGCGAGGTCTCCTCCCCGCAGCCTGCCCCCGCAGACGAGGATCTCGACGCCGGCCCGCTCGGAGAGCTCGGCCGCGACCAGGAGGGAGCAGGTGGCCACGGTCCCGGAGAAGTCCAGCGGCAGGGCGCGGGCCACGTCGACGGCGGTGGTCCCCACATCGATCACGATCGTCTGGCCCGGGTGGATGAGCGCCGCCGCGGCGCGGCCGATGCGCTTCTTCGCCTCCGCGGCGGTCCCGGTCCGCTCGACGAACGGGGTCTCCTCCCCGGCGGCCTGCCCGAGCGCGATCGTCGCGCCTCCATGGACGCGCACCAGCTTTCCCCGGCGTTCGAGCAGGACGAAGTCACGGCGGATCGTCTCCGCCGACACGGCGAGCTCGCGCGCGAGGTCGTCGGTGCTGACCACGCGGGAGGCCCGCAACGCCTCACCGATCCGCGAATGCCGCTCAGCGGGCAGCATGCTTGCCCGCTTCTGTGGACTTCTGTGCTTGCATGAGGGGAAGTATGCGTGGCTGTTGATTAGAGCGTCAATATGTCGGGCTGCCGCAACCGGACTTTTTACTCAAATCTTCACCAAGTTCACGGTGGGGGCGATGGTGCGGGTCACTCCGGTGGTGGTGAAACAAGCGGCCCGGGGCGGTCAAGCACGTGGTCTCGGTGGCGGTTGCGCGGGGGAGTCGGGTGGTGGTGAAGCGGGGCGCCCCCAGGTCACTCCGGTGGCTGTTTCGCCATCTGGAACCAGACCACGCGTCCCGCCGGATCGTCGTGCCATCCCCACGCCGAGGCCAGCTCCCGCACCAGCCACAGCCCTCGGCCTCCGCCGCTGTCCGTGTCGACGTCCTGGTGGACCCGGGGAGTACGGCTGGCCGACCCCTGGTCGATCACATCGACATGGACCACCTCGGTGCGCTCGGTGACGATCACCGCCACCTGCCCGTCGGGGCGGCGGCCGGAGTCGGAGTGCCGCACCGAGTTGGTCACGAGCTCGGTGACGAGGAGGAGGGCCTCCTCCAGGTGGCTGGGGCCGACGGCTCCCAGCAGGTCGCGGACGTACAACCGGGCCTGCGGAACGGACGCGACGTCTCCGGGAAGGGCGACATGCCCCAGCATTACCGATGCCATCGCCTCACCGTCCCCGCGATTTACCCGGTCATGCCCGCAAGCCGTACAAAACTTGAGGAAATCACCATGATTGCGATAAACGGCGCCAAATGGGATGCCGATGATCGGTGTGGGCCTGCGGGGGATGGTCAGTCGAGCCGGAACGTCTCGACGAACGTGGCGACATGCGTGCCGGCCTCGGCCCAATCCCCGGCGGGGGCGAAGAACCAGAGTATCCCGGTGCCTCCCGAATCGGGGATGACGCACCGGGCGTAGAAGCGGAAGCGCATGCCCGACGCGTCCCTGTGCGCGAACCCGAACTCCAGCTCGGCGGCCCGCCCGCCGGCGAAAGGGACCGGACGACGGCTGAGCTCCTGATAGGAACCGGCCGCGACCATGTCTTTCCGGAGCGTGTCGCGCAATCGGTTGAGGATGTCGGTCGGCTGTCCGGTCTCCTTTCTTCCGGGGTCGGTGAAGACGCCCAAGTACCAGGAGGGCGAGGAGAGAGCCGAGCTTTCGGGACGTTCCCAGCTCACCTGGTCCTCGGACTCCTCCTTGCTCCAGCCGTCCGGCACCGCCAGGGAGAATCCGCGCCGGTCCCGGTGGAGGGTGAAGCCCCGGGGCAGCGCGGCCGGGACCGTGGAGGCCGCCGGGCTCCCCGACGGGCCGGGAGACTGAACGTGCGAGGACGCCGGGCTCCCCGAGGGGCCGGGAGACTGAATGTGGGAGGGAGCCGGGCTTCCGGTGGCGCCGGAGGTCTGGGTGGTCCCGCTCCCGGAGGGGATGCGCTGGGTCCCCCAGATCACCGTGACCACCACGGCCACCAGCGCCGTTCCCGTCGCCAGGGCCACCCGTCCGTAGGGCCGCCGGGAGGCCGCGGCGGATGTGGACTTCAGGCCCGCGTCCTCCCGGGCCGCTCCGTCGCCGCCGCCCGCCGGGTCCGAGCTCCCCGGGCTCCGTACGAGGGCCGCCTGTCCCCACTCGGCTCCGGCGGCCGTCGGCGAGAGCAGGGCCGTCGCCTGGCCGGCCGTCAGCCGTTCGGCCGGATCCTTCCTGAGCAGGCCGTCGATCACGGGACGGAGCCGGTCCACGTGCCGGGCCGGTGCCGGTGGCAGGTTGACGATCGCCGCGATCGTGGCCGCCGTGCTCTCCCGCTCGAACGGCCTGCGACCCTCCACCGCCTCGTACAGCGTCACGCCCACCGCCCACAGGTCGGAGGCCGCAGAGGCGCGCTCGCCTTCGATCTGCTCGGGCGCGAGATAGGCGGGTGTGCCGAGGAGCTGCCCGGTCCCGGTCAGGTCGGTGGTCTCGTGGGCGGCCGCCGAGATCCCGAAGTCGGTCAGCACGGCCCGGCCGCCCGTGAGCAGGATGTTGGCGGGTTTGACGTCCCGGTGCACGACCCCCGCCGCCTCCGCCGCCGCCAACGCGGAGATCACCTGCAGTCCGATCCGTGCGACCCTGTCCTCGGGCAGCCGCTGCTCGGCCCTGATCACCTGGGCCATGGACGGTCCGTCGACCAGCTCCATGACGATCCAGGGCAGGCCGTCCTCCTCGACCACGTCGTAGACGGTGACGATGCCGGGGTGGCCTCTCAGCGTGGCTGCCGTACGCGCCTCACGCAGGGTCCGCCGCAGCCGCTCCTCACGGTCCCGGGAGGTCAGCCCGGTGGACAGCGACACCTCCTTGACCGCCACGGTCTGCCGGAGCAGCTCGTCCCAGGCCCGCCAGACGAGCCCCATCCCGCCCTCACCGAGAGGCGCCTGCAACCGATACCGGCCTGCCAGCACACGTAACCGGTCACCTGGCATGTGGGGGAACCTACCGGTTCCCCCGTTCCCGATCCACAGAGATGCCGGATCCATGCCTCCGCCCGACCCCGGCCCCCCGGCCGCGTACGCGCCTCGCCCATGTTCGCGCTCACCTGAGCCTCGGCCCCCATACCGGGCTGATTGCTGACAGGCTGGAGGTATGCGGATCGACCTACACGTCCACTCCACCGCCAGTGACGGTACGGACCCTCCCGGAGCGCTGGCGGAGAAGGCGGTCGCGGCCGGGCTGGACGTGGTGGCGCTCACCGACCACGACACGACCGCCGGGTGGGAGACCGCCGCGGCCGCGCTGCCCGCGGGGCTGACGCTGGTGCGCGGCGCCGAGCTGTCGGGCCGCTGGTACGGCGCCGAGCCGACCGTGGGACTGCACCTGCTCGCCTACCTTTTCGACCCCGGCCACAGACCGCTGGCCGCGGAGCTGGCCCGGGTACGGCGCTCCCGTGAGCAGCGGGCGGAGAGAACGGTGGCGCTGCTGAACGACGGCGGCATCGACGTCACGGTCCCCGAGATACGCGAGTACGCGGCCGGCGGCACTGTGGGACGTCCCCATCTCGCCCAGGCGCTCATCCGGCGGGGCCTCGTCGGGACCGTGGGCGAGGCCTTCGCGCCGGAATGGCTGGGCCGCCGCTATCGCCTGCCCAAGGCCGACATCGACGCGTTCACCGCCGTCCGGCTGGTGAACGAGGCCGGCGGCGTCTCGGTGCTGGCGCACCCCCGGGCGAGCAGCCGGGGCCACATCGTGCCCGACACGCTGATCGCCGAACTCGCGGCGGCGGGCCTGTGGGGCGTCGAGGCGGACCACACGGACCACTCGGCGGCCGACCGCGCGCACGTGCGCCTGCTCGCCCGCGACCTGGGCCTGCGGGTCACCGGCTCCAGCGACTACCACGGCGCCAACAAGACCGTCCGCCTCGGAGCCTTCACCACCGACCCGTCCGTCTACGAGGACCTGATCTCCACCGCGACGGGCGCCGTACCCCTCGTCGGAGCGTCACGACCGCCGACACCCCCGACCGCCTGACGGCACGGCCGGGCGTCCGCATGACGTACTCGGCGGAGTCCGCGCAGGTCCCCGGACGTCGCTTTCGGCTCGGGCGGCTTGAAGGCGCGGTGATCCGTGCGGTCCATATGGATCCGTGCGGTCCATATGGTGGGCGGCCAACTGGAGCGGCGACGCAAATAGCCTGAATAATTGGGATATTTAACGTCTGGGGGTATTTATTCTTTTGGTTCCCTTGATTGCATCAAGTCTCTCCAGACTGTTAATCATGTCGCAGGCATGCAGGCCATGGAATGGCATAATCTTTTGCGGTCGGACCCCTGATTTCAGCCCTCATTGTGAGTGGCGTCCAAAGAAAGGCAACAGAAGATGCACAGAGCGGCCATCGGTCGGGTAAAGCTCATCTTCGCCCTGTTCGACGCCGACGGCACCGGCTATCTCGAAGCCGAGGACTTCGAACTCATGGCGACCCGTGTCGTCGCGGCGTCCCCCGATTCCAGCGACGCGGCCAAAGCCGCCATGCTGGCGGCTTTCCGGCGCTATTGGACGACTCTGGCCGCCGACCTGGACGCCGACCGCGACGGCCGCATCAGTTTTGAGGAGTACGCCGCGTGCGTGCTCTCCCCGGAGCGTTTCGACGGGGCGGTCACCGAATTCGCCGAGGCGCTGGCCGCGCTGGGCGACCCGGACGGCGACGGGCTCATCGAGCGGAGCGTCTTCGTGGCGCTCATGACGGCCATCGGCTTCGAGCGCGCGAACATCGACACGCTCTTCGACGCGTTCGAGCCATCGGACGCCGACCGGATCACGGTCTCGGTCTGGGTCACCGGCATCAAGGACTATTACAGCCCGGAGAAGGTGGGAATCGCGGGCGATCACCTGGTTGGCGAGCCGGCCTGATCGGGATCACGGCAGCCCGCACCTGCCGGACGCGGACATCCCGCGCTTCATGGCCGTTCGCCACGGCGTCCACTTCACCACCCACGACCACCCGGACCCGTGGGCGCCCCCACCGGAGAGGAGGACGCGTGCCAGGTGCCCAGAACACCGGTGTCGAAGGCGGCGTCGGACTGACCGCCCTCATGGTCGCCGCCGCGCGGGCGATCGAGACCCACCGACCCGATGCCCTGGCCGGCGACGCCTACGCCGAGCACTTCGTGCGTGCCGCCGGGGCGTCCGCGGCCTGGCCGGTCCGCCCGGCGGAGGTGCCGGACGGGGACGCGAACCCCCTGTGGGGCAGGCTGGGGCGCTATTTCGGCCTGCGCACCCGAGTCCTCGACGACTTCCTCGTCCGCTCCGCCCACGCGGGCGCCCGGCAGGTCGTGCTGCTCGGCGCGGGCCTTGACGCGCGAGCCTTCCGGCTCGACTGGCCGCCGGGCCGGGTCATCTACGAGATCGACCGCGACGGCGTCCTGGCGTTCAAACACCACGTGCTCGACGGCCTCGCCGCCATCCCGACGGCCACGCGCCGCCCGATCGCGGTCGATCTGCGCGACGACTGGGCCCGATCGCTGGTGAGCACGGGCTTCGACCCGACCGTGCCGACCGCGTGGCTGGCCGAGGGTCTGCTGCTCTATCTACCGCCGGCCGCCGAGCGGCTTCTCATCGATACCGTGGACCGCCTGAGCGCCGACGGAAGCACCCTGGCCTTCGAGGTCAAGCTCGGGACGGAGTCGCCGGAGGTCCGTGCCAGCCCCGTCTATGCCGCGGCCAGACAGCAGATCGGCATCGACCTGCTCGCCCTGTTCGACGGGGAGCCGCGTCCCGACTCCGTCGGCGACCTGAGGGGGCGGGGCTGGTCCACCGCGGTCTACACGCCCTTCGATTTCGCTCGCCACCACGGTCGCGGTCCACGCCCTGAGCCGAACGACGCTCTGGCAAGCAACCGCTGGGTGTTCGCGAACAGACCCGGCACGTACGTCTGACGGTGTGACCTTCCGAAGCGACGGAGACGTTGTGAGCGTCGCGGGGCGCGGGGAAGTGAACGGCTGGAGCAGGCTCAGCTTGGAGAAAGACTCGGAGAAGGAGAGGTGCTCACTCATCAGGCGATCCTGAGTTTCCGGATACGGAGGAGCAGCCGTAGGTAACGGAGTAGATCTCCATGGAGATCGATCCCCTCGGCGCGTCGAGGTCGTGGAAGTTCCGCGTCACGGCCGTCCCGAAAATGCGCGGGTACGCCTCGCGTATGGCCGTGTTGACTCGCGTGGCCAGGCGAACGCCGTTTCCGGTGCCGCCGTCGGCGGCGAAGGTGAGAACCATACCGGCGTGCTGTCCGGCCAGGCGGTCCCTGTGCTTGCGCAGCTCTTGCCGGATCTGTGCGGCCAGCATGTCGTCATGAGCGTCCGGGGTGACCTGGAACGAGATCGTGATCGGCTCCGCCCGGACGCCTCCGACACGGCCGGTGCAGGGAGACGGAACCGGTGAAGGACTGGGCGGCCGGGCGGGGGTGAGACTCTCCTCCGCAGGAGACGGGGTGGGCTCAGGTG
>NZ_NGFP01000254.1 GCF_002149035.1 Streptosporangium minutum
GGTGGTTGCCCGCCGCGCGTGAGGCGTCCGCCGTGACCGGAGCCTGCCAGTCGATCCGGTAACGCTGCTCGGCGCCCAGCGTCTTCTCCGGATTGAGGAAGGTCTTCATCGCCAGCGGCATCATCAGCCCCATCATCGCGATGGCCACCGGCCCCAGCGCCTTGCTGTTGTTGGTCTTGGACGCCCGCCAGGCCACCTTCTCCACCCGCTCCCGGCGCAGCCCCTCATAGGCGGCGAACGCGCTCGCCACATCGGGCAGGTCCCGCAGGCAGCGCGCCAGCTGGATCGCGCTCTCCATCGCCAGCGACGCCCCCTGCCCCGAGCTGGAGGAGGGCGCGTGCACCGAGTCGCCCACCAGCACCATCCGGTCGCGATACCAGTGCGGCACCTTCGGCATGATCTCCAGCGACCCCAGCAGGACCAGCTGCTCGACACCGGTGTGCCGSAGCAGCTCCCGGCCCGGCGCGTCGTCGGCGAAGACCTCCCGCAGCCGCTTGAGCCACTCGGCCGCCGGYGTCTGACGGGCCTGGGCGATCGACATCGGCTCCTTGTGCGGGACGTTGCCGAACCACGCGGTGGTGCCGTCGGGCTGCGACCAGTAGCCGAGAAACGCCTTCTTCCCGAAGGAGAAGTAGGCCGCGGCACGCCTGCCCGGCACCGCGACGTCGGCCGCGCCGCCGAAGTTCAGGAGGGGGACGTGGTCRGGGGCGGGCGCGGCCGGGTCGATCAGGGTGCGGACCGTGGAGCGGATGCCGTCKGCGCCGATGAGCACGTCCCCGGTGGCGGTGGTGCCGTCGGCGAAGCGCGCGGTGACGCCGGTCGGCGACTCCTCCACCCCGACCAGCCGCTTGCCGTACTCGGTCCACACCCCCTGGGCCAGGGCGTGGTCGTGCAGGGCGCGGTAGAGGTCCGGGCGCCACAGGGCCCGGCTGGGGGGCAGGCCGGTCAGGCCGGGGAACTCCCCGATCCGCCTGCCCTTGCCGTCGGTCATGATGGTGCGGACCATGGGCAGGCCGACGGCCCGAACGGCGTCGCCCGCGCCGACGACGTCCAGTGCGGCGAGGCCGTTCGGAGCGATCGTGAGCTGGCCGCCGACGCCGTCGGCGGTGATCGCGTACGCCTCGTAGACGGTCGCCTCGATGCCCGCCTTGCGTAACGCCAGTGCCGTGACCGGCCCGGCGATCCCGCCGCCGATGACCAGTGCTGTCTTGACTGCTGTCATGTCTGGCTCCCGGATGTCTCCTGCCGTGCCCGGATGCGGTCCGGCTGCTTGAACTCGATGAGTCCCGCGAGGGTGTGCCGGTTTCTCATGAGGCCCGTACGGGTGCATCGGCTCCATCGGCAGTGCGGCGAGCGCCGCCGGTCTCGGTGGATCGGCGTCTCACCCCGCTTGTCCGCGGCGCCTCACTCCTTTAGTCGATTTCAACTATTCAATAATTTCTAGTCAGTGTCAACTATATGTCCGCCATGACGGGGCCATGCGCCCACAGGACGGCCGGCAGGAATCCGCGCCGTCGCACGGCGGGTGCGGCCCGGCGACATGGCCCAGCCGTACCGCGCCGGCCCGGCAGTCCGACCGGCCTGCCCGACGACTGGGCGATGAAGGCGCGGAGGTCCTCTCGGGCCAGATGGGCTTCGAAGATCGGAACCAGCTCGTCACGGGCGGAGGGTGGCCCATGCCCGGTGCCGGTTCCAGCGGTTTTCCGGCCCTCCGCACGGGCCATGGCCGACGTCCCGCCCGAACAGGCCCGGGACCTCGTCCCGATCACCCGCCACGGCATCGGCGCCCGGCTCGGCGAGTGCCTCGCCACCCGTGACGGCACCGCGGCACGCCGCTGGTCACCGGACGGCGCGCGCCCGCGATCTCCCATCGCCCGCTGATATCCTTATGCCATAAAGAGATCGACCGACAAGGTTAGTTTATGTTATAAGGAGTTGCAAGTGGTCGTCTTTGCCGGACAGGGCGATGCGCGCCGTTCGATGGCCTTGCTGTGGCGCACCAAGAGGCCCGGGGACGCGCGGCCGGGCCCCAAGCCGGGGCTGAGCGTGGACGTGATCGTGGACGCGGCGATCGCCGTCGCCGACGCGGAGGGGATGGCGGCGCTCTCCATGCGCGCGGTGGGCGAGCGGCTCGGGCGCACGGCCATGGCCCTGTACACCTACGTCCCCAGCAAGAGCGAGCTGGTCGACCTGATGTACGACCGGACCCTGGCCGAGCTGCCCGCCGGCTACGACCCGCGCGCGGGCTGGCGGGCCGGCGTGACGTCCTGGGCCGAGAACGCCTGGGCGTTCTACCTGCGGCATCCGTGGGTGCTGCAGGTGTCGCAGGTACGGCCGGTGCTGGGGCCCAACGAGTACGTCATGCTCGAGACGGTGGTGGGCGTCCTGCGCGAGACCGGCCTGGAGGCCGGCGCGCTGCGGCGCATCGTCGGGACGCTGTTCTACTTCGTACGCGGGGCCGCGCAGACGGTCGCCGAGTCGCGGCAGGCCGCGGCGGCGACCGGGGTGTCCGACGAGCAGTGGTGGCCGGCCCGCGCGGCCCTGCTGGGGGAGGTCGCGCCCGACTTCGCCGAGCGCTTCCCGATGGTGGCCTGGCTCGAGAGCGGGGCGGCGTCCCCTCCCGAGGACGAGAGCGTCCCCTACCTGGAGCGGGAGGCGAGGAAGACCTTCGAGGCCGGGCTCGCCGTCCTGCTGGACGGGATCGAGGCGACCGTGGACAGAGCCGGGGTGTGATCCCCCTCCCCCGGCCCGCGCCCTCGGGGTTCCATGGGGCGCGGTCGCCGGCCGGTCCGCGCCGCCTCTTCCGGAGAGGGTCCCGCGACACAACTCCTTACGCTATAAACTATTGTGTCAGGAGGCCATACTTTACGGCCTAAGGAGTTCTCTGCCGTCGTGGCGGATCGAAATTGGAGAGGGTTTCAATGACCAAGGCGAAATTGCATGACGGAAGCACTGTCGACTTGGAGGTCCACGGCGCGGGCCCCACCGTTCTGCTCCCGGTCAACCCGCGTCCGGCAGAGGGAGAGCAGGCCGAGGCGATGCGGAAGTGGGGCGCCGACCCGGCCCTGGGCCGCTCCCTCATCGAGGGCCTCAGTGACGCGTTCCGGGTGGTCGCCTTCGACTACGAAGGCCATGTCCTGGGCACGCCCAAACCAGACACCCTGACACCCGCCAACGTCGCCGGCGACCTGCTCGCCGTGGCCGACGCGGTGGGGGCCGACCGGTTCGCCTATTACGGATACTCCTGGCTGGCGCTGAGCGGGCTTCAGCTCGCGATCAGGACCGACCGGCTCTCGGCGCTCGTCATGGGCGGTTTCCCGCCGGTCGGCGGGCCGTACGCGGAGATGCTGCGCGTGACCATGGCCACCCATGGGATGTCCGTCTCACCCCAGAGCCCTCCCCAGACCTCGCAGCCCTCGCAGCCCTCGGAGGAGCCCGACTGGTCGTCGGTGGAGGTGTCCATGTCGGAGGCGCAGACCCGGCAGTTCGTCACGCTGTATCAGGCGTTGCAGGGGTTCGACGACCGGGCCGCCCAGGCGCGGATCAGCTGTCCCCGCCTCTGCTTCGTGGGCTCGGCGGACGAAATAGAGTACGGCGAGCGCTGGGGTGGGGTGCACGTGAGCATGGCGGGCCCGATCGTGAACCGGCGCGCGGAGCTCGACGCCCTTGGCTGGGAGGTGAGCGTCCTGGAGGGGCTTGACCACACCCAGGCCATGCAGGCCGCACACGTCCTGCCGGTGATGCGTCCGTGGCTCGCCTCCGCGATGGGCGTCCGGCTCCCGCGATGAGCCTCCCCCACGCCGCACGGCGTGTCCGGGAGATGGCGGGCGGTGGCCGATCCGGGAAGCCGTGAGGCTCATCGGATCCGCCGGAGTCCTTCGTCCACGCGGACCTCGGGGAGGCCGGGCACCGGCGCCGTGACCGCGTAGAGCACGGAGCGGCCGTCCTGCTCCTCCATCGCGGCGCGGAGGCGGCCGCCGTCCGCCAGGATCACCGTCCACAGTCCCGGCGGTTCGGTGTCGCCGTACAGCACGTAGGCGCCGAAGCGCGCGGCGAACCTCTCGGCGAACTCCCGGCGGCCCACCCGGCCGGCGAGGCGCCCCTCGACGCCGACGTCGAAGGCCATCGCGAAGTGGCCGCGGGCCTGCCGGTAGGTGCAGAAGGCGGCGAACACCACGTCCTGCGGGATGTCCCGCAGGCCCTCGGCGACCCGGTCGGCGTGGCCGACGAACAGCTCGTGCCCGGCGATCCCGAAGCAGTCCAGCAGGAATTCCCGCAGCTCGGCCTCCGGGACGAGGCGGGACGACAGGCCGTCGTATCCCGTGGCCCGCGTCTCCGTCACGGGGCCAGCCTACGCACCCGCCGGCCCGGCGCACCGCGTGATCGCCGGGGGACGGGGGCAGGAGGGCGGCCTGTTACCGGGACTGCCCGCCGGAGGCGTGCCGGCCACTGCCCCCCGCGAGGCCCGCCGCCGGGATCCGGTCCGGTCCCTGCCCGGAGAACCGTCCGGAGCCGGCGAAGAAGTCGATCAGCACCGGGGCGAGGGCCTGCGCTTTGACGATGTGGGTCTGGCCTTTCAGGGTGTGGTGCCGGGTGTCGGGGAGGGCGTCGGCGACGGCCGCCATCGCGGTGCGCATCCACGCGGGGCTCTTCCCGCCCACCGCCACAAGCGTGGGCAGCGTGACGGAGGCCCACCGGCCGGCCGGCAGGGGCTCTCCGGACTGGGTGCCGGCCACGACGGCGGCGTCGTAGGCGAGGGTGTGCGCGACGGCCGTGAGCCCCGACCAGGCCGGCATGAACCGCATCATGGCCACGACGACGGCGGGAAGGCCGACGGCTCTCCGCATGAAGTACTTGACCGTGTCGCCCCGCCGACCGGCCGCGAGCAGATCGGCGATCTGGGCCCGGTAGTCCCGCGGCACGGGCGGGCGGCTGTCGTCGACGATGAACGGCGCCTCGTACAGGGCTAGCTTGCTGATGGCCAGCCCGCGCTCGGCCGCCTCGAGCGCGAGGGCCGCACCGGAGGAGATGCCGTACACGAACGCCGATCCGCCGGCCTCCGCGATGAGGGCTTCGAGGTCCTCGATCTCACGTTCGACCGCGTAGGGAGCGGTGTCACCGCTGTCGCCACGGCCCCTGCGGTCATAGGTGTACACGGTGAAACGCTCCGCCAGCAGCGCGGCCAGCGGTCCGTTCGGCCCGGACGATCGATGACAGAGCGCACCGTCGACCAGGATGACCGCCGGCCCTTCCCCGATCCGGTCGAATGCGAGGGTGGTGCCGTCTTTCGAGACTACGGTGCTCATGAATCGGTCTCCCGGTCGTGCGGGTCGTCGGACATCGGTGCTGGAAGTGCGCTTTCGCCGTCAGCGAGGGTCGCCGCCGAGTTCCGGCTCCCGGGCGGGCGCCGCCGCGAAGGCGACGGCGACCCGGCGGGCTCCACGGCGGTGCCGTGCCCTCCGGCCCGCCCGGTCGTCTCGGAGGGCGCGACGGCCGCATCTGCTCCAGGTGTCGCGAGCTTCGACGTCATCGTCGCCCCCTTTCGCATGACGGCTGATCGGCTGTGAACGGGTTCCCGATCACATGCGACAACGATCCCACCGAAAATTTTTATTGTCAAGACTGCTGTAGTTGTCGGTGTGCGCCGTGACCGGCCGGAGGAGACCGACGACTCTCCCCCGCCCAGGCTCGGAGGCTGTCAGCGAGGGCACCGGACTCCCGCCCCCGCGACGACGGGCGCCCGGGGGCGGGACTCGGCGCGGAGGGCTCAGCCGACCAGCCGCCGGACCTTGAGGGTGTTGTCCGTACGGGTGGCCGGTCGACCGTCGGGACCGGTCTGGCTCCGCTGGTGTTCCTCGCTGAGCAGCACCTCCCACTGCCCGTCCGGGAGTTCGAGGGCTTCGAGGACCTCTTCCGGCGTGGGCAGGCGCACCCCGGAATCGGGGTCGTGCTCCCAGGAGGGGTGTCCCGCGTGTCCGACGACAAGGAGCACTCCGCCGGGCACGACGGCCGAGGCGGCGGTCCGCAGGATCCTCTCTCGCGGCATGTCGCCGTGGGAGTGCAGGAAGTGGGCGGAGACGAGGTCGAAGGCCCCGGCGGGGAAGGACACCCCGAGGTCGTGCCGTTGCCAGTCGATGCGGCCGGCGACGTCCGCCTCCGCCGCGTACCGGGCCGCACGGTCGAGGGCGACCTGGGAGATGTCGACGGCGGTGACCCGCCATCCTCGCCGCGCGAGCCAGATCGCGTCGGCTCCCTCACCGCATCCCAGGTCCAGCGCGCTGCCCGGCTCCAGGCCGGTGACCTCACGGACCAGGACGGCGTTGGGGTTCCCGCTCCAGATCTGGTCGCTCTGACGGTAGCGGGTGTCCCAGAACTCCTCATCCGAGGTGGGGGCGTCGCTCATCGGTGTCTCCATCTTCCGTGTCTCCATGCCGGATCGGCCCACAGGCCGGGCCGGCGGTCGCCGAGCACGCGCTCGCGCGTTCTCCGTTCCGTCCGCGGGGAGGTTCCCTCGGCGGGGCGAGGGGATCGCGGCGGGCGATGAAGCACGGGCCGGCCACGACGTCATGACACCCCGCTCCCCCGAGGGACGGCAGTCATGATCTGCCGTGTCCGCTCAGTCATGCGAAGCACCTCCCCTTCACGGGAGATGGTCCGCTCATACCTCGTCGTTTGACAAACCTTCTTGCCGATCCAGCAAGTGGATGCGCATCGCCGGCGGGAGCACGTCGTTCACCTCATCCGGAGCACAGGAGAAGGTCATCACCAGCCGACGCAGCACGAGGCGTCGGGGAACGGCTGCTTCGAGGTGGAACTCTTCTTCCCCTGCCAAGGGGGCAGGCAGACCAGCTTCCTCGTGACCTGTCGCTCGACGAGCGATCCCTGACGACCACGACCCGGAGAAGGCGGCACACCTGTCTCAGGCCTGCCGCCTTCTGCCACAGGTATTGACGCGAATCGAGGAGGCCTACCACGTTGCCCGGCATGAGTACCGCGGCGAAGTGCGCAGACGGGAACACCATCGGCCTGACCGCGCGGGCATCCGGGCAGGAGACCGAGCCGCGGATCGCCGGGATCGGGCCGCCGCACGGCGCCCCCGCTCCCCGAGTCCTCCACTCGCGGGACATCGAGCCTGCTCACGGGCTGGGGCGACCACCCCAGCCGGCTCTCCACCGCCTGTACGGCTCGCCTGCGGGTTCCGTGCGGGCCCGGATGGGGCCCGCCTCTCAGGACGGGGTGTGGAAGTGGCGGTGCAGGTCGCGCACCTGCTCCGCGAGGCCGGGAACAGGGCCCTCCACCACGAGGCCGGGAACGACCTCGTGGATCGGCAGGGTCCGTACGGGCGGGGCGGGAACCCCCAGCTCGGCGAGCCAGGACGCCAGCTGCTCCGAAGAGCTCACATACACGATGCGGCCCAGCCCGACCCAGCCGTGGGCGGCGGCGCACATCGGGCAGTGCTCCCCGGAGGTGTAGACGGTCGCCGCCGCCCGCTCCCCGGGGGTCATGTTCGCCGCCGCCCAGCGCGCCAGCTCGAACTCCGGATGACGGGTCCGGTCGCCCGAGGCCACGCGGTTGTGGTCCTCGGCGAGGACGGTCCCGTCCGCGGCGACGAGCACGGAGCCGAACGGCTCGTCGCCCACTTCCAGGGCCTCGGCCGCCAGTTCCACGCAGCGGCGCAGGTGCCGCAGGTCGGTGTCGTCCGCCACGATGGCCTCCCCAGAAAGTGATCTTCAACGCCATGGTAGCCGCGGTCGCGTTCCCGCCGCGTCCGCCTCGTGCGCACCGCGGTGTCGCCGGCACGGGGCGCGGGCGGGAACCACTCAGTCGGCCCCCCTGGCCAGCGCCTCGCGGAACGGCACGAGGGACTCGTCGCCGGATGCCAGCGCGGCGTCGGCGATGCGTTGCCGGAAGGGTCGCCGCCGCAGCGCGTCGGACAGCGCCACGAGCAGCTCGCTGAGCGGGAAGGGCAGCTCTGCGTCCAGGGCGGCGGCGGCCGCGCTCGTCGCCGCCCATTCGGCCTCGATCGTGGGAAGCAGCGACTGCGCCTTCGCGGTCAGGCGCACGATGTGCTGGCGGGCGTCGTCGCCGGGTTCGAGCGCGACGAGGCCGCGCCGGCTCATCTGCGCCACCGTCTGGCTCGCCGCGGAATGAGTGACCGATATCGCGCGCGCCAGGTCGCGTATGGGGCTGGGGCCCAGCTCGACGAGCGCCCGCACGATCGGCGAGAACCGGGGCCGGTAATCCTGCAGTCCGAGGTCGGCACCGGCCTTGGCGACATCGCCGTCCAGCAGTTCCAGGAGATGCCTGAGCTGGGTTCCCAGCGCCATCTCTCGCGGTGACACTTCCATCGCCGCATTATAACAGCCCTGTTACACTTGGGTCGCACCGGGCCCCGCCCGCGGCATGCGCCGTGAACGTGTGCCGCGCCTGCGGGCGGATGTGATCACACGGGGTCGGTGGTCGTGACAGCCGCGCCACCAGGTCTTCTCATGGTGCCTTACGGGACGCGCCCGCCCTCACGGCCCCGGGCGCCTGTCCGGGGAGACCCGCGGACCGTCGTTCGCGGGCGCACCTGCCCGGGGAGACCCGCGGACCGTCGTTCGCGGGCGCACCTGCAACTCGCTTCCAAGGCGGCTGCAAGGTGCGTGGCCCACGCTCTTGATCGTAGAGGTTGATCACTTAGGCGATCTGAACAACTTCCCGTCATCAGACGTGATCTTGGCTGGGAAAGAGGATGAAGTGACCGTTGATGTGACGCGTGTCGATCCCGCAGGCCGCCTTCCCGCAACGGCGGACGAGACGGTCGGCGCACCGGGTTGCGTCCACGAAGCGATAGAGGCCCAGAGCCGGCGTACCCCGGACCGCACCGCCGTCGTGGCGGGCACCACGCGACTCGGCTATGCCGAATTGGACCGCAGAGCCAACGACATCGCACGCGCCCTGGCCGGACGGGGCATCGGACGCGGCCAGCTGGTCGGAGTCTGCCTGAATCGCGACGAGTGGCTGGTCCCCGCGCTGGTGGGGGTGTGGAAGGCGGGGGCGGCCTACGTGCCGCTGGACCCCGCCTACCCGGCTGAGCGGTTACGGTTCATGGCCGAGGACGCCGCCGTGTCCGCGGTGCTCACCTCGGCCGCGCTGCGCCGGACCGCCGCCCTGACCGGGGCCGAGGCCGTCCTCGTCGACGACGTGGTGCCGGGCGACGGGGCGCCCCCCGTGGCCGGAGACCCCGGCGACGCGGCGTACGTCATCTACACCTCCGGCTCCACCGGAACGCCCAAGGGCGTGGTGGTGGAGCACCGCAACACCCTGAACCTGCTGCGCTGGGAGGCCTCGGCGTACACCGCCGAGGAGCTGAGCGGCATGCTGGCCGGCTCCTCGATCTGTTTCGACGCGTCGATCAGCCAGCTCTTCACGCCGTTGGTCGCCGGCGGGACGGTGATCCTGGCCGACAACCTGCTGGCGCTGCCGAGCCTGCCGGCCAGGGAGGAGGTGACCACGGTCTACGGGGTCCCCTCCGCGCTGTCGGTGCTGCTGCGTGAGCCGCTGCCCGGCGGGGTGCGCGCGGTGTTCTCCGGCGGCGAGCCGCTGACCGGCGCCCTGCTGCGGCGGATCTACGCCAACCCCGGAGTGCGCCGGGTGCTGAATCTGTACGGTCCGACCGAGTGCACCACCGCCTGCGCCGGCGTCGAGGTGGGCCGGGACCACGAGGGCGAGCCGCCCCTGGGCGAACCGATCGCCGGCGCGGTGTTCTCGGTGCGGGATGCCGCCGGAGACCCCGTCCCTGACGGGGAGACGGGCGAGTTGTGGATCGGCGGGCCGGGGGTGACCCGCGGCTACCTGGGACGTGAGGCGCCCGCGTTCCGCACCGAGCCGGACGGCAGCCGGGTCTACCGCAGCGGGGATCTGGTCCGCTGGGTGGACGGCGCGCTGCGCTTCGCCGGCCGGGCCGACGACCAGGTCAAGATCCGCGGCTACCGGGTGGAGCTGGGCGAGGTGGAGGCCGCGCTGGCCCGCCATCCCGCGGTACGCCGGGCCACCGTGCTGGCCGCCACCGACGATGACGGGATCGCCTACCTGGCCGGTCACGTGGCGGCCTCCGGGGTGAGCGAGCCGGAGCTTCGGGACTGGCTGTGCGCCCGGCTGCCCGATCATCTGGTGCCGACCCGGATCGGCGTGACCGAGGAGCTTCCGCTCGCCCCCACCGGCAAGGTGGACCGTGCGGCCCTGCCCAGGCTCGGCGCCTTCCGGTCCGCCGGTGCGGCACCGGTCGCGCCCCGCACCGGCGACGAACGCCTGGTGGCCGAGGTGATCGCCGACGTGCTGGGCCTGCCGCAGGTCGGTGTACACGATCGATTCACCGACCTGGGCGGGCATTCCCTGGCCGCGGCCAGGGTGGTCACCGAGCTGTCCCGCCGGGTGGGGCACACCGTGCCCCTGGCGGCCTTCCTGACCTCCCCCACCGCGGCCGGCCTGGCCCCCCTGATACGCCAGGCGGGACCGGAGCCGGTCCGGCAGGCCGGCCGGACCCGGCATCCGCTCACCGACGCGCAGCGCCAGTTCTGGACCCTGAGCCGGCTCCACCCGCACAGCCCGGTCACCACGCTGGGGATCCGGCTGCGCGTGCGCGGCCTGCGCGAGACCGCACCGCTGAGGTCGGCCCTGGACGCGGTCGTCCGCCGGCACGAGGTGCTGCGCAGCACGATCGCCGTCGACGAGGACGGCGTGCCGTACGCCGTGGTGCACCCGCCGGCCGCCGTGCCCCTGGTCGAGCACGCCGCGGGAGAGGACCCGGAGAAGGTGGCCAGGGCCGCGGCGGCGCACGTGTTCGACCTGACGAGTGAGGTGCCGCTGCTACGGGCGGCACTGTGCCGGCTGGGCGAGGCGGAGGCCGAGCTGGTGGTCGTGGTGGACCACATCGCCTTCGACGGCGGCTCGGTCGGGATTCTGATGGACGAGCTGGCCGCCGAGCTGGCCGGTGAGCCGGTTCCCGGGCCGGCGGTCCAGGTCGGCGACGTGGCCGTGCAGCAGCGGGAGCAGCCGGATCCGACGCGGCTGCGGGAGTTCTGGCGGGCCGAACTGGCCGGCGCGCCGGTGGCGGACCCGGCGCCCGCGGACCTGACGGCGGGCAGGGTGATCCGGCCGTTGCCCGACGAGTTCGTGACGGGCGTGAGCGCGCTGGCCCGGGACTGCGGCGCCACCCCGTTCGCGGTGTACCTGGCCGGCCTGGCCCTGGCCGGCGGCGAGCCCGACACGCTGGTCGGTGTGGTCGCGGCGCGGCGCGCCCGGCCGGAGCTGACCGGGGTCATCGGCCCGCTGGTCGACACGGTGCCGGTGCGGCTGCGGCCGACCGGCGCGCTGACCTTCCGGGACCTGGTCCGGCAGGCCGCCGCCGCGACCACGCGGGCACTGGTCCACCAGGAGGTCCCGGCCGCCGCCCTGCCCCGCGCCCCGGTGCTGCTGGCCATGCAGCACGCCGAGGTCCCGGTGCGCCTGGGCGACCTGGAGCTGCTCACCGAACTGGGCTCGGGCTCCTCGGTCCACGAGCTCAGCGTGCTCGTCAACCGGACCGTGGCCGGCGCGGAGCTGCAGCTGGAGTACGGCACCGCCCACCTCGACACGGTGCGGGCCGAGGCGTACCTGGACCGGCTGACGTGGCTGCTGCGGTGCGCGCTGGCCGATCCGGACCGGCCGCTGTCGGCGTTCGACCTGGTCACCCCGGACGAACGCGCCGCCCTGCTGGCCGCCGCCGCCGGGCCGGAGCTGCCGGAGGCCCCGGAGACGGTGCCGCGGGCGCTGGCGATCCACACCGGCGGGACGGCCGTGGTAGGCCCGGACGGCGCCTCGCTCAGCTATGCCGAACTGGACGACTGGTCCGGCCGGGTGGCGGCCGCGCTGCTGGAACACGGGGTGGAGCCCGGCCAGGTGGTCGGGGTCTGCCTGCCGCGGGACCGGCTGATGCCGGCGGCCCTGCTGGCGGTGTGGCGGGCCGGCGCGGCGTATCTGCCGCTGGATCCGGAGCACCCGGCCGAGCGGCTGCGATGGCTGGCCGAGGACGCCGGGGCGCACGTGGTGCTCACCCGGGGCGGGGTGGCCGCCGTTCCCGGCGTCACCACGCTGGACGCGGACGACCTGGCCGCTGCCGGCGGCGCGCCGGCGGAGCTGCCGGAGGTGCGGGCCGGGGATCTGGCGTACGTGCTCTACACCTCCGGCTCCACCGGGACGCCCAAGGGCGTGGAGGTCACCCACGGCAGCCTGGCCGCCTACGTGGCCGGGCTGGTGTCCGAGCTGCGCCTGGGCCCCCGGGACGTCCAGCCGGTCGTGGCGCCCCTGACCTTCGACACCTCCGCGTCCGAGCTGTGGAGCCTTCTGAGCGTCGGCGGCACCTGCGTGGTGGTGGACCGGGCCACGGCCGTGGACGGGCACGCGCTGGCCGAGCGGATCGCGACCAGTAAGGCCACGGTGGTCGACCTGGTGCCCACCGCGTACCGGATGCTGCTGGCCGCGAGCTGGGCCGGCGACCCGGAACTGCTGGCCATCAGCGGCGGGGAGACCCTTGATCCGGCCCTGGCCGGGCAGATCCTGCCCCGGGTCCGCGAGCTGTGGAACACCTACGGCCCCACCGAGGCCACTGTCGCCTCGATCCAGCACCGGCTCGACGCGCACGGGGCGGGACCGGTGCCGATCGGGCTGCCGATGCCCGGGGAGCGGGCCTACGTGGTCGACTCCGAGCTGAGGCTGGCGCCGCCGGGCGCGGTGGGCGAGCTGCTGCTGGGCGGCGCCGGTGTGGCCAGGGGCTACCGGGGCCGGCCCGACCTGACCGCGACCGCGTTCGTCGACGACCCGTTCGTCCCCGGCGGCCGGTGTTACCGGACCGGGGACCTGGTGCGGTGGCGGCCGGACGGGACGCTGGAGTTCCACGGCCGCAGGGACCACCAGGTGAAGGTGCGCGGCTACCGGATCGAGCTGGGCGAGATCGAGACGGCGCTGAACGAGGTGGCCCACGGGGCGGTGACCGTGGCCGGCTCGGGCGCGCAGGCGCACCTGGTCGGCTACGTGACGCCGGAGACGGCCGACCTGGCCGCGGTCGAGCGGCACGTCCGGTCGCGGCTGCCCGGCCACATGGTGCCCCGGCGGTGGGTCGCGCTGCCCGCCCTGCCCACCCTGTCCAGCGGCAAGGTGGACCGGGAGGCCCTGCCCGAGCCGGTCGACGCCCCGGAGGCCGGACGGGTCGCGCCCGCCACCGACCCCGAACGCCTGGTGGCCACCGTGTGGGCCGCCGTGCTGGAGCGCGCCGCCGTCTGGGCCGACGACGACTTCTTCGCCCTGGGCGGGCACTCCTTCGCCGCGACCCGCGTGGTCGGCCGGCTGCGGGACACGTTGGACC
>NZ_NGFP01000255.1 GCF_002149035.1 Streptosporangium minutum
GCCCAGCAGCGTCACCCGCTCCCGCATGCCCGCCACCCCCCGGCGTCCGGCCCGCTCCGGCCGCTGCCGGACCCGGTTGCGCACCTCCAGCTCAAGACGGTCGTCATGGACGGCCGCCGCCAGCCGGGCCGGACCGGAGCCGTGCCGGAGCGCGTTGGTCAGCGCCTCCTGGACGATCCGGTAGGCCTCCCGCGAGACCAGTGCGGGCAGTGCGGAGAGATCGCCGGTGATCTCGGCGGCGGCGCCGGTCGAACGGACCAGCTCGGGCAGGTCCGCCAGGGTCCTGGCCGGAGCGCGGTCGCCGCTCTCCTCCTCGCGCAGCAGCCCGAGCACGTGATCCAGATCCTCCAGGGCCGCGCGCGCAGACTCCTCGATCGCCGTCAGCGCGGTACGCGCCGCCTCCGGATCCCGGCCGAGCACCCGGCCGGCCGCGCCCGCCTGGATGGTCACCACGCTGAGCGCGTGCCCGACCGAGTCGTGCAGCTCGCGGGCGAGCCGGTTGCGCGTGGCCAGCAGCCGGGCCCGCTCCTCCAGCGCCGCCAGCCGGTCGGCCGGGGCGGGGCCGAGCAGGGCCGGAGCGAGCCGCGCCAGCAGCGCCCCCGCGCCCGCCGCCGCGTAGACGAGCAGCGCGAGCGTCACCAGCGCCGCCGCCGGTCCCCACGCGCCGCTCCAGCCGGCCGTCACCGTGAAGCCGAGGAACGCGCCCCGGTCACCCAGCAACGGCAGCAGGGACAGCCAGATCGCGAACGGCACCAGCGCGAGCGTCGCCCCCGCCAGCACCGCGCCGATCCCCAAATGCAGGGTGAACCAGGCCGCGGTACGGCGCCGCTCGGCCCAGGTGCGTGCCGGCCGGTCGGGAGGGGAGTCGATCCGGACGCCCAGCAGGCCCCGCGCGGCGGTCAGCTCCAGCGCGCGCACCGGCAGGAACAGCCCGGTCAGCGCGATCAGGGGGAGGGCGCCCGCCAGGACGGCCGGGTCCATGGAGACCAGCGTGTAGGCCGTCGTCTCCCGCAGCCGCAGCAGTTCCGCGAGCACCGTGCCGACCATCACGTACGGCATGGCCAGCGCACCGCCCAGGATCAGGCACGTCCACCCGAGATAGGTGGCCCGGCTGGTCAGCGGGGCCAGGATGCGTCTCACGCGCCCAATCCTCCCAGCTCACGCTGGTATGCGCCCTCCCACCGGGGAGGGACCGCCTCCCTCCGGCGGGGGAGGGGTGGATACGCTCTGCCGGGCGGACATCTGATTCGGGGGTTTGGCGTGGATATGGCGGAGATCGTCCTGCTGCTCGTAGCGGCGGCCGGGGCGGGATGGATCGACGCCGTGGTCGGTGGGGGAGGGCTGCTGCAGCTCCCGGTGCTCCTCATGGCCGGGCTCTCACCGGTCCAGGCGCTGGCCACCAACAAGTTCGCCGCCATCTTCGGCACGGCCTCCGCGGCCGTGACCTACGCCAGGACCACCAAGATCGACGCAGGGGTGGCGGTACCGGCCGGGCTGGGCGCGGTGGTCTTCGCCGGGCTGGGCGCGGCGTCTGCGGCGGCGATCTCCCGGGAGGCGCTCATCCCGCTGGTCATGGTCACCCTGGTGAGCGTGGCGCTGTTCGTCACCTTCCGGCCTGCTTTCGGCACCCATCCCCAGCCCCACCTGCGCACCCACGCGAGGACCGTTGCCGCGATCGCCGTCACCGGTGCCGGGATCGCCTTCTACGACGGCATCCTGGGCCCGGGCACCGGCACCTTTCTGATCATCGCCTTCACCACGATCCTCGGTATGGACTTCGTGAGCGGCTCGGCCCACTCGAAGATCATCAATTCCTGCACGAATCTGGGAGCCCTGCTGGTCTTCGCCTACCAGGGGCATGTGCTGTGGCTGCTCGGTCTGGCCATGGCCGTCTGCAACATCGCCGGAGCCCAGCTCGGCGCCCGGATGGCCCTGCGCCGGGGGGCGGGGTTCGTGCGCGCGGTCCTGCTGTGCGTGGTGATCGCGATGGTGGCCAAGCTGGGCTACGAGCAGTTCGCCGCCTGACGCCACGTGGTGCCGGCGCATGTGCGTCTCGACGGGTCGGCGGTCCAGGATCACGTCGGAGTCGAGCCAGTGGATGACGTCACCGGTGGCGGCGGCGAGCCCTGGAGAGCCGGCCCTGCTCCGAGATATTGATCTACTTTGTAAAGGGGTGGGGTCGGAGCGCGGCCGCCGCCAGTGCCACGAAGGCCGCCAGTATCACGGGGATGATCAGGGCGCGCGGCAGCCCCACCAGCTCGGCCACGCTGCCGATCAGCACCGGACCGCTGAGGAAGCCCACGTAGGACAGGCTCGCCACCCGGGCCAGAGCCTGCCCGGCGCGGGCCGGGTCGCGCCGTCCGGCGGCGGAGAAGACCTGCGGGACGATGCACGACAGGCCGGCGCCGAAACAGCCGAAGCCGACGACCGCGGCCACCGGATGGTCGGCCAGCAGGGCGGCGCCGAGTCCCGAGGCGGCCAGCAGGCCGCAGCTACGCACCAGCGTCACCGGGCCCAGCCGGGCGGCCAGCCGGTCGCCCACCAGGCGGCCGGCGGTCATCATGACGGAGAACGCGGCGTAGGCCGCCGCGGCGAACCCGGCCGAACTGCCGAGGGCGTCGCGCAGGTAGACCGAGCTCCAGTCCGCCGCCGCCCCCTCCCCGATCATGCAGCAGATCCCCAGCACGCCCAGGAGGAGCAGGCCGCGGTCCCAGCCCGCCGTACCGGCGCCGCCCGTGACGTCGGCGTCGGCTCCCCGGGCGGGTGCCGCCGGGGGAGTGAACGCCCAGCGGGAAGCCCATAGAGCCAGGACGGCGATGGCCGCGGCCAGGGCGGCGAAGGTGGCCGCGGGGGTGAACGCGGCGTGCGCGAGCAGCCCCCCGACGGCCGCGCCGACGAACCCGCCGATGCTGAACACCGCGTGGAAGGACGACATGAGCGGCCGGTCCATGGCCCGCTCCACCTCGACGGCGTTGGCGTTCATCGCCACGTCGAGCGTGCCGTGCACCGCGCCGAAGGCGAACAGCGCCAGTGCCAGGGCTGCCAGGTTCGGCATGTAGGCCGGGAGGATCAGCACGACGCTCTGCGCGAAGGCCATCGGCAGCATCACCCTGACGCTGCCGTAGCGGTCGACGAGGCGGCCCACCACCTGCATGCCCGCGATCGCCCCGGCGGCGATGCCGAGCAGGCCGAGGCTGAGCTGGCCGTCGCTCAGCTCGAGCTCCTGTTTGATGGAGGGGATCCGTGCCGTCCAGGTGCCGATGGCCATGCCGGCGAGCAGGAAGAGCAGGCAGACCGCCACTCTGCCGCGGACGAGCGTGCCGCGGTCGGCGGTGGTGACGTGCATGAGGGGGGAGCTCCAGTCAGACGGTGCGGACGATGACGCCCGCGGCGACGAGGGCGTCGTGCTCGGCCGGGGGGAGCGCGGTGTCGGTGACCACCATGTCGAGGCGGTCCAGGGGGCAGACGGCGCCGAAGGCGGTGCGGCTGAACTTGCCGGAGTCGGTGGCCGCGACGACGCGCCGGGCAGAGGAGATCGCCGCCTGCTTGACGGCGACGTCGGACAGGTCGTGGGCGGTCAGGCCGTGCTCGGCGGACAGGCCGCAGCAGCCGATGACCGCGGTGTCGAAGCGCAGGGAGCGGATGGCGCTCTCGGTCAGGGGGCCGACGAGGTTGAGCTCTCCGGGGCGGACCTCGCCGCCGGGGAGCACCAGGCGGACGCGCGGGGCCGTGCTGAGCTCGTGTGCGGCCTGCAGGGAGAGCGGCAGGACCGTCAGGCGGCGGTCGCGGATCGCCCTGGCGATCTCCAGGTTGGTGGTCCCGCCGTCCAGCAGCACGGCCTCGCCGTCGGAGAGCAGCGAGGCGACCTCGGCGGCGATGCGCCGTTTGGCCTCCACCGCCTCGCGTTCGCGGACCCCGAACGGCGGCTCCTCCCCGCGCAGCAGCAGGCTCACCGCGCCGCCGCGCACCCGCCTCACCACGCCCTGCTGGGCGAGCTCGTCGAGGTCGCGGCGGATGGTCATCTCCGACACCGCGTGCTCGACGGCCAGCTCCGCCACCGAGACCGTGTCGCTGACGCGCAGCGCGGACATGATCGCCCGAATCCGATCAGCACCTTCCATGCGTTCATTTGAACATGCCGTGTGTGACTTTGGCAATCGTGCGGAACAATGGGCGGCATGCGTGCGAGTCGTCTGCTGTCACTCCTGCTGCTCCTGCAGACCCGGGGGCACATGACGGCCACCGAGCTGTCGGAGGAGCTGGAGGTATCGGTCCGGACGGTCTACCGGGACGTGGAGGCCCTGTCGTCGGCGGGGGTGCCGGTCTACGCCGATCGCGGCCCGGCCGGAGGATACCGTCTGCTGGACGGCTACCGCACCCGCCTCAACGGGCTGACCGCCGAGGAGGCCTCCTCGCTGTTCCTGGCCGGGCTGCCCGGCCCCGCCGCCGAGCTCGGGCTGGGGGAGGTGGCCGCCAACGCCGAGCTGAAACTGCTCGCCGCGCTGCCTCCCGAGCCGCGCTTCCACGCCTCCCGGATGCGTGAGCGCTTCCACCTGGACGTCCCGGGGTGGTACAGAGGCGCCGACGAGGCGCCTTTCCTGGGGGAGGTCTCCGAGGCGGTGTGGGACCAGCGCCCGCTGCGCATGACCTACCGCCGATGGGGCCCGCGCGACGTCGAGCGCCTGGCCCATCCCTACGGCCTCGTCCTCAAGGGCGGGTCGTGGTACATGGTGGCGGCCGTCGGCGGAGGAGAGCCCCGCACCTACCGCGTGTCGCGGATCCTCGCCGCCGAGATCGTCGAGGGCCGTTTCGAACGGCCCCGAGACTTCGAGCTGGCCGCCTACTGGGAGCGCTACGCGGACGACTTCCGGGCCCGGATGTACACCGCCGAGGCCCTGGTGCGGGTGGCGCCCGGCATCGAGGGCATGTTCCGCTACACCGTCGGCGCCGATGTCGCCGACGCCGCGCTGGCCGAGGCGGGCCCGCCCGACGATCGCGGCTGGGTCGTCGTGCGCCTGCCGATCGAGTCGGTCAGGCACGCCCACTGGCTGCTGCTGCGCCTGGGCGCCGACGTCGAGGTCCTGGAGCCCGCCGAGCTGCGCGCCCAGATGGCCGCCACGGTCGCCGACCTCGGCGTGCTGTACGGCGCGGACCGGGACTGATCGTCCGCCGACGGCCGCGATTCCGGTCAACATCGGGACTGATCGCCCGCCGACGGCCGCGATTCCGGTCGACGTGGTCTGTCCCCTTCGGGGGAGGAGGATGATCTCGCTCCGGGCCTGGCCGGTCCCGCTCCCGCGAGGGACCGAGGCCGGCTCTGCCGGCGGGTGGGCTTCCGCCATGTCGCCGGCTGGGCCGCGGCGCCGGTCGGCCCCGCCGTCGGCGATGGCGGCGGGGACGACCGGCGCCGACGACCCGGCGAACGGCCCGGGGCGGCGGACGCGCTCGGCCGGCTCGGCTCAGGAGGCGGGCGGTGCCTGCGGCAGCGGCGCGAACAGGTCGACGCTGTTGCCGTCCGGGTCCCGCACCAGCGCGTAGCGCTGCCCCCAGAACGCGTCCCAAGGCTGCTTGTGCCCCTCGTAACCGGCCTGGACGAGGTCGGCGTAGACCCGGTCCACCTCCTGCGGATCGTCGCAGGCGAAGGCCAGGCTGATCCGGGCGCTGCCGTGGGAGGGGGACCATTCCGGATCGAAGGAGCGGACGGTGTCGACGGTGTCCCACGCGAGCCGCAGCCCGCCGGGGAGGTCCGTCTCGACATGCGGCTCGGAATCGGCGCTCAGCGGGATGTCCAACCCGAGACGGCGGTAGAAGGCCAGAGACTTGCCCATATCGCTTACGACGAGACCGATCAGATTGAAAGAAGGTGCCATACCCGCCACGTTACGGTCCGGCGGCCCGCCCGTCTTGAACGGATCGGACATGCAGGCCTGTGGCCTCCTTCCCCTCCGGGGATCTTGAAGGCGGTTAAACCAGATGAAGCGACAGCCGGATGAACCGATAATCGGACGATGCAGATCTTCCTGGAGACCGACCGCCTGACGCTGCGCCGCTTCACCGGGGCCGACGAGGACGATCTGGTCGAGCTCGACGGCGACCCCGAGGTCATGCGCTTCCTCAACGGCGGCAGGCCGACTCCCCGCGAGGAGATCCGGGACAGGGTCCTGCCTGCTTTCCTCGGCTACTACGAGCGCTCCGAGGGGTTCGGCTTCTGGGCGGCCGTGGAGAGGTCCACCGGACGGTTCCTGGGCTGGTTCCACTTCCGGCCGCGCCGCGACGAGCCGCGTGAGGGCGAGGTCGAGCTCGGTTACCGCCTGCGCCGGGCCGCCTGGGGGAAGGGCTACGCCACCGAGGGGTCGCGTGCGCTGATCCACAAGGGCTTCACCGAGCTCGGCGTGGACCGCGTGTTCGCCGGGACGATGGCGGTCAACCTCGGCTCCCGGCGCGTGATGGAGAAGTCCGGCCTGACGCTGGTGCGCACCTTCCACCAGGACTGGCCGGACGTCATCGACGGTTCCGAGCACGGAGAGGTCGAGTACGCCCTGACCAGGGCCGACTGGCAGGCGCGTCGCTGAGGGCGCGGTCCGGCCGGCGGGCCGCCGTACCCGCGCGGGGGTCAGGCCCCGCCGGGGCCGGCCGGGCGCAGCGCGGTGGTGACGGCCTGCCGCAGGGTCGTGGCGGGACGGCCGAGAACCTCCTGGAGGTCGCCGGTCTGGGTCTCCAGCGCGCCGGCGCGCACCTGGCCGTTGAGCCAGCGGAGGGCGCCGCTCGCGTCGTCGGGCCCCTCACGGTGGGCGACCGGGACGCCGGAGACCTCGGTGAGGGTCCGGGCGAGCTGCGGGTAGGTCCACAGCGGACCGGTGAAGTCGTAGCCGCGGCCCAGGTGCCCGTCGCCGGTCAGCACGTTGGCGGCGGCCTCGGCGAGGTCGGCCCGTGACGCGGTGTTGAGGCCGCGCCCGCCGGTGGCGTCGGTCAGCTCGCCGGAGGCGACGGCGGCCCGGAGACCGGGGTTGAGGAACGCCTCGCTGTAGTAGGGGTGACGGAGCATCGTGTACGGCAGGCCGCCGGCGAGGATCGCCTTCTCGGTGGCGTGGTGCGCCTCGGTGACACCCGTGCCGTCGCTCTCGGCGCCCAGGAAGCTGGTGTAGGCGAGGGCGCCGACGCCGGCGACCCCGGCCGCGTCGAGGGCGGCCAGGTGCTGGGCGAGGCGGCGGGCCGGGTCCAGCTCCGGGGATGAGATCAGCAGCAACCGGTCGGCTCCGCCGAACGCCTCGCGCAGGCTCGCCGGATCGTCGTAGTCGCCACGGCGGACCTGGACGCCGCGGGCCGCCAGGTCGGCGGCGGCGCCGGGATCGCGCACGGCGGCGACGACCTCACCGGCGGGCACCCGGGTCAGGAGCCGGTCGACGACCAGGCGGCCGAGCGCACCGGAAGCGGCGGAGACAACGATCATTGGTACTCCAGGGGGCGGTACGGCGAGACGGCCGAATCTATCCGGACGGCCAGGGCGGCCGGAAATGGTTTTTCACCGGCCGGGCGGAGCCGGCGGCCCTCAGCGCACCCGTTCGGAGAGCAGGCGCTTGCGTCCGGCGGTGTAGTCCCACCACGGGCGCGCCGGTCCGCCGTCGGCCTGCTCGACGGCGGACATGAACGTGTCCAGCAGGCAGGGGTCGTATCGGCGCCCGTCCAGGGCGCACAACCGGTCGTACAACTCCACCGGGTCCAGGCCGGCGAGCTGGCCCGTGCGGGTGATTCCCACCCGCGCCAGATGCCGGGCCACCGCCGGGCCCACGTTGGCCAGCTCCAGCAGGTCTGTCTGCCCGGTCGTGTCGTCGCGCCTGTCAGGAGAGCTCATGGGTCCATTCCCTCACGCCCGCGGCCCCGGCGTCTTGCAGGTTTCGGTCATCCGGGTCGTCCGTACGGCCCGCGAGGACAGCTGGGCGCGTGCGGTGGGCGAGCCGTCGGCCCCGGCCGGGGGCGGCTCGGCCGGTGCGGGAGCGTTCGCCGGTCAGAGGGCTCCGGCGCCGTCGCCCCTAATGACCGTGGTCGCCACGGCCCCGGACGCCGCCGGGCCTGCCGGTCTGCGCCGCCGTGACCTCGCGTGCCTCCAGCTCCCGCCACCTGTTCATCAGCTCGGGGACCTCTCGGCGCAGAAAGGCGAAGAAACGCCGGATCTCCTCCAGGCGGGCTCCCACGGGCGTGTCCCGGTCGAACACCTCAAGCCCTTCCCGGGCGCCCTCCTCGAAACGGCGGAAGACCTCGTCGCTGGACGTGGCCGCGGTGAACCACGCCACCTGGTCGACGCGGTAACGGTCACGCCGTTCCCCCGGATCGCGCTCGCGTGCCACCATTCCCACGTGCATCAGGTATTTCACCGCGCCGGAGATCGCCGGCGGCCCCACCTGGAGCCGCTCGGCGAGTTCGGCGGCGGTGAGCCTGCCGTCGTCGGAGACGAGCAGCGCGGCGAAGACCCTGGCCGCCATCCGGGGATAGCCGGACTCGGACATGATCATGGCGAACCGCTCCAGGAAGCCCTGGGCGTCGAGTGTCATCCGATTGAGTTTACACAGTTCACGAAATGCATGAAGGAACGCCTCGCGGAGCCGCCGGCTCCGCCTCCTACCGCGAGGACATCCCGTGGAGGGCGTCGATGGCCAGGCGGTAGCCGTCCACGCCGAGGCCGACGATGGTGCCGCGAGCGACGGGGGAGATGTAGGAGTGGTGCCGGAAGGCCTCCCGGCGGTGCACGTTGGAGATGTGCACCTCGACGACCGGGAGCTCGGTGCCCTCGACGGCGTCGTGCAGGGCGATCGAGGTGTGGGTGTAGGCGCCGGGATTGAAGACCGCGCCGATGCTCTCACCGGCCTTGACGCGCGCTCCGGCCTCGTGGATCCAGTCGATCAGCAGGCCTTCGTGGTTGGACTGGCGGAAGACCAGGTCCAGGCCGAGCCGGGTGGCCTCCTCACGGCACAGTTCTTCGAGGATCGACAGTGTCGTGGTGCCGTACACCTCGGGCCTGCGGGTGCCGAGCAGGTTCAGGTTCGGGCCATTGAGTACGTAGACGACGGTCACAGGGATCATTCTCGCGCATCGGCGGAGGCGAGCCGGCGAGCCGCACCACCCGGTCACGGCCGGGGCCGCCGAGGTCCGCCCGGAGCGGCCCGCTGTCGACGCCGGGACGGCCTTCGGCCCGGCGGAGAAGCGGCGCTCGTTCTTCTTCCGCGCTACCTGATCCGGGCGCAGCCCGGCATGACGGTCCGACGGGCCGGCTCGCTCCGGAGATCACACGTCAACGGGAGTGGGGTTCTCAGCTGGTACTGTGGCTGGTCGGTAATGGCGGAACGGAGCATGACATGGCAGGCGAAGAAGACATCTCCGGGTGATCCCGGATCTCATGGCCATCGGTGACGCGCCTATTGCGTGTCCGCCGGTTGGCGATGTCTTCGTGTCCTGACCATTTTGCCGGGCGGGCTCTGCCGTGCCGGCCGAACGCGGAAGCGATCCGATGTCCGACGCCCTGATCGTGGTTTCGAACCTGTCTTTTTCCTGGCCCGACGACACCCCGGTGTTCGAGGACCTCTCATTCACCATCCCCGCGGGACGCACCGGCCTGGTGGCGCCCAACGGCGCCGGTAAGAGCACGCTGCTCAGGCTGATCGCCGGTGCACTTCGCCCGGCCGCGGGCTCGGTCACGGTGGAGGGGGTGCTGGGCTACCTACCCCAGACCCTGCCCCTCGTCGGCGACCTGACCGTAGCCGAGGTCCTGGAGATCGCTCCGGTGATCAGGGCGCTGAACGCCATCGAGTCCGGAGACGCGAGCGAGGAGCACTTCACCACGATCGGCAACGACTGGGACATCGAGGAGCGCACCCGTGCCCAGCTGGACCGGCTCGGCCTCGGGGACGTCTCCCTCACCCGGCGCCTGCACACCCTCAGCGGCGGCCAGGTCGTCTCCCTCGGCCTGGCGGCACAGCTGCTGAAGCGGCCCGACGTCCTGCTGCTCGACGAACCGACCAACAACCTCGACCTCGACGCGCGCCACAGGCTCTACGACGTGCTCGGGGACTGGAACGGCTGCCTGCTGCTGGTCAGCCACGACCGGGCACTGCTCGACCGCATGGACCGCATCGCCGAGCTCGACCAAGGCGAGATCCGGTCCTACGGCGGGAACTTCACCGAGTACGAGGAGGCCGTACGCGCCGGGCGGGAGGTCGCCGAGAAAAACATCCGCAACGCCGAGCAGGAGGTCAGGCGGGAGAAGCGGGAGATGCAGCAGGCCCGCGAGCGGGCCGCTCGCCGGGCCGGCAACGCCGCCCGCAACCTCAAGAGCGCCGGCCTGCCGAAGATCTTCGCTGGGACGATGAAGCGGCGCGCCCAGGAGTCGGCGGGGAGGGCGAACGAGACGCACGCCGCGCGGGTCAGCGAGGCCAGGGCCCGGCTCGACGAGGCGGGCCGTGCCCTGCGCGACGAGCAGAAGATCGCGCTGGAGCTGCCCGGGACCCGCGTCCCGGCCGGACGCACCGTCTTCCTCGGCGAACGGATGCAGGTCCGCTACGGTGAGCGGGCCCTCTTCGCAGGGGAGGGGGCGGATCTGACGATCCGGGGGCCCGAGCGGATCGCCCTGACCGGTCCCAACGGCGCCGGCAAGTCCACCCTGCTGCGCGTCGTCAACGGCGAGCTGGAGCCGGAGGGCGGCGGGACCAAGCGGGCCGACGGCCGGGTCGCCTACCTGTCCCAACGGCTGGACCTGCTGGACCTCGACCGCACCGTGGCGGAGAACCTGGCCGCGTTCGCGCCCGGGATGCCGGAGGCGCAGCGGATGAATCTGCTCGCCCGCTTCCTGTTCCGGGGCTCCCGCATGCACCTCCCGGTCGGGGTGCTGTCCGGCGGCGAGCGGCTGCGCGCCACCCTGGCCTGCGTCCTGTGCGCCGAACCGGCGCCCCAGCTGCTGCTGCTGGACGAACCGACCAACAACCTCGACCTGGTCAGCGTCACCCAGCTGGAAGGCGCCCTGCAGTCATACGAAGGCGCCTTCATGGTGGTCAGCCACGACGAGCGGTTCCTCGCCGAGATCGGAGTGGACCGCTGGCTGCGGCTGTCCGAGGGGCGCCTGCTCGAAACGGGCGCTCCTGATGTGTGAGGTGACGGCGGCGGGCCCCGTGCCTCACCACCGACGTATGGGCGACCGGGCACCTGCCGAGCTGCTGAAGATGGCCGACGCACTCATGCCGGGCGCCTCCCGCGACGCGGCACGGCTCGCCCGGGGCGGGATCCACGACGTCGTCCTGCTCCCCGGTGTCGCGGCTGTGCGGATCAGCCGGCTCGTCGCGGTCCTCGAACTCGGCGGCAAGCCCCTGACGCGTGTCGGAAGCTACGCCGAGCACATCGTCGCGTGGCTGGAGCGGAACGCCGACCGAGAGCCGCCCGGGAGCTGATCCGAAGACCGGCCCCACGCCTGCGGCATCCGGCGTCCACGACAGTCGGAACGCCGGTGGGAAACGACGGCGCTCGCTCCGCCGGAACCGAGCGGAGCGAGCGCCGAAGGGACATGACCGCAGTGAGCCGGTAACGGGCCGCGCGCCCGAAGGGCCGTGCGGGGCCGCGTCAGCCGTGTGAGTCGGCCCGTGAACCCGTGAGAGTGAGGCAGGACGGACCGTTCGGACCGCCGATGCGGACGGAACTGAAGAAGTCGCGGTAGGCGGTGAAGAAGTTGCCCTTCCCGCCGGGGGTGGTCAGGGCCGAGCAGCCGCCGTAGCCGGCTTCGGAGTAAAGGTGGATGAAGGAATCCGTGCGATTCCAGTCCGACTTGGCCCTGCCGGCCATGCCGAGAGCGGCGAGATCCGGCGTATCGCTCTGGATCTCGATGATGTCGCCGGTGCCGTCGAGGCCGGAGAACAGGCAGTAGTGGTCGTCATGGCATCGGTTGTAGCCGTCGGCCGCCTGGGCGGGAACGCTCGTCAGGGTGGCCAGCGCGATGGCCGCGATCGGTAGTGCCAGCATCTGAAGCTTCTTGCCCAATGTTCCTCCATTGGTGAAACTTTTTTTCGATGACCGGTCAAACATACCTGCTTCGATCTTGATGAGGAAGGGACGGCTGCCCCCGATTTCCGTGCTTGGGATGTACGGCAGCCAATCCGTCGATGAGCCGGATGGAAGCGATCCCTGCCGGGAACCCGCGACGTCGGGGGAGTGTCGCGGGGAGATCGGCTCGGGAGGCCGCCCGGCCGGCTTCCGGGCAGGCGTCAAAGCATGCCCCCACCCTGGCCGGACACGATCACATCCGGCTCCGGAGCGTGCCGCCCGCCACGTTCCGAGTCCGTGGAGACGACTGCCGCCGGGAGCCGCACACCGTCACCGCCATCACGCGGAGCTACCCCGCGGCCGTCGTCACCGATCGGAGCGGGAACCTCCGGCCGGTGACGACGGCCCGAGTGGAGGGACGGTCTGTGGCCGTTTGAGGACAATCGCCGGTCAATCGACGCGTATACCGGATTGCAACTGGGGTGGCGTCTTATGGTGGGCAACCGTCCCGTAGGTCAGGAGCTGGTCATGGGTGAGGAACCGCTGTCGCTGGCCGAGGCGATGGACCTGGTGCGCGCCGAGGTCGCCAAGGCCCGTGTCCGCGCCGAGGTGCTCGGCGAGGAGCTGCGCTTCACCGTCGGCACGGTGGAGGTGGAGTTCCTGGTGCAGATCGCCCGGGAGAAGGGCGGCGAGGRCAAGCTCACCCTCGGCGTGGTCGAGGCCGGGGCGTCGGGCAAGAGGGCCCGCACCGACACCCACCGCATCATGTTCTCCCTGGCCCCGTTCTCCACCGAGACCCGGCAGCCGCCGGTGATCAACGACGAGGTGACGCAGCCGCCGCCGCGCCCGACCCGGTGACCCGCCCAGCCCGGTACGACCCCGAGCAGAGGTCCCATGCGTGAAGATCTGGTCGTCGACGTCCTGACCCGCCGCGACGGGCGGCCGTTGGCGTTGGCCAGCGGGTATCTGATCGCACCGAGCTTGGTGCTGACCGCCCGCCACGCCGTCGACTCCGCCGCCGCCGTCCATGTCCGGCTGCTGAGCGACACCCGCCGGCGGCCCTGCCGGATCGCCTGGCGGAGCCCGACCCAGGACGTGGCGGTGCTGGCGTTCGCCGCTGAGCGGGATCAGGTGCACGCGGCGCCGGTGGGCCGGTGGGGCCTCTACGCCGGGATCAGCGCCGCCAACCCGGCGGAGACCATGGGGTTTCCCTGGGCGCAGGAGGCCGAGGACGGCAGCCGTGATGTCGAGCACCTGCGTCTGCTGATCAACTCCGGGGCCGGATGGCTGAGCGGTCGCAACCAGGCCGCCGTGGACGGCCCGATCCCGGTCGAGCGCT
>NZ_NGFP01000256.1 GCF_002149035.1 Streptosporangium minutum
CGCCGGTGGACGGGGCGGGGAGCCCCCCGGGCGGTGGGCCGCTTACGCCGTCGGCTCCTTCCCCTGCGCCGACTCCCCGGTCTGTGCCGCCCCGTCCACCGGCGCGGGCTCCTGGGCGAAGGCCGGGGGCATCCCGTGCTCCGTCCACTCGGCGTTGACGTTGGAGGCGTTGACCGGCCTCATGTCCGCGGCCACGTAGATCTCCAGGGCGAAGGCCATCGCCGCCACGAACATCACGGCGACGCCGGGGAACCCCCCGATGGCCTGGGCGCCCTTCCACGCGGCCGCCCCCACCAGGGCGGACGCCGGCAGGGTGATCAGCCACACCGCCGCCATCCGGGACACCAGGCCCCACCGGATCCTGCGCCTTCCCAGTCCCGAGCCCAGGATCGAGCCGCAGCACACGTGGGTGGTCGCCAGCGGGAAGCCGACGTTCGACGCGGCGAGGATCATCGTGGCCGAGGACGTCTCGGCGGCGAACCCCTGCGGGCTCGCGATGTCCGTCAGCCCCTTGCCGACGGTCCGGATGATCCGCCATCCGCCGACATAGGTCCCCAGGGCCATCGTGGCCGCGCTGCTCACGATCACCCACGTCGGCACGGTGGCGCCGTCGCCGGCCGCGCCGCCGGCGATCAGCGCCAGCGTGATGACGCCCATGGTGTTCTGGGCGTCGTTGCTGCCGTGGGCCAGCGACACCAGTGAGGCCGAGCCGATCTGCCCGATCCGGAACCCCCGGTCGCGCAGGTGGCCGGGCACGTTCCTGGTGATCCTGTAGACGAGGTAGGTGCCGGTGGCCGCTACGGGAACGGCCGCCAGCGGCGAGAAGACCGCCGGGACGAGGACGTCCGACACGATCTTCTGGCCATGGACCGCGGAGGCGCCCGCCGAGACGAGGGTCGCCCCCACCACGCCGCCGATGAGGGCGTGGGACGAGCTTGACGGAAGGCCGAAGTACCAGGTCACCAGGTTCCACACCAGGCCGCCCAGCAGGCCGGCGAAGACGACCGTCAGCGTGATCGCGTCACCGTCGACGATCCTCTCGGCGATCGTGGCCACCACCTTCAGTGACAGGAAGGCTCCGACGAAGTTCAGGACGGCCGCCAGCGCGACGGCCATGTGCGGCCGCAGCGCTCCGGTCACGATGGACGTCGCCATCGCGTTGGCGGTGTCATGGAACCCGTTGCTGAAGGCGAAGGCCAGCGCCGTCGCGACCACGACGGCCAGCAGCAGCGGGCCTACGTCCATACCCATGCCCTGATCTGCTTCGGCGATGGGTAATCCACGTTTCCCGTAAAATTCAGAACCCGCCGTGACGGCGAGGGCCCGGCTCCGCCTGCTCGGCCGTGCCCGGAGGGGCGCCGTGGATCAACGGATGAGCTCGTAGGCCTCGGGCCGCATCCTCCGGGTGCGCGCCCAGTACTCGAAGGTGAAGCCCGGCCAGACCGTCCGGTTGACGCCGTGCTCGTCCAGATACCAGCTCCTGCAGCCGCCCTCGTTCCAGACCAGGTCGTGCAGGCGGCTCTGGAGGCGGTCGTTGAACTCGCGCTGTACCTCGGGCCGGACGTCCAGGGCTCTGGCCCCGGTCCTCGACAGCAGGCGCAGGCAGTCGATCACGTAGCGGACCTGGGACTCGATCATGAAGACGACCGAGTTGTGGCCCAGGCCGGTGTTGGGGCCGAGCAGGAAGAACAGGTTCGGGAACCCGGCGGTGGTGATCCCGTAGTAGGCCTCGATGCCGTCCTGCCAGGCCTCCTGGATCTTCCGCCCGTTCCTGCCGACGATCCGCTGCTCGTTCAGCGCGTCGGTGACCTTGAACCCGGTGCCGTAGACGATCACGTCCACCTCGATCTCCCGGCCGGTGGAGTCGATGATCGAGTTCTCCCGGATCTCGGCCGTCCCGTCGGTGATCACTTCGACGTTGTCCCTGCCCAGGGCGGGATAGTAGTCGTTGGAGATGAGGATGCGCTTGCAGCCGATCGTGTAGTCGGGGGTCAGCTTGGCGCGCAGTTCCGGGTCGGGGACCTGCCTGGCCAGGTGGCGCAGGGCCATCGTCTGGTGCGGCTTCATCAGGCGCGGGTCGATGGTGAAGCCGAGCGCGCGGGTCTCCAGGGCCCAGTAGATCGAGTTGCGCAGCGCCCGCGCGGCGCCGGGCAGGGCGAGGGCCTTCTTCATCCGGGGCGAGATGGGGAAGTCGGGCTTGGACTGGATCCACGGGGGCGTCCGCTGGAACAGGTGGAGCCGGGAGACCTGCCGGGCGATCCGCGGCACGAACTGGACGGCCGAGGCGCCGGTGCCGATCACCGCGACCCGCTTGCCGGTCAGGTCCACCGAGTGGTCCCACTCGGCAGAGTGGAAGGAGGGGCCCCGGAAGCTCTCGCGGCCCGGGATCTCCGGGAGTGACGGCACGTGCAGCGCGCCGATCCCCGAGACCACCGCGTTGGTGGTGAACGCCTCGCCGTCGCCGGTGCTCACCCGCCAGTGGCCGGCGTCGTCGTCGTACTCCAGCCCGACGACTTCCTTGCCGAACCGGAAGTGCGGTGCCAGGCCGTACTTGGCGACGCATGCCCGCATGTAGTCCCAGATCTCGGTCTGCGGGGAGAACATGCGCGACCAGCCGGGGTTGAGCTCGAAGGAGAAGGAGTACATGTGCGAGGGGACGTCGCAGGCGCAGCCCGGGTAGGTGTTGTCCCGCCAGGTGCCGCCGATGTCGGCCGCCTTCTCCAGGATCACGAAGTCGTGGTAGCCGGCTTCCTTCAGCTTGATCGCCATGCCCAGCCCGGCGAAGCCGGAGCCGATGATCGTTATCCCGGGACGCGTGCTCATACGGTCTCCCTGCTGGCTCTCCTGGCGGCGCATGGGTCTGGAGCCTCCTGGCGTACGGCGCGGCCCCGGCGACGAGGGTGCTCCGCACTATTGGACGACTTGTCCAATGTAATTGGCGGATCCCCGCGCCGTCCATACTCGGGGCCGGTGAGTCGCTTCACACCGACTGGTCGGTATGTATCGTTCCCCGGGTGGCGTGGAAACTCTCTCGAGGAACGCGAAAAGCGCCGAGGGCGATGCCGTCGGCGCTGTCGGTCGTCCGATCCCTAGAGGATCAGATAGGCGGCTATGGCGGCGACGACCAGCACCGCGACCACCACGGCGATCGGCACGGCCGGCGACCGCTTCTGGGGGGCGGCCTCGGGCTCCTTCCGCTGAGCGAAGGCGCGGAACTGCTGGGTGTTGCCGGCCGGGTCAATCTGAGGATCAGACATGGGGTCGACTTTAGCGATACGGGATGCCCCGCGACACCGATTTGTGCCACTTTCGCGGAGCGCCGGTGACGCGTGGGACCTGCGACACCCCTGCGGCGCGGTACTGGGGACAGGACCGCCGACCGGGGCGGATAGCGTGGTGTCATGCTCCGGATCCTGTTCTCTCCTCGCGTGCTGGTGCTCCACCTGCTCGCGATCGGAGCGCTTGTCGTGTGCGGACTGCTCGGCCGCTGGCAGCTCGGCGTCTTCGAGGACTCCGGCAAGCCCCAGGCGACCCGGGACCCCGCCCCGGTGGCGGTCGGCACCCTCACCCAGCCCGGCAGGCACCTGACGAGTGACGCGGTCAGCCGCCAGGTGACGGCGGAGGGGACCTTCGACGGGTCCAAGCAGCTCCTGGTGGCCGAACGGGACGGCGGCCTGTGGCTGCTCACCCCGCTCGACCTCGGCGACGGCACCTCGATCCCCGTCGTGCGCGGCTGGGTGCCCCGGGCCGGCGATCCGGCCGTCGCCGTACCGGCGGGCAAGGTGACCGTCACCGGACGGCTGCAGCCCTCGGAGGCCACCGACAGCGTGCAGCGCCGTATCCGGCAACTGCCGCAGGGCCAGGTGCTGACCGTGTCGTCGGCCGAACTGGTCAACCTGTGGCGGGGCGCGAAACTGCGCGACGGGTTCGTGGTGGCCGGTGCGCAGTCACCGGCCCCGGCCGTCGCGGCCAAGCCGGTGAGCGTGCCCCCTCCGACCGTGTCCGGCGCCATCACCTGGCGCAACCTCGCCTACGCCGCCCAGTGGTGGATCTTCGGCCTGTTCGCGGTCTTCATGTGGTGGCACTTCGTGCGCGACATCCTGCGCGGCCGTACGGCGGAGCGGGAGCAGGAGCCCGGCCCCGAACCGGCCGCGGCCTGAGGCCGCATATCGTTTCAGTGTCCGAACCCCAAGACCGAGGTAGATGACCGTGGACTCCGCCCTCAAGCCCTTCCGCATCCTGGCGTACGTCGTCGGCGTGATGCTGCTCGTCCTGGTCACGTGCATCGTGCTCAGGTACGGGTTCGACATCGAGGGCCCGTCGAAGATCGTCTCTCCGATCCACGGCTTCCTCTACATGCTGTACCTGGTGGCCACGATGAACCTGGGCATGAAGGCCCGCTGGTCGTGGCCGTACATCGTGGGCGTGATGCTGGCGGGCACCGTGCCGCTGCTGTCGTTCGTGTTCGAGCGCAAGGTCACCCGGCGCGTGGAGGCCGAGCTCGCGGCGGCCCCGACGCCCGCCTGACCCGCCGGCTCGCGGCGGCCCCGCTGCCGGGCCGCCCCGGCGTCCACCGGCTCACGGCCGCCCGCCGGCGGCTCACGGCCGGCGGACCGGGGCCCGCTCCCCGGCGGGAAGCGAGCCTTCCGGCACCGCGTCAGCGGCCCAGGCCGCGCCTGCGGGCGCGCTTGAGCCGCTCGCGCTGGGACGGATCGAGCATCAGGTATCCGACGACCGGGGCGGCGACGACGCCCAGGACGACCAGCAGGGTCAGCCAACCGGGCAGGAGCAGCCACGCCAGGACCACAGCTACCCCGGCGCCGATCGCGTATTTCTGGACGGGCGACATCCTCAACATCCTCCGAACGCGGAGCCGACGCCCCGCCTCTGTTCATTCTGTGTCGTCCGTCCAACGCGTGGGCGCGTCGCCGCGTTCCGTCCGAGATATATCGTGATTACCCGGCCAGCGCCCTGAGCGTCGCGACACCGCCGGGGTCGGCGTCCGTCGCGGCGGGTACCAGGGCCACCTCGTCCACGCCCGCCTCGGCGTAGGCGTCGAGACGCTCGCGCACCGCCCCCGCGTCGCCGAGGAGGGCGACCGACTCCAGCAGGCCGTCGGGGATGGCGGCCAGCAGTTCCCGGGGGTGCGGCCGGGTCCTGGCGAGCTCCACCACGTCCCCGAACCCGGCCTCGGCGAACATCTCGCCGTATCCCGGCGCGGCCAGGTAGCCGACGACGCCCCGCCGCATCCGGTCGACCGCCTCGCGGTCGGGGTCGACGGCGGCCGTCACCCAGGCCGCCACTCTCGGCGGGGGCCCCTCGGACGCGGTACGGAGGGCGGCGACCAGGCGGGCGGCGGAGGCCGGGGTGACCAGGTTGAGCACCATCCGGTCGGCCGTCGCGGCGGTCCGCACGGCGCAGGCGCCGAAGGCCGCCACGCTCAGCTCGGAGCGCGGGGCCGGGAGCCGGAGGCGGTAGCCGCGGCTGCTCAGGCATTCGCCCGCGAAATCCGATCTGTCACCGTCCAGCAGCGGCCTGAGCGCCCGCACCGCCTCCCGCAGCGCCGTCGCCGCCCGCGCCCGGGAGCGGCCGTGCCAGTCCTCCACGACCAGCGGGCTCGACGTCCCGACCGCCACATTGACCGGCCTCCCGACGAGGTCGGACACCGAGGCCACCCCCATGGCGATCATCATGGGATCCCGTACGGCGACCGCCAGCGGCCCGACGGTGAGCCCGATCCGCCCCGTGGCCAGCCCGACGGCGGTGGCCAGCGCGAACGCGTCGTAGGTGGCCATCTCGCCCACCCACAGCTCGCCGTACCCCAGCTCGTCGGCCGCCCTCGCCGTCAGCAGGGCCTCGCCGGCGGGCCGGTCCTGCCACAGGCCGAGCGAGACGCCCAGCTTCACGGGACCCGCCGCGGGCCTCATCCGACACGCTCCAGGAGGATCGCCGAACCGCTGCCCGCGGCGCCGCTGACGGCGGCGACGCCGTAGCGGGCCCGGCGGCGGTCGAGCTCGTCGAGACAGGCGGCGACGAGGAGGGCGCCGGTGGCGCCGAAGGCGTGACCCATGGCGATGGTGCCGCCGTTGACGTTGAAGCGGTCGTCGCCGACCCCCAGATCCCGCTGGAACTTCAGGCACAGGGCCGCGAAGGCCTCGGCGAACTCGTAGACCTCGACGTCGTCGGGGGTCAGCCCGGCCCCGGCGACGACCCGCTCGACCGCGAGCTGGCCCGCCGTGAGCATGGTGACGGGGTCGGTGGCGGCGGTCGCGGTGGCGACGATCCTGGCCCGGGGCGGCGTCCTCAGGGCCGTGGCGGCCCGCTCCGAGCCGACCAGGACCAGGCCCGCCGCGTCGCACAGGCTGGGGGAGGTCCCCCGGGTGTGCAGGTGGCGGATCTCACCGAGGTCGGGCCGGTGCCTGCGGACGATGGCGTCCTGGTCGTCCTGCCCGGCGAAGGCGGGGGCCATCGCGGTGAACGCCTCCAGGGTCAGCCCCGGCCGTACGTGCTCGTCGTGCCGGAGGTCGTTCACCGGCAGCAGCGAGCGCTCGTAGCGCCCGGCCGCCCAGGCCCGCGCCGCCAGGGTCTGGGTGCGCAGGCCGTAGGCGTCGAGCTCCTCGCGCCCGAAGCCCTCGGCCGTCGCGACCACGTCGGCCGCGATGCCCATGTGGATCGACCCGACCTTGTCCACGACCGCCGGATCCGCCCACAACGGCCCGCCGTCGGAGAACATCGGCACCCGGGAGACCGACTCGACCCCGCCGGCGATCACGGCGTCGCCCTGGCCCGACTCCACCAGCGCGAAGGCGGTGCGGATCGCGTCGACGCCAGAGGTGCAGTAGCGGTTGACGGTCATGCCCGGGGTGTCGAACCCGGCGGTCAGCGCGGCGGTCCGGGCCAGGTTGCCGCCCTGGTCGCCGTTCTGCGAGGCGCAGCCGACGACCATGTCGTCGGCCCGCTCGACGCCGGTCCGCTCGCGCAGGCCGTGCAGCAGCTTCTCCAGCATGGCCAGCGGTGTCACGCCGGCCAGCCCGCCACCCGGCCTGGCCTTGCCTCGCGGGGTCCGGACCGCGTCGTAGAGGTAGGCCGTCACCGGAGCGGCCCCCGCCGGCTCGCACGCGCCTGTGGCGTGCTCCGCGGGCTCCGGCGCGGCGCGGCGGGGCGGGTCGCGTGCGGCGGTCTCATCCGGCCCCGCCCTTCAGCTGGTCCGCGCGGACCCAGGTGGCGTGGAAGCCGAGCGGCACGCGCCGGGGAAGGACGATCCGGGCGACCGGTCCGGCGGTCAGGTCCGCGGCGTGCAGGACCTGCACCTCGGAGGTGCCCTCGCGTTCGTCGGTGACGAAGCTGACCAGGTAGCCGTCGTCCTCGGCGGTGGCGCCGTCACGCGGGGCGAACGGCGCCTCGCTGCCGTAGCGGTGCTCGCCGTAGGAGTAGGCCTCCTTGGCGCCGGTCACGTTGTCGTAGCGGACCAGGCCGTCGAAGAGGTTGGTGGCGGCGTCCTTGACCGAGACGTTGTAGGCGTAGCGCGACCTCCGGCCGGTCAGGCGGGCGTCGATCGACGGGAACTCGGTGTTGTGGTCCGGGTCGACGGACTCCTCGCGCGTCCGGCCGGTGCGCAGGTCGAACCGGTAGCGGTGCATCCGGGCGTCGAGCTTGAGGTAGGAGATCATCCGGGCCAGCGGGCTCCCGCTCCCGGCGGGCGCGGGCCGCGACACCCGGCACACGTCCATGACGATCTCGTCGCCCTCCTCCCACGCGTTGACGACGTGGTAGATGTAGCAGGGTTTCGCCTCGAACCAGCGGATCTCGTGCGCCTGGCCGCGGCGCGGGATGATCCCGAAACGGGAGGGCAGCTCCCGGTTGAAGGTCAGCTTGTAGCGGCCCTGCCGGGCGGCGTCCATGTCCTGGTAGAGCGGCAGGTCCATGAGGATCGCGTGGCCGGCGGTGATCGCCATGTCGTGCGGCAGCCGTGCCCCCGGCAGGTCCAGCTCCACGCAGTGCTCCACCCGGCCGCCGGCGCCGACCACCCCGTAGCGCAGATAGGGCCGGCGGGGCCCGTAGTCGAACCAGAACAGCTCCCCGGTCCGCTCGTCCAGCTTGGGGTGCGCCATGAAGTCGCCGGTCAGGGTGTCGAGGAAGGTCTCGACACCCAGCGTCTCCAGGCTGAGGGGGTCCATGCCGTACGGCGCGCCGCACAGGTACCAGGTGGTGAGGACCTTGCCCCGGTGGAAGATCACATCGGTGTTGGCGGAGTCCTTGAGGTTGAGCCCGCGGGTGTTGCCGAACGGATTGTCCTTGGGATTCTCCATGACGCCGGTCCAGAGTGACCTTCCGGCGGCCGACTCCGCCTCGAACGCCCTGGTCCTGACGTAGCGGTTGCGGTAGCGGGCCCTGCCGTTCTCGAAGTGCACGGCGTGCACCATGCCGTCCCCGTCGAACCAGTGGTAGCGCCCCCTGGCCGGGAACCGGGCGTTCGGCCCGTTGCGCAGGTAGACGCCGTTGAGATCCTTCGGGATCTCCCCGATGACCTTGAGGTTCTCCGCCGTGATCTCGTCCTGGACCGGGGCGTAGACGCCCATCAGGTACGGATTCGGCTCGCCCGACTCGTCGATGACCGCCACAGGTTCCGCCATACCCCGGAAGCTACGATAAAAGAAGTCAGCTCGTCAACGGTCATATGGTCCTGATCGTCCCGTCAAGGAGGGGGTCAAACTATCCACGGCAAGATCGAGTTGGTTAGCTTGGCACTTCATCAGCGGATTCGAGGCGGCACCGGAGGACGGATCGTGAGCGGCACCGAGCGGAGAACGGCGCGGGCTGAGCTCAGTGCGATCGGGCAGGCGCTGGCGATCCTGGGGGACCGGTGGGTCCTGCTCATCCTGCAGCGGGCCTTCCTGCTGCGGATCCGGACCTTCGCCGGGTGGCGGGACGCGCTGGGGATCTCCGAGTCGGTGCTCGCGGCCAGGCTCAAGGAGCTGGTCGACCACGGGATCTTCGAACTGGCCGCCTACCGCGACGGGCGGACGCGCTACGAATACCGGCTGACGGAGCGGGGACTGCGCCTGTGGACGCTGCTGGTGGCCATCCACTCATGGGAGCGGGACTGGGCGGACCGGGGACGGCTCCCGCCGCTCCTGCACCACCTGTGCGGCCACGCGGCGGAGCCGTACCTCGGGTGCGGCGCGTGCCGGGAACCGATGAGCGCCCGCGACACCCACACCGAGCCCGGCCCGCTGGCCACCTTCTCCCGGATCGGCCCGCCCCGCCGGCACCGGCGCACGGTCCGCCCCGACGCCGCCCCCGACCTGATCGGCTACTGCCCGGACTCGATGGAGATCCTCGGCGATCGCTGGAGCACCAGCATCCTGGCCGGCGCCTTCCTGGGCACCCGCCGTTTCGTCGACTTCCAGGCGGGCCTCGGCATCGCCCCCTCGGTCCTCACCGACCGCCTGCGCCGCTTCGTCGAGCTCGGAGTGTTCGACCCGCGCCCCGACGGCTCCTACCGCCTCACCGACAAGGGCCTGGCCTTCTTCGAGGTCTTCGCCTTCCTGGTCGACTGGGCCCAGCACGAGCTCCCCGCCCCCGAAGGCTCCGCCCTGGCCATCACCCACCGCCCCTGCGGCGCCGCCCTCGACCCGGTCCTGCTCTGCACGGCCTGCGCCCGGCCCCTGCGCCGCCGGGAGGTGCGCTTCGTCCTGGACGGCTAGGTGTGCCCGGTCATGACGCCGGTGACAGCAGGTCACGAAGACCCCCCGACCACAACGGAGGAGACGGGTTGTGAGCAGCACCGGAACAGGTCCTCACCTCGGTGGGGAAGGGCCGCCGGAGCGTCCGCGGGGCGAGCGGCGGGTCGTCGCCGACATCCTCAGGGGATCGGTCGGCAATCTCATCGAGTGGTACGACTGGTACACCTACGCCGCCTTCGCGATCTACTTCGCGCCCGTCTTCTTCCCCAAGGGGGACTCGACGGCACAGCTGCTGAACACCGCCGCCGTATTCGCGGTCGGCTTCCTCATGCGGCCGCTGGGCGGATGGCTGCTCGGCAGGTACGCCGACCGCTACGGCCGCCGCAACGGCCTGACGCTGTCGGTCCTCATGATGGCGGCCGGATCCCTGATCATCACGGTGACTCCCGGCCACTCCTCCATCGGCGTCATGGCCCCGGTGCTCCTCGTGGCGGCCCGGCTGCTGCAGGGCCTCTCGGTCGGAGGGGAGTACTCCACCTCCGCCACCTACCTCTCCGAGGTCGCCACCCCGGGGAGACGCGGCTTCTACTCGAGCTTCCAGTACGTCACGCTCGTCGCGGGGCAGCTGGTCGCGCTCACCGTGCAGATCATCCTGCAGCAGGTGCTCACCGCCGGCCAGATGCAGGACTGGGGCTGGCGCATCGCCTTCGGCATCGGCGCGCTCGGGGCGCTGGCGGTCATGTGGCTGCGTCGCGGCATGGAGGAGTCGGAGAGTTTCACCAGCCAGTCCCGGGCCGCCGGTCCGGTGCCCGGGCAGGGCGCGCTCCGCACTTTGACGGGGTATCCGAAGGAGGTCTTCACCGTCGTGGGGCTGACCCTCGGCGGGACCGTCGCCTTCTACACCTACACCACGTACATGCAGAAGTTCATGGTGAACACGGCGGGCATGGAGAAGGAGACGGTCTCCTGGATCAACTTCCTGGCCCTGCTCGTCTTCATCTGCCTGCAGCCGATCGCCGGAGGGCTGTCCGACCGGATCGGCCGCCGCCCGCTGCTGATGTTCTTCGGCGTCGGCGGGACGCTGCTCACCGTGCCGATCCTCAGGCTGCTGTCCGGCGCCGGCAGCCCGGTGGAGGCGTTCTTCCTGATGCTGTCGGCCCTGTTCTTCGTGACCGGATACACCTCGATCAACGCGGTGGTGAAGGCGGAGATGTTCCCGACCCACATCCGGGCGCTCGGGGTCGGCCTGCCGTACGCGGTCACGGTGGCGCTCTTCGGCGGCACCGCGGAGTACGTGGCCCTCTGGTTCAAGCAGGCCGGCAACGAATCCCTGTTCTTCTGGTACGTCGCCGGGTGCGTGCTGGTCTCCCTCGTCGTGTACGTCCGGATGTGGGAGACCTCCCGCGGGTCCCGCATCGACGGCCGGCAGCCGGATACGGCCACCACGTCATGAGACGGCTTGAGGACCGGACCGGACCGGTCTCGGCCGGGCGGCTGGACCCATGGGGTCGCGGCACGCCGGTCCCCGGCGAGGGGGCGGTCGTTCAACCCTTGCGGGCCAGCGCTTCTGCGATCCACTTCGCCGCGTCGGCCGCGTCCTTCTCCGTCTGGCCCGAGCTGTTCCGGCCCGCGCCGCGCTGGTATTCGATCGTGACCAGTAGGTTGCTCATTCTGAAGACGATCCCCACCGCGTGTTCGCTGCTCGTGTCGAGCGTTCCGGTGTAAGCCTCCTGGCCGATTCCCCGGATAGGGGCGGGTGGGGTTCGGACAGCGCCGTCGGCGTCTGTCCCGGCGTTCCGTTCGGCCGCCTCGAGATTGGCTACGAAGGCGTTGTGGGCCTTCTTCCTCTCGGTCCCGTCGGACCGGGGAGGAAAGATTTTGATCTTGTAAGAGATCAGATAGCGGAGGTTCGCAGGCTGGCTGCTGTCGGCTGTCCCCCAACCGCACTCGGTGGCGCTTTCGAGGAAGGCGCGGTCGGCGAGATAGAGCTTTGCCAGCTGGTCCTTCGACAGGAGACCGCAGGGCCGCGGGATGGCGGTGAACGACGTGGGCTCCGCCGGTGGAACCGGCTCCAGGCCGGAGGGGGCGAGGTCGGCAGGCCGGGGCCAGAGCCAGAAGGCGCCTGCGGCGACGGCCGTGGCGGCCGCGACGATGACGAGGAGTCCGCGCCGGGAGCGGGAGGCGGCGGAGCGGGAGGCGATCCGCTCAAGGGACCGCTCAAGGGAAAGGCGGACCGAGGTGGCGTCGGGCCGGCGGGCGGGGTCGGCCGACAGCAGGCCTTCCACGAGCGGGGCCAACGGCCCCGAACCGGTGGTCGGACCGGCGGCGGGGGCGGCCAGCGGGGTCCCGTCCGCCATGCGGGGGACGGTCCGGGATCCGGTGTCCGGCGCCCGGCCCTCGATGGCCGTGAACAGGGTAATGCCCAGGTCGCGTAGGTCACCGGCGGGTACGGGGTCCGCCACGCCGGTCAGCACGATCCGGCCGTCAGGGGTGAGCAGCACCGTCTCGGGCGTGGCCGCGAGGTGGAAGCCCCGCTCGTGGGCAACGGTCAGCGTGTCCAGCACCCGCAGGCCGATCTCGGCCGCGCGCTCGGAGGGGAGCGGCCCGTCGGAGCGGACGGCCTGGATCAGCGAACGGCCCTCGACCGACTCCAGGACCAGCCACATCCGGTCGGATGCGGAGATCACGTCGTGAAGGGTGGCGATGCCGGGGTGCCGGAGGTCGGCCGCCACACGGATCTGGCCGAGCAGCCAGTCATGGTGCGGTCCTGGAGGCGGGAGCCGTACCTCGGTGATCGTGACGTCGCGGTTGAGCAGCTCGTCGCGGGCCCGCCAGGCGGTGCCCGCGCGGTCGCGGCGCTCCAGCAGCCGGTAGCGCCCGGCCAGCAGGTTCGGATCGCTCATGCCCGGCGGGGCGGTGCCCTCAGTCACGGCCGTTCAGCTCCTCGGCGACCAGGCGCGCGGTGCGGAGGGCGTGCTTGCGCAGCTCCGCGTCGGCGCGTGCGGCCTTCTCCGACGCGTTGACCTCGATCAGCAGGTTGCTCACCCGGAAGCGGACGATGGCGTGGGCCTGATCCAACGCGACGATGTCGTAGGAGAACGCCTCCGCCCCGACCCGGTCCACGTCTCTGAGGGGGCCGGTCGCTCCGAGGGGACCGGTCCCCTCATCGGCGGCGATCTTGGTGCGTTCGGCGGCGAAGAACTCGTGGGCCGCCTCAGGGGCGGTTCCCCCCGGCACGGCCGCATGGTGGGCGACGGAGACGCGCAGCCGGCGCACGTCGGACGGGCCGTCCCAACTGCAGTATGCCTCCTGGTCCCGCTCGGCCTTCATGTCCGTCGGCGTCGCTCCGGGCACCACGGCCCGGCTCTGCGCCCGGGTCAGCAGGGTGCACGGTTCGGGAGCGGCGGCGAACCGCCCCGCGCCCGGGTCGGAGGCGGTGGGAGAGGACGTGGGCGTCTCGGAGGCGCCCGGGGCCGTCACGAGCACCGCTGCCGCCACGCCCGCCGCCACCACCGCCAGCCCCGCCCCGACGAGCCATCCGGTACGGCGGGCCCCGGAGGGCGCCGGCTCCTCTCGCGCCGGGGACTGCGGGGAC
>NZ_NGFP01000257.1 GCF_002149035.1 Streptosporangium minutum
GGCAGGGTCTGGAAGACCGGATCGACGCTCAGCGGCGGCGGATCGAACGGCGGCGGCAGGGCGTAGCCCACTGTCGCGAGAGCCACCAGGATCAAGCCCGCGGCCACGCTCAAAACGCCCCGGCCAACCTGCATGCCGATCCGCTCCCCGATCGTCGCCCGCCTCCGTGAGGACCGTATGCCGGTATCGTTCCCTCTGATCAACAAGCCTACTCACCCTCGCGATCGCATGACAGATGACGGGAGCGGTGTGGTCAGAGTGGACGCATTTGCGGCTGAGGCCTGTTAGCTTCAAGCGACATGCGCGTGCTGCACACATCGGACTGGCATCTGGGCCGTTCGTTCCATCGTGAGAGCCTCCTGGCCGCCCAGGGGGTCTTCGTCGACCACCTGATCGAGACGGTCAGGGCGGAACGGGTCGACGTGGTCGTCGTCTCCGGCGACGTCTACGACCGGGCGCTGCCCTCGGTCGACGCGGTGGACCTGTGCAACCAGGTCCTGCGGCGGCTGGTCGCCGAACGGGTCCGGACCGTGCTGATCAGCGGCAACCACGACTCGGCGCGCCGCCTCGGCTTCGGCGCCGACCTGATCGACGCCGCGGGCGTCCACCTGCGCACCGACGCGGCGCGGGTGGGCGAGCCCGTGATGATCGACGACGTGGCCTTCTACGGCATCCCCTATCTTGAGCCCGAGCTGGTGCGCGGGCCCTGGGAGCTGCCCGAGCGCACCCACACCGCCGCGATCGGCCACGCCATGTCCCTGATCCGCGCCGACCTCGGCCGCCGGGGCCCCCGGTCGGTCGTCCTCGCCCACGCGTTCGTGACCGGGGGGCAGGCCAGCGACAGCGAGCGCGACATCAGCGTCGGCGGGGTCGCCCACGTCCCGGTCTCGGCCTTCGACGGCGTCGACTACGTGGCGCTGGGCCATCTCCACGGACGCCAGAGGATGAGCGAGACCGTCCGCTACTCCGGATCCCCGATCGCCTACTCCTTCTCCGAGGCCGGCCAGTTGAAGGGCTCCTGGCTGGTGGACCTCGCTCCCGGCGGGCAGGTGGCCGCAGAGTTCGTCGAGGCGCCGGTGCCCCGGTCGGTCCACCGGCTCCGCGGCCGTCTCGACGACCTGCTGACCTCCGCCGAGCACGCCCCCTACGAGGACCACTGGCTGCAGGTGACGCTCACCGACCCGATCCGGCCCAGGAGCGCCATGGAGCGGCTCAGGTCCCGTTTCGAGCACACCCTCACCCTCTCCTTCGAACCCGAGGGCGGCGTCCGGGAGACCGCGGCGCGGCCGAAGCTGGCCGGGCGTCCCGAGATCGAGGTCGCCCTCGACTTCGTCCGGGAGGTGCGCGGCGAGCCCGCCGACGCCGAGGAGACCCGGTTGATCCAGGAGGCCGTCGAGGCCTGCCGTACCAAGGAGGCGATGGCGTAGATGCGCCCGCACCGTCTGTGGATCAGCGCGTTCGGCTCCTTCCCCGGTGAGGAGGAGGTCGACTTCGACGCCCTCGCCGAGGCCGGGCTGTTCCTCATCCACGGCCCCACTGGCGCGGGCAAGACCACCGTGCTGGACGCGCTCTGCTACGCCCTGTACGGCAGGGTGCCGGGCAAGCGCGACAGTGCCAAGAGCCTGCGCTGCGACCACGCGCCCCCGGGCCGGGGGCCCAGCGTGGCGCTGGAGGTCACGATCAGGGGCCGGCGGCTGAAGATCACCCGATCGCCGGCCTGGCAGCGCCCCAAGCTCAGGGGGACCGGCACCACGAGGGAGAACGAGAAGGCCCTGCTGCAGGAGCTCACGCCTTCGGGGGAGTGGACCGGGCTGACCACGCGGGTCGACGAGGCCGGAGAGCTCATCGGCACCCTGCTGGGCATGAACGCCGAGCAGTTCTTCCAGGTCGCGATGTTGCCCCAGGGGGATTTCGCGAAGTTCCTGCGCGCCGACGGCGAGGACCGCCGCAAGGTCCTCGAACGCCTCTTCTCCGTCAGGATCTACGCCGCCGCCGAGTCCTGGCTCGCCGACAAGCGGACCGAGGCCCACCGCGAGCAGCAGGCCCTCCGCAAGGAGGTGGACTTCGCGGTCAAGCGCCTGGAGGAGGCCGCGGGTCCCGACCTCCTCGCGTCCCTGGCCGGAGCCGCGGAGGCCGGAGCGGCAGGGCTGTCCGAGCTCCCCTCCGACGACGCCGGGCCCTCCGCGGTGGCGGTCTCCGCGGAGGACGATCCGCTGGAGTGGGCCCGGACGCTGGAGGAGCTGGCCGCCGAGGCGGTCGCCCGGATGAGCCGGGGCCACGGCGAGGGCGAGGAGGCGGTACGGCAGGCACGCGCGAGGCTGGAGCACGGCGCCGCGCTGGCCGAGCGGCGCCGCCGTCACGCCGAGGCGCTGACGCGGAGCCGGGTGCTTGAGGAGAGCGCCGAGGAGCGGGCGGATCTGGAGACCATCCTGGCGGAGGCGGCCCGGGCCGACCGGGTGCTGCCTCTGATCCAGGCCGCCGAGCAGCGGGCCGAGGCGGCGGCCAAGGCCCACCGGCTGGCCGCCGACGCCGTCGCCCGTGCCCTTCCCCTCCTCCGTGACGGCCGCGACACCACTCCGGACCATCTGGCCGCGCTGGAGCGCGACCGGCACCGCGAGATCACCCGGCTGGGCGAGCTGCGCGCCGAGGAGTCACGCCTGGCGAAGATCCTCCAGGACCGGGAGGAGTCCGGCCGTGAGATCACCGAGCTGACCGCCGCGCAGGCCGCGACCGACGCCCGCTTGGCGGTCCTTCCCGGGCTCCGCCGCGACGTGGACGCCCGCCTCACGGCCGCCCGCCTGGACGCCGCCCGCATCCCGGCCGCCGAGTCCGCCGGGGAGGACGCGGCCGTCCGCCTGCGGGCCGCCGAGCACCGCGACGGCCTCGCCGCCGCGCTGGCCGCCGCCCGCCACGACCTGGCGGCCAGGCTCAGCGCCCTGCCCGCCTTCGCGGACGGCGGCGTGCCCGCCGTCCTGGAAGACGCCGAGGTCCGCGAGCTGCTGGCCTCCCGGGAACGCGAGCGCAGGGAGGAGAGCGYCGGGCTGGAGGGGCTGCGCGCCGACGAGGCCCGGCTCGCCGAGCTGGCCGGGCTGCTCGCCGCGCTCGACGTCGAGCTGCGCGAGGCGGCCCGACAGGAGTCCGCGCTCCGCGAGGCCCAGGAGACACTGCCCGCCGCGCTGGCGGACGCCTCGGCGCGGCTGGCGGCGGTCAGGGCGCAGGCGGCCAGGATCCCCGCAGCCCAGGCGGGCGCGGACGCCGCCGCCGCCGGCCTCGACGCCGCCCGGCGGCGCGACGCCCTCCGCGTCGAGCTGGAGTCCGCGCGCGCGGCCCAGGCCGAGGCCACCGACCACGCCCAGCGTCTCCGCGACCGCCACCTGGACCTCCGTCAGGCCAGGATCGACGGCATGGCCGCCGAGCTCGCCCTCAAGCTCACCCCGGGCGAGCCCTGCGCGGTCTGCGGCTCACCCGACCACCCGGCCCCGGCCGCCTCCGCCGACGCGGCGCCCACCGCCGAGGACGAGCGCGCCGCCCAGAGCGCCTACGACATCGCCACGGACCGGCGCCGGACCGCCGAGAGCGCCGTCGCGGCCCTGGCCTCGCGGCTGGAGGAGGCGCTCGCCGTCGCCGGCGAGCTGGGCGCCGACCACGCGGAGGAGGCCCTCGCCGAGGCAGGGCGGGAGCTGGCGGCCCTGACCGCCGCCGCCGGCACCGAGGCGGCGCTCAGCGCGGAGGCGGACCGCGTCGCGGCCGAGCTGGAAGGCGTGCGGGCACGGGCCGCGGAGACGGCCCGGCTGCTGGCCGAGGGCCGTACCCGCCAGGCCGGATGGCTGGCCGAGCGCGACCGGCTGGCCGGGCGCCTGGACGAGGCCCGTGGCGCCGACCCCACCGTCCAGGCCCGCCGCGACCGCCTCACCGGGGAGGCGGCCCTTTTCGCCGCCGCCCTCACCGCGGCCGTCCGCACCGCCGATCTGGCGGCCGGTCACCGCGAGGCGAGCGAGAGGACCGATCTCTCCCTGGAGTTCGCGGCGCGCGAGCTGCGGGAGGCCGAGCTCGCCCTGGCCCGGCTGCGCGAGTCGGCCGGAGCCGAGCCGGCGCTGGTGGCCGAGGCCGGCCGGATCGCGGCCGAGCAGGGAGAGCTGGAGGAGCGTTCGCGCGAGCTCGCGGTCACGCTGGCCGCCTGCCGTACGGACGTGGACAGGCTCACCGCCGAGGCCGAGCGGCTGACCGCGCGCATCGACGAGGCCCGGGGCGAGGACGCGACCCTGGCCGCCAGGCTGGAGCGGCTCGCGGACGAGGCCGAGCTGCTCAAGGAGGCGGTCGAGGCCACCCGGGAGGAGCGGATCACCGCCACCGAGCTGGCGGCGGCCCGGGACCGGGCCGAGGCCGCCGTCGCCGAGGCGGGATTCCTCGGGCCCGACGACGCCCGCGCGGCGGCCCGCCCTCCCGCCGAGCAGGAGGAGAAGGCCGAACGGCTCCGGGAGCTCGACAAGGAGCGCGCCGCGGTCGCCGCGGTGCTGGCCGATCCGGAGCTGATCGCCGCCGCGGCCGAGGACGAGCCCGACCTCGACGCTCTGCAGAGCGCGCGGGACACCGCCGACGCCGCCCACGCCGGCCTGCTCTCCGCCCGGCACCAGGCCGAGACCCGCCGGGCCCGGCTGACCGCCCTCCGCGCCGAGCTGGCCGAGTGCCGGGAACGCTGGCTGCCCGCCGAGGAACGGCACCGCCTCGCCGACCGGCTTGCGGCCCTGACGGGGGGAAACTCCACCGACAACCAGTGGAACATGAGGCTGTCGTCCTACGTGCTCGGCGAGCGCCTGCGCCAGGTGGTCGAGTCGGCCAACGAGCGGCTCGACCACATGTCGGGCGGGCGCTACCTCCTCGAACACAATCTCAGCCGTTCGGCGGGCGACCGGAGCAGATCGGGCGGAGGGCTCGGCCTGCGGATCCTGGACGGCTGGACCGGGGTGGACCGCGATCCGGCCACCCTGTCCGGCGGCGAGAGCTTCGTCACCTCGCTGGCACTCGCCCTCGGCCTGGCCGACGTGGTCACCGCCGAGGCGGGGGGAGTGGAGCTCGGCACGCTCTTCGTCGACGAGGGGTTCGGCACCCTGGACGAGGACACCCTCGACGGGGTGCTCGACATCCTCGACGGCCTGCGCGACGGCGGCCGGGCCGTCGGCATCGTCAGCCACGTCGCCGAGCTGCGCACCCGCGTCCCCGCGCAACTGCGCGTCCGCAAGGAACGCCACGGCTCCACCCTGTCCACGGTCACCTGACCCCGCTTCCGCACGTAAACCCCACCGACCTGGGACGACTAGGTGCAGAGTCGGATCCTGCATGGCATCTGACCTGTGAGGATGTCGCACCTGCGGAAAACAGGCCCGGCAGCCCCCGTTCATCCGGCAGGGCTCGCTCCGGGAGGCCTCAGCCCTCCCGGAGCGGTGTGCGTGATCCCGTACGTGTCGATCGAGCCGCGGACCTGGTCCCAGCCGTTGTCGCCGGTCGGCGGCGGCCCGGCGGCGCGGCGCGGCGTCCGCGCGATAGCCTTTCGGAGGTTTACTCCGCTATGTGTACGGAGGGGTCTCCGATCAGCAAGGAGCCGTGGTGACGACCACCCAGCGCCCCATGCGCGCCGACGCGCGCCGCAACTACGAACGGCTGCTCACCGCGGCCAGGGACGCCTTCGCCGGGAACGGCACCGAGGCGTCGCTGGAGGACATCGCCCGCTCGGCGGAAGTGGGCATCGGCACCCTCTACCGGCATTTCCCCACCCGGCGCGCACTGATCGAGGCGGTGCTCCACGACGGCGTCGTCACGCTCGACGCTCAGGCCCGCGAGCTGCTGGAGTCTCCGTCTCCCGAGGAGGCCCTCCTGGAATGGCTGCGCCATCTGATGGCGCACGCCACCACCTACCGGGGCCTGGCCGCGGCGCTGATGAGCAGCATCGATGATCCGGGCTCCGAACTGTACGGCTCGTGCGAGACGCTGCAGAACAGCGGAGACCGGCTGCTCGCCCACGCCCAGAGCGCGGGCGCCATCCGCCCGGACCTCACCGGCGCCGACCTCATCAAGCTGGTCAACGCGATCGCCTGGGCGGGCGAGCACGGCGGGAACGAGGCCGACCGCCTCCTCGACCTGGTGGCGGACGGCCTGCGGACGCGCGATCGGTGACGGCCACCGGCACGAGAGGTCAAGAAAAGATCCCGTGCATCTCGGAGTCCCCATAAGGGCCTTCGGGCACGGCTTGGAAGGCGGACCGCTGACCCGCATGTCCGTTGTTTCCTGCGCCGTCACCACCGGAGCGTCTGGGCGCCCCGCACCCGGAGGGCTGTTCCATCGGACAGGGGACTGCTGTCACGTACATCCCCACGCCCTGATCCTGGCCCTGTCACCGCAGGTCAGGCAGATCCGTTGGAAATCTCTCCAGGACCACGGGGACCCGCCTCAGCTGGTCACGGTCATCGGACTGGTCGTACGCTGAAGGATAGGACTCGCCGATCGAGCGCGGACTCGTCCGCGGGAGACGGGTGGGCAGGGGCACGGCTCGCGTAGTTGCGGGGGTGGGGCCGATGCGGACGCACGATGCACGGTTTGCCGGGATGGTGACCGCGGTCATGCTGGCCGCGGTCGTCGTCGGTGAACCGGCGGCGATGGGCGTGACGACGGCGACGGAGGCACAGCACCGGCCGGAGTGCACCGTACCGTCACTGCCGGGTCACGTGGTGGATGTGACTCTGGCCGACACCGGATCGAGGATGATGAGCGGCGGCCCCGGACCGCAGGACACGAGGATGCGCCTGTCCGTCACCCCCGCCACAGTCCCGGCGGGGACCGTGTCGCTGCGGGTGGCCAACACGGGGGCCCTCGCTCATGAGGTCCTGGTGCTGCCACTTCCGTCAGGGCAGACCGTCGGACAGCGGGAGCCGGGCTCCGACCAGCGCGTCGACGAGGCGGACAGCCTGGGAGAGGCGTCACATGACTGCGCCGCGGGCAAGGGGGAAGGCATCGCCCCGGACTCCAAGGGCTGGATCACGCTGACGCTGCGCCCCGGCCGTTACGAGCTGGTATGCAACTTCCCCGATCACTACGCCAGGGGGATGTACGCCGAGCTCGACGTCACCGGGCGATAGCGGAAGGTCCGGCCGGCCTTCAACTCTTCAGAAGCCGCGGGTGCGGCGGGCGGCCGGACGGGTGATGAACGGCCTGCGCCGGCCGGACGGCCGGCGTACCCGCCTGGTCAGGTCGGAGCCGGTGACCGCGCGCAGCACCTCCGCGCCGAGGATGACCCCGGCACCCAGGGCGAGAGCGGTCGACAAGGCCTGCAGCAGGCTGGCCAGCCCCTCGTCCGCGTGGCTGAGGCTGGCTTCGAGCATGCCCCGGTAGAGCGCGGTGCCGGGCAGCAGCGAGCCGATCGCCGGGATCGTGACCACCATCGACGGCACCCGGGCGCGCCTGGCGTAGGCGCTGCCGAACAGGCCGACGACCGCCGCCGAGACGGCCGTCGCCAGGATGACGGGGACCTGCCAGATGTGGAGCTGCACGAAGACCACCCAGACGATCCCCCCGCCGATCGCCGCGGGGATCAGGTGGCGGGGCGGCACCAGCAGGGCGACGGCGAACGACAGCGTCAGGCCGACGGCGCCCAGCAGCTGCTCGGGTCTGATCACCAGGGGGGCGGCGGGCACGTTCTCCACGCTCAGCGGCACGCCGAGACGGACCGCCGCGTAGAGCGTGACGCCGATCCCGGAGATGATCGCGGTCAGCATGAAGAAGATCTCGAACAGCCGGCCGGTCGCCGTGACGTACTCACCGGCGATGCCGTCCTGCACGCAGGCCACCATGGGACGTCCGGGCAGCAGCGCGACGACCGCGCCGACCACCACGGCCGAGGCCTGCACCGGCGCGTCGATCCAGATCATCAGCACCGCGACCAGCGAGCCGAGCATCGCCGCCACCGCGAGCTGGAAGAACTCCGCCACGCCCCGCCGGGCCAGCCAGGCGCCGGCCCGGTCGCCCAGCACGGTGGCGGCGAACGCGGCCACCGCGACGAGCACGCCGCCGCCGACCAGGATGCTCGCCGAGGAGGCGATCAGCGCGAGCGCCGTGATCAGGAACCAGTTCGGGTAGACCGGCACGCGCCGGGTGATCTCCCTCAGCCGGATCTCGGCGTCGTCGAGCGGCAACGACCCGCCGGAGGCCTCCCTGACCATGTCGTGGACCGCGATCAGCCGGTCGTAGTCGGGCAGGCGACGGCGGACCCGGCGCTCGGCGGTGACCGGCGCGCCGCCGTCCGAGGGGACGTGCGACAGCGTGATGGCCGACAGGTTGACGTCGGCCTCACAGTGCGGCACGCCGTAGGCGTTGGTGATCCTGCGCATGCTGCCGGAGACCGTCTCGGTGCCCTCCCCGCTGCCGAGCAGCAGCTCGCCCACCCGCAGGGCCAGCGCCATGGACCGGTAGAGGTCGTGCTGGGCCGGGGTCTGCTCCAGAGGCGACGCCGACACCGAACCTCCCGACCTTTCCTGAGCCAATCCCTGCCGAGGTTATCGGCTCACCGCGGAGGCGAGGACACGCACGCGCTCAGCGTGGCGGTCATGACCGATGATCACCGGTGGCTCGTTGTACGGCATGGCGTCGGAGGAACGGCGCAGCTTGACGTACTGCCCGCAGGCGTCGACCGCGTAGGGCTCCATGTCGTCCTGGAGCGCGCCGATCACCGTGATCCCGTAGGTCTCGCCGATCCGCCGGAACAGCGCCACGGCCTCCCTGCGGTGCTCCTTGCCGAGGTTGCGGCCCAGCTCGTCCAGGACCAGGCACAGGTGGCCGCCGCCGGAGGACGCGATCGCCGCAGCGCAGACCAGCTTCACCGCCTTCTCGTCCATCAGCGCCGTGTTGGCCCGCCGGTTGTACGGCACGAAGCCCTGTCCCTCGCCCCGGCGCCACTTGGGCGTGACCCGCCACGCCCAGCGCTGCTCCGGGTCGGCGGGCGCGGGCGGCACCGGGAACTCCAGCGTCGCGCCGTAGCCGCCGTAGGAGGTGTCCAGCTTCTCGAACTCCTCGGCGACCCGGGTCAGCCGCGCCTTGATCGCCGCGGTCAGCGCGGCCCGGTGCACGGCGGTGGACTGGGCGGCCTCCTCGGCGCCCTTGGCCGAGGCGGTCAGGTCCCACTGCCGGGTGGCGATCTGGGACTCGATCTGGCGGCGCTGGTGCCGTTCGTACTCCTCCTGGCCGCGCAGATAGGACGACAGGGCCGCGCAGACGCCGGGGAACGTCGCCTGCTCGCGCGCCGTGCGCCCGGCGCCGGGCTCGCCACGCTGCCTGACCAGGAAGCGCAGCTCCTCGGGCATCTCCTCGTCCTCGCCCGGGAAGGTGTCGCGCAGCGCCTCGTCGAGCAGCCGCTCCGCGGCCCGCCACCACTCCTCGGCCGTCAGCGGGCGCTCCTGCTCGCTCAGCGCCTCCAGCCACTCGCGCGCCCCGTCGACCGTGCCGCCCCACTCCCCGGCCAGCGCGTCCATCCCCAGCGCGTCACGGTCCGCGGTGATCTTCGCCGCCTGGTCCCTGGCCTGGTCCCGGTCGGCCTCGTGCCGGGCCCGGCGGCCCTCCAGACGCTCGACCTCCATGTTCCTGGTCCGGGCGCGGAAGTCCAGCGTGCTCGCCCGCCGCTCGGCCTCGCCCACCTTCGGGCCGACCTCGGCCAGCGCCCCGGCCAGCTCGGCGAGCGTGGCCCGCCGCTCGGCCAGCCGCCGCTCGATGTCGGCCAGCTGCACGGCGGCCCGGGCGCCCTCCAGCCGCCGGCCCGCCTCGGCCACCCCGTCCTCGGCGACCCGTACGGCTCCGGCGGCCGTCTCCTGCGTGTCCCGTGCCCGATGCAGCCGCTGCTCGGCGGCCTTGATGCGAGCCTCCCGGCCGGTGGCCACCGCCTCGAACGAGCCCACGACGGTGACGCCCGCCGCGCTGACCAGCACCGACCCGGGCAGTGCCCGCAGAGCCCGCGCCGCGGCCTCCAGATCGGCCGCGTCCACGATCACCGCGTGCTCCTGAGGCCACCCGCGAGCCCCCAGGGCCGCCGCCTCCCGCCCCGCGGGGCCGGACGCCGTCTCGTCGTCGCGGGCATGCTCGGCCACGTCGATCGCGTCGAGCAGGCCGGTCGCCCCGACGCCGGCCTCGGTGAGCGCGTTGAGCTGGGCCGCCGCCGGGCCGCCCTCGGCGTCGTCGAGGGCGGCCCCGGCCCCCTCGACCTCCCGGTCGGCCACGCCCAGCGCCTTCAGCGCCTCGTTGAGCCGGAGTCTGGCCTGGACCAGCTCGGCGTCGGCGGTCTCCACGTCGCGGCCGTCGGCCAGCCGCCGCAGCTCCTCCAGCCCGGGGATCCGGCCGCGCAGCTCGTCCACCGCGTTCTCCGCCACGGCCCGGTCGGCATCCAGCTTGGCCGTGCGGGACTGCAGGGCGGACAGCTCCCTGCGGGCCTCGGCCAGGGCGCGCTCCATCGTGTCGTCCTTGAGCGTGGCGATCTCCGCCCTGACCATGCCGATCGCCTCAGCCGCGCGCTCGCCCGCCGCGCGCGAGCGCTCCAGGTCACCGGCGAGCGACTCGTCCCGCCGCGCCGCGTCGGCGAGCCTGCGGGCCAGCCGCCCCCGCCAGCAGCGCAGCGCGTCCGCCAGCCGTACCCGGGCCCGGTCGCGCCGGTCGAAGGTCTCCAGCAACGTCCGCGACTCGTCCTCGAACTCCTTGAGCAGCTCCACGGCCCGCGCCGCCCGCACCCGCTTGACGTGCTCGTCGCGCCGGGCCTCCCGCTCCTGGTCGAGCTCGGCGTCCAGCCCGGTCAGCGCGGCGATCGCCTCGAAGACCCGCTCCGGGGAGATCTCGTTGAGCGGCTGGGAGAGCAGGTTCGTGGCGACCTTGCTCCGCACCGAGGTGGACAGGAACGACACGCACCTGACCCGGTCGCCGTAGAGGAACCTGGTCAGGTCGCGCGCCACCACGTCGCGGCGTCCCGCCGAGCGGGGCAGCGTCGCCCACACCTCGTCGGCCCGCGCCACCCGCTCCGCCTCCGAGGCGGCCGCCGCCACGCGCACCCCCTGGATCCACCTGATCTCCAGGTGCGGCGCCTCCTGGTTGACCCGTAGCCATACCGTCACCGCGTCGTCCACGGAGTGGGCCCCGGCGAAGACGCCCACGATGTAGCCGTGGTCGGCGCTGGCCCACGACCTGCCGCCGCCACCGGCGGCGAGCTCGGCGTTGAACAGCAGCTCCGAGACCGACTTGGCGCCGGAGGCGAAACGCCACTGCTCGTCACCGAGCAACGCGGTGATCATCGCGATGAACGAGGACTTGCCGGCGCCGTTGGAGTCCTTCGGCCCCGCGCCCGCGACCACGATCAGCGTGCCCGGCACGACCGGCACCGGATGGGTCGACAGCCGGGAGATGTTGACCGCCTGCACGGCGATCAGCACGCGGTCCCCGACCACGTTCTCGCTCGGAGCGCCGGCCCGGACCTCCACGGGCACCAGGCTCGCCTGGCTCCCGTGCCCCGGCCGCGCGGCCTCGGCGGCCTGGGCCGGGGCCGGCCCGCTCCCGCGTGCGCTCCTCCCCGCAGGGCCCGGCGGATCGGCCGGTCCCGCCTGGCTCGAGTGTGCCCGCTCCGCGCTCTCGGCGGCCCGGGCCGCGGCTGCTCCGCGCTTCCGCGGGCCCTTCGCGGCCTGGCCAGGCTGTTCGGTCAACCCCGTCTCTCCGTTCATCGGCGGTTCGCTCTCACTGCCGCCGCCAGCGGGGTGTGCGGCCCCGCGGCGAGGATCAGCTCTTCCTGCAGGCCCCGTCTGGCCTGCGGGGTCAGTCGGTGGAACTGCGGGCCCGGGGTGTATCCCCCCGCCTCCTCGCCCGCCTTGACCTGGCTCACCAGACCCGCGTGGCGCAGGGTCCGGAGCGCGGCCTCCAGCTCCCCGATGGGGAGCCTGGTGTGCCGCCGCAGCTCCTCGACCTGAGCGGGGAACGGCGACAGCCAGCTGTCGGCGGGCAGCAGGCCGTCGGCCCGGGGGATCGCCACCGAATGGATCAGCACGAGCACCAGCACCGCCCGCTCGGCCTCGCCCACCGTGGTGCCCGTCACGGCGGTCACCTCGGGGGCGTAGCCCGAGGTCCACGTCTCGCGGTCCTGGATCAGGACGCGACCGCGCCGTTGCAGCATCTCCGTGAGAGCACGGCGGAGCACCGGGTCGCGCAGCGCGGGCAGACGCGCCTCGTGGACCGGCTCGGCGGCGTGCTCCACCGCCATGAACGCCGCCACGATCTCGGCCCGGCGCCGCTCGTCGAACGGGCCGAGCAGATCCTCGTCCACGCCCTCGGGAACCGCGACGCCGGCGGCCGTCTCGGCGGGGGAGCTTTCGGCCGCCGGGAGCACCTCCAGCCCGGTGAACCCCTCGTCGCCGGTGGGCAGCCGGCGCATCAACTCCCTGAGCTGGGCGTGGGACTCGGGGGGCCAGCAGGCGCAGCGGGGGCCGAGCCGTACGACGCCGTCCTCCACCGTCAGCCAGGCCGAGTCGTGCAGGCGGCGCAGCGCGCCGACCGCCCAATTGCGCATGAGGTCGTCGCCGCGGCCGATCAGGGCACGGTAGGCCGACAGCACGTCCTCCACCGGCGCGGGGACGCCCGGCCACGGATCGGCGCCCAGATCGCTCCAGCAGCACTTCAGCGCCGCGGCCAGCACCCGCCGGGTCTCCCCGGATCGTTCCACGTTCACCGGTGCGACCTGGTATTCCTCCAGGAGCGACGGGGTCGCCCCGTCCGGCCAGGCCGGCAGCGCCAGGCCCGTCCCGTCGCCGTGCGCCAGCCGGACCATGCCCCGGGGGGCGGGCTCACCGGCGCCGAGCGGGAGCGGGCCGGTCGCCCTGGCCCGCGCGTGTGCCTGCTCAGGCGTCATGGCCCGTCCTCTCCAGGTAGCCGTGGGACAGCCAGGCGGGCTCGGCGTCGGGGGCCGCGGTGAGGGAGTCGGACCAGCGCAGCCGGTAGGGGGACTCCGGGCGCAGGTCGGCCGAGACGAGATCGGCCAGCAGGCGGCGGGCGGAGACCCACTCGCCGTCGGCGGTGAGCAGCTCCTCCAGCCGGGCGGAGGCGCGGCCGGCGAGCGCGGCCTCGGCGACGGAGGTCAGGTGGTCGAGACCTCCGGTGCCGGGGTCGTGGGAGTCGGCCGGGCCGGGGTCGGGCAGGGCCGAGC
>NZ_NGFP01000258.1 GCF_002149035.1 Streptosporangium minutum
CCCCGCGCCCGCCCGCCCCGGGTGGAGGCGGGCCGTGCGCGGTGAATGGGATCATGGGGCGATGAGCACTGCCCACGACGTCGTCGTCATCGGCGGGACCGGGGTGGACACCACCGCCTACGTGCCCGCGCTGCCCCTGCCCTACGCCGACACCTACGCCGTCCCCCCGGTGATCGACCGGATCGGCAACACCGGCAGCGGTGTCGCGCTCGGCTGCCACGCGCTCGGGCTGCGGGTCAAGCTGGTCGACCTGATCGGCGAGGACCCGCAGGGCCGGTTCATCCGGGCCCACATGGAGGCCCGGGGGGTGGAGTTCGCCTGGGCGCCCGCCCCCCAGGGCACCCGGCGCAGCATCCTGCTGGTCGGCCCCGACGGGCGGCGGCTGTCGCTGTTCGACCCGCGTGACGCGCCCGGCGAGCGGCTGCCCCGGGAGCTCTACCTGGAGGCGGTGCGCGAGGCCCGGCACGTCCACGTGTCGCTCACCGGTTTCTCCCGGCACGTCTACCCCGACCTGGAGGGCGGGTCCGTCTCCACCGACCTGCACGACTGGGACGGGGAGAACGACTTCCACAAGGACTACGCCTACTCCTCCGACCTGGTCTTCCTGTCGAGCACCGCGCTCGGCTCCCGCCGCGAGGCCGTCATGCGCGACATCCTGACCGGTGGCCGCGCCAGGACCGTGATCTGCACGGCGGGCGCCGAGGGCTGCCACGTCCTCGACGCCGGCGGGTTCCGGCACTTCCCCGCCGCCCCGCTGCCCGGCCCGGTGGTCGACAGCAACGGAGCCGGGGACGCGTTCGTCTCCGGCGTCCTGTACGGCCTGCTCTCCGGGCGGTCCCTGGACGACGCCGTCTCCCTCGGCGCCGTCGCCGGGGCCCACGCCTGCACGTCGGCGGGCACCCACGAGAACCCCATCGACGAGCCGACCCTGCTCGGTCGCGGGGAGGGTCTCCTCCGGTCCTCGCCGGTGTGATGTCCTGCCTTACCCGTGACGCCCCGCCTACCATGACTTTAGGTCATATATTACTACACTGAGTAGTCATGGGGGCGGCACAGGAGCAGACCATCCGGACGCTCATCCCGGCGCGGATCGACCGCATGCCCTGGTCGCGTTTCCACACCAGGATGGTGGCCGCACTCGGGGTGGCGTGGGTGCTCGACGGCATGGAGATCACGATCGCCAGCGCGGTCGGCGACGTCCTGCGGGCGCCGGAGACGCTCGGGCTGACCTCCACCGAGGTGGGGTTCGCCGCGACGGTCTACCTGCTCGGCCAGGTGACGGGCGCGCTGGTGTTCGGCCGGCTGTCGGACAGGCTGGGGCGGCGCAAGCTGTTCATCTTCACGCTCGGGGTCTACCTCGTCGCCAACGGTCTCACCGCGCTCTCGTTCGACTACTGGTGGCTGCTGCTGTTCCGGTTCATCGCCGGGACGGGCATCGGCGGCGAGTACTCGGCGATCCACTCGGCCATCGACGAGCTCATCCCCGCCCGCTACCGCGGCCGGATCGACCTGGCGGTCAGCGGCACCTACTGGCTGGGCGCGATGATCGGCACGGCCTCCACCTTCGTCCTGCTCAACCCCGACCTGCTCCCGGTGAACGTGGGCTGGCGGCTCGGCCTGCTCATCGGCCCGCTGCTCGGCCTGGCGATCTGGGGTCTGCGGCGGCACCTGCCGGAGAGCCCGCGCTGGCTGGTCATGCACGGCCGGGAGCGGGAGGCCGAGCAGGCGATCAGGGAGATCGAGGAGCACGTCCTGGTGTCCGGCAGGAAGATACCGCCGGTGGACGAGCGCAAGGCCCTCGAGATCCGGCCGCACGGCCCGGTCCGCTACCGCGACGTGATCCGGGTGATCCTCAGGGACTACCCCAAGCGGTCCGTCCTCGGCGCCACCCTGATGATCAGCCAGTCCTTCCTCTACAACGCGATCTTCTTCACCTACGTGCTGGTGCTCTCGAACTTCTACGGGGTCAGCGCGTCGGACGCGTCGAAGTACCTGTTCTTGTTCGCGCTGGGCAACCTGCTCGGCCCGTTCGTGCTCGGCCCGCTGTTCGACACCGTCGGCCGCAAGCCGATGATCTCCTCCACCTACATCCTCTCCGGGCTCCTGCTGGCCCTGACCGGCTGGCTGTTCAAGGAGGGCATGCTCACCGCGACGACCCAGACGCTGCTGTGGGCGGTCATCTTCTTCATCGCCTCCGCGGCGGCCAGCTCCGGCTACCTGACCGTCAGCGAGCTGTTCCCGCTGGAGATCCGGGCCCTGGCGATCGCGGTGTTCTTCGCGATCGCCCAGACGTTCGGCTCGCTCGGCCCGACCGTCTTCGGCGCGCTGATCGGCGACCAGGCCCACCCGGAGCCGACCCGGCTGTTCTACGGTTACCTGTTCGCCGCGGCCATGATGGTGTTCGCCGGGATCATAACGATCTTCCTTGGGGTGAGGGCCGAGCGGGCCTCGCTGGAGGACATCACCCCACCCCTCTCGCAGGTCGGGTCATAGCTCGGCGAGCAGGGCCGCCGCCCGCTCCCGGTAGGCGGCCACGTTGCGCATCTTGACGTGCTCGTAGCCGCGGATCACCTCCGGCAGCTCGGCCAGCTCGCGGATCCGCTCCCCGGTCTCCGGGCGCAGGTGCGAGAGGGCGCGGTGCACGTCGCGGGTGTACTCGGCGACGAGCTCGCGCTCGGCCCTGCGCACCCCGGCCATGCCGAACGGGTCCAGCCGGGTGCCGCGCAGCCCGCGCATGCCGTACAGCAGGCGGAAGGCCGGGTCGAACCAGGTGCCGAGACGGATCTTGCGGTTCACGCCCAGGGCGCGCAGGAACGGCGGGTGCAGGTTGTAGGAGATCTTCGCGCCGGGGCCGAACTCGGCGGCGACGCGGGACCTCTCGGCCGGGTCGAGGTGGAGCCGGGCCACCTCGTACTCGTCCTTGTAGGCCATCAGGCGGTGCAGGTGGCGGGCGTAGGCCTCGGTGATCGGGCACTCCTCCGCCGAGGTCTCCCGCTCCAGGGAGAGGACCGCGCGTACCGCGTCGGCGTAGCGGGCGGCGTAGCGCAGGTTCTGGTAGGCGACGAGGTCGGCCACCCGGACCGTCAGGATCCGGTGCAGCTCGGTGCCGGTCGCGGCGACCGAGTCGACGAGCTCGGCGACCTCGGGGCGCGGCGGCCGCTCGGCCGTCACGGGGGCGCCGGTCGCCCGCGCCACGGACTCCGGGTCGGCGACGACGGCCCGGCCCCAGTGGAAGGCGGCGATCGTCCGCTCCGCGCTCCTGCCTCCGCCCAGGCGGATGGCCCGCTCGATCGACTCCAGGCTGAGCGGGATGAGCCCGCGCTGCCAGGCCGCGCCGACCACGATCGTGTTGGCCGGCATGTGGTCGCCGAACAGCCTCTGGGCCACGTCCTCGGCGTCGAGATAGACGTTCAGCTCGCGCCGGGTACGCGACTCCAGCGCGCCGATCGGCGAGCCGAGGTCGGTGACGTGCGTGGACGGGTCCAGGACCATGGAGCCGGTGGGGACCAGGCTGGTGGAGACCACCGCGACGGTCCGGTCACGGCCGGCGCCGCTCAGGTGCTTGGGGTCGGTGGCGCCGATCAGGTCGAGCGCGAGGTAGGCGTCCACGCCGGACGTACCCGCCCGCCCGGACCGGTCGTCGTCGCCCTCGAAGATCAGGATGTCGGAGACGACCGTGCCGCCCTTCTGGGCCAGGCCGGTCTGGTCGAGCCCGCGCGACTGCCTGCCGTCGAACATCGCGGCGGTGCCGAGGATCTGCGCCACCGACACCACGCCGGTGCCGCCGATGCCCACCAGCCGGATCATCGTCTCCCCGGTGCGCGCCGGCGGCGCCGGCAGCGCCGGGGGAGCCGGTACGGCGGCGCGCTTCCCGGTGGACCTGCCCGGCGTGATGGTCAGGAAGGAGGGGCAGTCGCCCTCCACACAGGAGTAGTCCTTGTTGCACGATGACTGGTGGATCTCGGTCTTGCGGCCGAACTCGGTCTCCACCGGCAGCACCGACAGGCACTCGGACTTCTGCCCGCAGTCGCCGCAGCCCTCGCACACCCGCTGGTTGATCGCCACTCGCTTGACCGGGTCGGGCAGGACGCCCTTCTTGCGCAGCCGCCGCTTCTCGGCCGCGCACTGCTGGTCGTGGACCAGCACGGTCACGCCGGGGATCGCGGCCAGCTCACGCTGCGCGTCCTCCAGCGCGGTGCGGTCGCGGACCTCGGCGATCCGGGCCAGCTTGACCCCCCGGTAGCGTTCGGGCTCGTCGGTGGTGACGATCACCCGGCGCACGCCCTCCGCCTCCAGCCAGCGGGTCAGGTCGGCCACGGCGAGGGAGGGGGTGATCGTCTGGCCGCCGGTCATGGCGATGGCGCTGTTGTAGAGCAGCTTGTAGGTGATGTTGACGCCCGCGCCCACGGCGGCGCGCACGGCGAGCGAGCCGGAGTGGTGGAAGGTGCCGTCACCCAGGTTCTGGAAGATGTGCGGGGTGTCGGTGAACGGCGCCTGGCCGATCCACTGGGTGCCCTCGCCGCCCATCTGGGTCAGGCCCGTCAGCGTGCCCTTGCCCTCGCGGTTGAGCACCACCATCGTGTGACAGCCGATCCCCGCGCCCACCGGGGCGCCGTCCGGAACGGCGGTGGAGCGGTTGTGCGGGCAGCCCGAGCAGAAGAACGGGGTGCGCTCCGGCCCGAGCAGCTTCAGCGGCGCCGGCCGGGAGATCACGGCCAGGCCCTTGGCGATCTCGGCGCGGCCGTCCAGGCCCTTGCGGCGCAGCCGGAAGGCGATCGCCTTGGCGGCCAGGTCGGCGTCGACGCCCCCGGCCGGTGGGATCAGGGCCGCGCCGTTCTCGTCGAGCTTGCCGAGGACGCGCGGGGCGTCGGCGGTGCCGTACAGGACGTCCTTGACCAGGGTCTCCAGCAGCGGGGCCTTCTCCTCGACGACCAGGATCTCCTCCAGGCCCCGGGCGAAGGTCCGGACGATGCCGGGCTCCAGCGGCCAGAGCATGCCGATCTTCAGGATGCGGACGCCGAGCTCGGCGGGGTCCACGCCCAGTTTGCGGAACCCCTCGCGCACGTCGTGGTAGGCGGTGCCCGAGGCGACGATGCCGAGCCAGGCGTCACGGGGGTCGACGGTGATCCGGTTGAGGCCGTTCTCCCTGGCGTAGGCGCGCGCCAGCTCCAGACGCGGGCCGACCAGCGTCCGCTCCATCTCCAGCGACCAGGGGGTGAGCAGGGTGGCGTCCGGCGTGTGACGGTACGGCCTGCCCTCGTATTCGACGACCGGCATGACCGGGACCACCCGGCCGGGGCCGACGTCGACGGTGCCGGTGCCGTCCACCACGTTGGAGACCGCCTTCACCGCCACCCACAGACCGCTGGCACGGGAGGCCGAGATCGCGTGGCGGCCCAGGTCGAGCAGCTCCTGCACGCTGCCGGGGTGGACGATCGGCATGCCCAGCGCGGCGAGCGTGCTCTCGGTGGCCGAGGGCAGGGTCGAGGACTTGCACGTGGGGTCGTCGCCGCAGAAGGCGATCAGGCCGCCGTCGGGGTGGGCGCCCACGAAGTTGCCGTGCCGGAACGCGTCGGCCGCGCGGTCGACGCCGGGGGCCTTGCCGTACCAGACGCCCAGGACGCCCGCCTTGCGCGGCCGGGGGAGCGTGGGCACGAGCTGGCTGCCCCAGACGGCGGTGGCGCCCAGTTCCTCGTTCTGGCCAGGCCGGTGCACGACGCCGAGCGGCCCGGTGTGCTCGTGCGAGCGGGCGAGCTCCTGGTCGAAGCCGCCGAGCGGGGAGCCGGGGTAGCCCGACACCATCGTGCCCGTGTCGAGGCCGGCGGAGCGGTCGGCGCGCATCTGGTCGAGGATCACACGGACCAGTGCCTGCGTGCCGGTCATGAAGACCCGGCCCTCATCGAGGACGTACCGGTCGTCGGGCGTCACCTCACGGGCGTCGGCGAAGATCGTCATGATCGTGGTCCCGTCTGTCTGCGCCACTTCGATTGCCCGCAAGGTTATGTCAGTTAGAGCGAAATTCGATGTCAACATTTATGGCGTTTACGCTGTTGGTTAGCATTAGTTGCCATGGATGCAACGGATCGCGCAATTCTTGGTCTCCTGCAGGTGGAGGGGCGGCTCAGCAACCTCGAACTCGCCGAGCGCGTGCGGCTGACCGCCTCGCCGTGCCTGCGCCGGGTCCGCAACCTCGAGGAGGCGGGGGTGATCACCGGCTACCGGGCCGTGGTCGACCCCGCCGCCGTCGGGCGCGGGTTCCAGGTCCTCGCCTACGTCGAGCTGGAGGGGCAGGACGCCGAGACCGTGACCGCCTTCGAGACGGCGGTCATGGAGATCGACGACGTGGTCGAGTGCCTGCGCATGTTCGGCCGCCCCGACTACGTGCTGCGGGTCGCCGTGCCCGACATGGACTCCTACAGCCAGCTCTGCCTGGAGAAGCTCGGCCGCCTGCCCGGACTCGACAAGCTCACCTCCCAGATCGCCATGAAGGCCCTCAAACCGGGCGGTGTCCTGCCGCTGTGAACCGTGCGGACGGCAGGCGCACGGCGATCATGGCGATGTCGTCCCTGCCGTCGGCGGCCAGCTCGGACAGCAGCGCGTCGCAGAACATCTCCAGGGGCTCCCCGGCGAGCGCCGCGGCCTGGCGGCACAGCCGGGCCAGCCCCTCGTCGATGTCCTCACCCGGACGTTCGACGAGGCCGTCGGTGTAGAGAAGCAGCGTGCCGTCCGGCGGCAGCGGCTCGACGGCGCTGCTCCGCGGCAGGTCGGGGAGCAGGCCCAGCAGAGGATCGGTGAAGCCGTCGAGGAAGCGGCCCCCTCCGTCGCCGGTGACCAGCAGAGGCGGCGGATGCCCGGCCACGGAGTGGTTGAGCTGCCAGCCGCCGTCCTCCGAACACTCCATGCGCGCCAGGACACAGGTCGCGGTCTGCTCCTCGTAGAGGGTCTCCATCGCGAGGTCCAGGCGTCTGAGGATGCCGCCGACGGGCTCCTCTCGGTCGACGGCCAGCCCCCGGAGCAGGTTGCGGATCTGGCTCATGGTGACGGCGGCGGGCAGGTCGTGGCCGGCCACGTCGCCGATCGTCAGCATGGTGGCGCCGTCGCGCAGCCGGAAGCAGTCGTACCAGTCCCCGCCGACCTCGGCGGCGGCGGCGCTCGGCCGATAACGGGCGGCGATCCGCAGGCCCGGCACGGCGGGCGGTTCCGGGAGCAGGCTGCGCTGCAGGGCGAGCGCCACCCGCTTCGTGCGCCGGAACTCGATGGCGTTGCTGAAGGCGTCGTGCGCGTTGTCGAGCATCTGGTCCATCAGGGCGACGTCGGCGGCGCTGATCGGGGAGCGGTCACCGCAGACCGAGGCGGCCACCACCGCCACCACGGTGCCGTCGACGACGACCGGCGCGAGGACCAGGCTGTTGGCCGCCGCCGCGACGAGCCAGGCCTCGACCACCGTCGGCGCGATACCGGGCGCGGGAAGCCCCGGAGGGAACGTCCGGTGGATGGGGCGGCGGCGCCGCACCACGCGGGTCAACACGTTGTCGGGGGCGAAGGTCTCCTCGCCGTGCTCCGGCAGCGCGGGCAGGCCGGGCCGGGCGGCGGAGGCGACGAGGTACGCCACCAGAGGGGCGTCCTCGGGGCGGTCCGGCGAATCGGGCAGGAGGTAGATGATGCACCCGTCGGCCAGGTCCGGCACCATCACGCGGGCCAGCGCGGAGAGCATCTCCTCCAGGCGGGTGACGTCGGCGGTGGCGGCGGCGGCGAGGTTGAGCAGCTCCCAGCGCCGGTCCTCCTGCCACGCCTGCTCGATGTCGGTGCAGCTGCCCACCCACTCCACCACGGTGTCGCCTTCGAGCACCGGTACGGCGCGGACGCTGAAGTGCCGGTAGGTGCCGTCCACGAGGCGGATCCGGTGGATGTGCTCCCACAGGTGAGGCACCTCCCGAGCCGCCCGGGACCACGACTCGGCGGTCGGCTCGCGGTCGTCGGGATGGATGGCGTCCAGCCATCCATCCCCCTTGAACGCCTCCCACGACTGCCCGGTCACCCGCTCCCAGCCGGGGCTCGGTTCGATGACGCTGCCGTCGGCCGCGGTCACCCAGACCATCTCCGCGCCGACGCTCCCCAGCTTCTGGTAGCGCTGGAGAAGGCGCCGCCGCTCCTCGGAGAGAGCCTGGATCCGCTGCGCGGCGCTGACCTGCTCGGTCACCTCCACCGACACCAGCAGCACCCCGCGCTCGCCGCCGCCGAGAGAGATCTCCGAAAGGCTGAAGGTGAAGAAACGCTCCTGCGGGCCGGTGTCGGCGTAGGCGATGGCCACGGAGGCGTCGGTGACGGTCACCGGCTCGCCGGTGCTCAGGACCTGGTCGGACAGCCCGAAGTAGTAGTCCCGATCGACGTGGTCGCTGAACGCCTCGCGAGCGAGGGCCCAGAGCGATCTGTCGCCGAAGACCGACCGGTAGACCGCGTTGGCGTACACCAGCCGGTGGTCCCGAGCACTGGTGACCGACACCCCGACGGGGGCCGGATCGAACACCTCCAGCCCCAGCCCGCTTGATCTCTCCCCCCGGGCAACTTTCATCGTGCCTTCTCTGGCCGAAGAACGCGTGTGCGCCGGCATCGGACTCTGCCCGCGCACTTCCCCCTGATTGAGTCGCATACCCAGACAGTTCGGGCCTATACACACGATGGTTGGCATCGAGCCGGAAAGATCTACGCTATGCCCGCAGGAGCAGCCTCACCATGCGGAGGCGGTCCTAGAGCGAGCCGCCCTTGATCCGGGTCAGGAAGGTGGCCCACACCTCGGGCGAGAACAGCAGAGCGGGACCGTCGGGGTTCTTGCTGTCGCGGACGGCGACGACGCCGGGGAGGTTGACGGCCACCTCGACGCACTCGCCGCCGTTGCCGTTGCTACGGCTGCTCTTGCGCCACCGGGCACCGGTCAGATCCATGAACTCATCCTCTTCTCGATAAAGGCCGCGGAGGCGGCCTGTGGGAGTGCCCAGGAACGCAATGCGTCGAACTGGGCCGACAGGGGGTCGACCCGGGCGGGATCGGTCAGGAGCTGCGCGTTCTCCGCGTTCTCCATGTACACCACATCGGGCGCTCCCTTGAAGGAGAGGACCAATATGGGTCCGGCCAGTCCGGGGTAGGCCCCCACCTCGAAGGGGATCACCTGAAGGGTGACCCGTGGTCGCGCCGTCGCCTCCAGCAGGTGCCCGAGCTGCTCTCGCATCACCCGGGCGCCTCCTATGGGGCGCGACAGCACGGCCTCGTCCAGCAGGACGAAGAGGATCGGCGGATCGGGGCGGTCCAGCAGCCGTTGCCGCTGCATCCGCACCGTCACCATCTCCTCCACCTGCTCGGCGGTGTCGAACGGCCGACCCAGCCGGGTCAGCATCCGCGCGTAGTCCTCGGTCTGCAACAGCCCCGGCACCACCGCGAGCTGGTAGTTGCGGAGCGTGCGCGCCTCCCACTCCAGTTCGAACAGCGAGCGGACCCAGGCGGGCGAGGACTCCCGCCCGATCAGCGGCCAGAGCTTGATGAGCGTTCCGCCGGTCTCCAGCACCTCGTCGCATCGCTGCGCGAACTTCCTAGTCGGGGCGCGCATGGCGGTCTCGACCAGGCCCACCAGAGAGGTGGAGTAGGTCGTCCGCTTCGCGAGCTCCTGCTGGCTCCAGCCCATGGCCTCTCGCAGCCTGCGAAGCTCGGAGCCCCAGTAGGCCATGACGCTGGCGCTGGGATCCAGCTCGTTTGGGGCGGGCATGGGGGCTCCCGTCCTTTCGGGTCCTACATGTGCCGGGGTGGGTCCCACAGTGAAACCCAACCAAGTTGCATGTGTCTCTTAGTAATCGAGCACCTACCGAAAGTAATCATCCCACGGCACCCTGTGTAGGGGAAACGGTTCGTCGTTTTCACCGAACGCCGAGAGGAGGTGGGCAATGGCGAACCTCCGAGGCGTGCTCGCGGGAACGCCCGCCGTTCACGCCGCGTGTCTGCTCCGCGACGAGCTGGTGCGGCACGGCGTCGAAGGCGACGTTCACGACGGCTACGGCCTGGCGCTGGTGTCCGTCTGGGCCGACCTGGTGGTCTGGACGGACGGCATGGTCTACCGCTGGTGGACCGGGCGCCTGTCGCCGAGGACCAGGCGGCGGCTCTACGCCGTCTACGGCATGGACAACCCGGCCGCCGTCGCCCGCGTGGTGGCGCTGCGCTACGCCGAGCTGAGGGAGAGCCATCCGCGCTCCGAGCTGATCGCCGAGACTCTCCGCTCCCGTCCGTACGGGCGGGAGGGGGCGCTGGCGGGTCTTCTCCGGGTGGCCGTCGAGACCACCGGGTGTGACGAGCGGGTGCGCGTCCCCTCGGTCCCCCTGCCGCTGGACGCCCTGCACGGACAGTGACACCTGCACGGTCGGTGACAGGAGCCGGTCGGCCGGGTCCGTCCGGCCACGGGGCCGCTCACCCGGGCGACCGCCGCGAGCGGCGGCCTGTCCGGCACGCGGGGTCGGATCCGCCCGCGCGCCGTACCGGACGGATGTCAGCCGGTGCCGGCGGGGAGATCGACGACGGTGGTGAGGACGACGACGGAGTCCTCGTCGGCCTCCAGCGAGTGCCGCCGCCGCGGGATCGGCGCGATCTGCCCGGTGGCCAGCCCGACGGCACCCTCCTCGTCCAGGATCCGCACCCGTCCCGACAGGACGTGCAGGCTCGCGGCCGGCGGGGCCTCGTGCTCGCCGAGGGCCGACCCCGCGGTCAGCGCGATGATCGCCTGACGCAGCGGGCCCTCGCGGAGGAAGGTGTGGGCGCTGCGGCCGTGGGGGCTCTCCCGGGCGAGGGCCAGATGCTCCTCACCGAGGGCCAGTACGTCGATCATCAAATCTCCTCGAGTGTGGAGACCCCGGGCTTCAGCCGTGGGGAGGAAGCCAATGGTATTCCTCCTGCTTCTCCTGGCATCTGCCCCGCCCGCACGGAGGACATCGCCAGGGGGCGGTAAAGTCATCCGCCCGGCACGGGCACGTCGAGTCCCGGAATCGCCCGCCTCGCCGCCGTGCCCGCCGGCGCCGTGATGGACTGCTCCGGTGCAGGCCACCCGGACCCGTAGCCGCCGAAGGGATCGCTGATCATCATGTCGACGCGGTTCCGAGGAGGGCTGACGGCGGCCGCGGGTGCGCTGACCGCCCTCGTCCTGGTGGGGCACCGGCTGCTGCCGAACTGGCGGGGGATGGGCAACACGCTCGACAGCGGCCTGCCGTGGCTGGGCCTCGCGGTCCCACTCCTGGCCCTTGTCGCGTTCGCCCGCCGGTCATGGCTCGCGCTGGCGGGAGTCATGGTCCCGGCCGTGATGTGGGCGATGATGTTCGGGCCCGCGTTCGTCCGCACCGCGGCCACCGGGCCGCGGGACCTGCGCGTGGTCCACCAGAACGTCAGCTACGCCAACGACGACCTGGCGGCGACCGCCAGGGCCCTGCGGGCCACCGGCGCGGACATCCTGGTGGCCGTGGAGGTCTCCGACGACCCGGTGCTGGAGAACGGGACGATGGATCCCGTCTTCGCCCGGGAGATCGACCCCGGTTACCCCTACCGGTTCCCCGGCAATCCGGGGGTGGCGGTGTGGAGCAGGTATCCCTTCGACGGCCTGCCGCGGCCCGTGCCCGGGGTGCCGCGCTCGCAGCACGCCGTCCTGCGCACGCCGCAGGGCGAGGTCAGCCTCTACGCGGTGCACCTCGCGTCCTTCCGCCCCGCCCAGCCGTCCGTCATCGCCAACCGCAACGCCGAGGTGAAGGCGCTGGCCCGTGCGGTCCAGGAGGATCCCAGCCCCCGGATCATCGTCGTCGGCGACCTGAACACCGCCACCACCGACCGGGAACTGGGCCGTCTCACCGCGCTCCTGTCGCCCGTGTCGGAGAAGGCCGGCACGGGCCTGCAGTTCACCTGGCCCGCCGTCCTGCCCGCCGTCCGCCTGGACCACGTGCTCACCCGCGGCTTCACGACCCTCGACAGCCGGGTGCTGCCGATGTCGATCAGCGACCACCGCGCGATCCTGGCCGATCTGAGGGTCTCCGGCCGCCGGGCCTCACGTCGGGACGGATAGGGCCCGCTCGCCTCGGACGGTGCCGCCGGACCCGCGGCCCCGCCGCCCCGGGTGACCGCCGGTCCGTCCTGCGGCCCTACCGTCCGTCCCGTTCCCCCTCCTGACGGCCGTCCGGCTCCCCGCCCCGCGGTCCGTCGAAGCGGATGGCGCGCAGCAGATCGGAGGCGGGCCGGTCGAGCACGGTGACGCCTGCCGCGGGCGGGAGGGCGCCGCCGCGGGCACGCTCGACGAGCACCCGCCAGCGCCGGCAGTGCCGGGCGAAGCCGGAGGCGGTGACGACCCTCCCACGGGAGAGCTGCCCCGCGCGCGCGATCTCCGGCTCCACGTCGAGCATGATCAGGTGGACCTCGCTGCCGACCCCGCGGGCCAGCCAGGCGAAGCCGTACAGGATGTGCGGCCAGGTGCCCCGGGTGTGCGCGACGACGCCGTGCCCGCGCAGCACCGCCCGCGCGATCCGCGACACGTGTGTGGCGTGCACGATCGGGGTGCGGATCCGCGGGGGGATCGGCCCGAGGTAGCGCGCCCACCAGTTACGGGACTGCCGCGAGTCGATCACCCACGCCTCACCGGCCCGGACCGGTCCCCTCTCGTCGCCGCGCAGCCCGTACAGCCGGTCCAGCAGGGTGCTCTTGCCCGCGCCGGGAAGTCCCGCCAGCAGCACCAGCGATCCGGCGGGATAGTTCAGCTCCTCGGCGGACGCTCGGCCGGCCGGTGTGGTCGTGGCCATCGCGTGCACCTCACAGGGGTGGGGGACTTGTCTCGTCATGCGTCTCGCGGCCTTCCAGGTGGGCGGAAGCGGGGTCGCCTGCGGTCCGGTGCCGCAGGGGACAGGACGGACCGGGTGAAGGTCGGGCGGGGTTATCGATGGCGCGCGTCCGCCGGACCGGACGCACGGCGGCCGGTGCGCGGGCGGGGCAGCTCTCCCGTGGGAGGGTCGTCACCGCCTCCGGCTTCGCCCGGCACTGCCGGCGCTGGCGGGTGCTCGTCGAGCGTGCCCGCGGCGGCGCCCTCCCGCCCGCGGCAGGCGTCACCGTGCTCGACCGGCCCGCCTCCGATCTGCTGCGCGCCATCCGCTTCGAC
>NZ_NGFP01000259.1 GCF_002149035.1 Streptosporangium minutum
GCCGGGCTGTCCCCGGTCCGCCCGCCGGTGCCGGCGGACGCGCGCTCCCCGGACACGCTCTCCCCCGGCGCGGTCCCCGGGGTGCGGAGCCGGCCGGCGGCGGCCCTCTTCCCCTCGGCCACCGCGAACAGCGCCTCGGCCGCCTCGCGGGTCCGCTCCCCCGCGTCCAGGGTGATCGTGATCAGCTCCAGGTGGACCCGGTCCAGGACACGGGGCAGGTCCTCGGGCTCCAGGGTGAGCCAGAGCGAGGTGACGCCGTTCTCCAGGTCGGCGAGGACCGCCTCGGGATCGGCCACCTCGTGCCGCTGCCGCACCTCCCAGCTCCCGCCCTCCGGCCGGGCGCCGCGGACATAGGGAGCCGCCCCCGGCAGGCCGGGGTCGTCCGGGAGATCCGACGCGTCGTAGAGCGGCGCGATGGTCACGCCGTCATAGGTGACAGAGGCCAGTGCCTCCTCGGGAGAGCCGGCCTCGACTCCGGACTTTCGCAGGACCCCGAGTGCCAGCTCGCTCCACTGTTCCCGCGTGGTCGTCGGGAAATCGGCGGCCGATCGGAGTTCCTCAGGCGGCACGGTCATGCACCGGATAGTAAGCGCCGCCGCCCGAGGACATTCTTCCGGGGTCGGGTCGGGCACTCCGGCGGCGGCTCACGTGACGGGCTCCTCCCAGGTGGCCTGCCAGGTGGCGCGGTTGACGGCGCCGGTGGCGGACAGCCCCTTCTCCCGCTGGAAGGCGCGGCAGGCGTCCCGGGAGGCCTCGCCGTACAGGCCGTCGACGTCGATGTCCCAGCCGCGCCTGCGCATCTGCCGCTGCCAGGTGCGGACGTCCTCGCCGACCATGACCGGCGGGTATTTGAGGACGCGGCCGGGGAAGGAGGGGTGCGGATCGGGCGGGTCGGTGGGGCCGCCGCCGGGCCGGGGCGCGCCCCGCCGCACCCAGGCGTACAGCGGCCCGCCGGGGCAGTCGGTGGAGTAGCCGTCCCGGTGCCCCTTGATCTCGTCACCCGCGCCTCCCTTGTCGCGGAGGTATTCGACGGCGTCGAGGATGCCGTGCAGGACGTCGTCGGTCGGCTGGGTGAACCCGGTCGAACCGACCAGGCCGAGCACCGCGTAGTGGCCGCTGTTGAGCCCGGAGCCGTTCGCCGCGGGCAGGTGGTTCGGCCCGCGCCCCTCGAACACCTTCCGGTGCGGACAGACCAGCAACGAGTATCCGACGTCGATCCAGCCGTTGCCGTCCATGTGGTGGTTCTGGATGGACCTCACCAGGGCCACGCACCTGGCGTGGTCGCCGACGATGTCCGGGCTGACCTGGCCGCCGGTGTAGTGGACCTTGACGCCTCTGGTGGAGCTCAGCCGGCCGTAGGCGCCGCGCGGCTGACGAGCCCCCCACTCGCGACGGGTAACGAGATCGATGGCCACGGGACTTCTCCACGGTTCGAGTGACTAGGGCCTACCGGAGCGTAACGGGTGACACATCGCACTATGCCGGGTTTCGCCAAGTGATCTACCAGCAGATCGTCATGGAACAGGGCTCCGGGTATGGGACCGGCGAGCAAACGGCCATCCTCTTACCTCGGAAGGGGGGCCTAAACACCCGGGGCCCGGACCGACCCATCGGACCGCGCCGGACCCGGCGGCGGCGTCGTTCTCCCCGCCGGGGTCTCGGCCGGACCTCGGGCAGCCGGCGGGGAGAGGGCCCGTCAGGCGAGAACGCCGTCGCGGGCGACGATCCGGCCGGACTTGACGACCAGGGACCGGCGCGGGCGCACGCACACGGCCTCGGCCGCGTTGCGGGCGTCGACCACCACCAGGTCGGCGTGGTCGCCGACGGACAGGCCGTAGTCCCGGAGCCCGAGAACGCGGGCCCCGCCGTAGGTCGCGGCGTCCAGGGCCAGCTCGATGTCCTCGTCGCGCGGCCCGGTGCCCTTGGCCTGGAACAGGGCGCGCTCCAGCATGTCCCCGGTGCCGAACGGGCTCCACAGGTCGCGGACGCCGTCGTTGCCCAGCGTCACGGGGACCCCGGCCTCGCCGAGCAGGCGGAGGGGCAGCAGGCCCCGGTTCGGGGCGACCGTGGCGAGGGCGATCCGGGCCTCGGCCAGGCCGGAGATCAGCCTGTCCCGGGTGGCGGGGTCGGCGTCGGCGAGCGCGAAGGCGTGGCTGACGGTGACCTTGCCGCCCAATCCGAGGATCTTGGTCCGCTCGATGATGAGCTCGAACTGCCAGGCGCCGAGCGTGCCGCCGTCGTGCAGGTGGATGTCCACGCCCGCGCCGTACCGCTCCGCCAGGGCGAACACCGCGTCCAGGTGCTTGACCGCGTCCTGGTCCACCCCCGCCGGGTCGAGCCCGCCGATCGACTCGACCCCCGCCTTGAGCGCCTCCTCCAGCAGCGCCTCGGTGCCGGGACTGATCAGCATGCCGGCCTGCGGGAAGGCGACGAGCTCGGCGGAGATCCGGCCGTCGTGCCGCTCGACGGCCTCGCGGACCGCCTCGACCGAGCCCAGGCCCACCAGCGGGTCGACGTCCACGTGCGACCGGACGTGCGTGGTGCCACAGACGATCATGTTCTCCAGCAGCGCGGTCACGAAGTCGGCGTTGGGGACGCCGAACTCCGGCCGCCGCTCCTGGCCGTTGCGGATCTTGCCCATCAGGCCGGGGGCCGCGTCGTGCGGCACCCAGGGACCGCCCCACAGCGTCTTGTCCAGGTGGGCGTGGCCGTCGACGAGGCCGGGGAGCACGAGCCGGCCACCCAGGTCCTCCGCGCCGTCCCCGGCGCCGTCCTGACCGGCCCGCCGGATCTCGGCGATCCGGCCGTCCCTGATCAGCAGGTCGGCGGCGTCCTCGTGGCCCCAGATCCGGGCGTCGCGCAGCAGCAGCTCGGTCATCTCTTCCCTCTCCCGTCCGTGGTGGCACCGCTCCACGGTGACGCCGCCGACGTTAGTGGTATACCGCTAACCGGGCAAGTTAGGCTGGCCCCCGATGAGAGGGGTGGAAGGTGAGCGCGTTGCGCGACCGGGTCTACGAGACGCTCAAGCGGCGCATCGTCGAAGTGGAGCTGCGGCCGGGCGAGCGGCTGGTGGAGCGCGACCTCGCCGCCGAACTCGACGTCTCCCGCATCCCGCTCCGCGAGGCGCTGCGCCTGCTGTCCGCCGAGGGCCTGGTGGTGATCGTGCCCAACCGGGGCGCGCTGGTCAGCCCGTTCACCCCGGCCGACGTGCGCGACCTGTTCGACGTGCGCGAGAGCCTTGAGGTGCTCGCCGCGCGGCTGGCCGCCGAGCGGGCCGACGCCGACGGCCTGGCGCGGCTGCACGCCTGCCTCGAACGCGCCCGCGACGCCGTACGGCGAGACGACCGGCGGGAGACCGTGGCGGCCAACGCCGAGTTCCACTCCGAGATCGTGAGGGTCTCCGGCAACGCGCTGCTCGGCACGCTGATGCAACCGCTCGACGCCCGGCTCAGGCGGCTGTTCCGGCTCACCTCCGACCGTGACCCCGCCCGGCAGTGCGCCGAGCACGAGGAGCTCTACGCGGCGATCGCCGGCGGCGACGCGGACCGGGCCGCCGCCTGCGCGTTCCGCCACGTCGCCGGCGGCCGCGAGCCGACCCTGGCGCTGGCCGAGCGCTGGACCGCCGACATCGACCCGGTCAAGGTGACCCGCACCCGCCGCCGCAGGCCCGCGCCCCAGGAGCCGCCGGCGGCCCGCGGCCCCGCGCCCCGGTCCTGAGACCCGCAGGCCGCCGCCACCGCGTGCTCCCCGGCGGGGCCTCTCGGCCGTCCCCGTCCCGGCCCCCGCTAAAACCCGTCGACCTCCACGGCCGCGGAGGGGATCATTGCCGTCATGTCCGTGCTGAAAAACGTCCCTTTCACGCCGGAGCCACGGCTGGCCGAACTGCCGATGAAACTCTGGCTCGACGACGGCGACTCGGCGATGGACGTGATCGACGCGCTCGCTCTGTCGCCGTTCGCGACGGGCGCGCAGCCGTGGTCACGCACCACGGACCTGGAACGGGTCCGTCCCGACGCTCCGCTGACGCCCGCCGCCGGGACGCTGGTCCGGGCGGCGCGGGAGGACGACGGCCGGGAGTCGCGACTGGTCCGCGGGGAGGGCTGGACGCTGCGCGTGGTCCGCTACCGCAACCGCGCCGCCACGGTCAGCGTGACCGCGGTCGACGACGAGCTGGCCCGTTCGGTGATCGAGGAGACCGTCAAGGACGCGGTGGAACCCGCTCCGGACAGCGACCACGTGGAGATGGGCTTCTGGTGGCAGAGCACCGACGGCGTCCGCCGTTCCGGCAAGCCCGTCACCGCCTCTCCCTGGGCGGAGGTCGGCGGCAACTACGCCCGCTCCCTGCACGGCCCGCTGTCACGCCTGATGTCCGTCACGCCGTCCGACGCGCACGGCCGCCTGATCCTCCTGCACGGCCCGCCCGGCACCGGCAAGACCACGCTGCTGCGCACGATCGCCCGCGAGTGGCGATCGTGGTGCCAGGTGGACTGCGTGCTCGATCCGGACCGCCTGTTCAACGCCCCGGGATACCTGATGGAGGTCGCGGTCGGCTCCGACTCCGACGAGGACGGCAAGAAGTGGCGGCTCCTCGTGCTGGAGGACTGCGACGAGCTGATCAGGTCCGGCGCCAAGGAGGCGGCGGGGCAGGGCCTGTCGCGGCTGCTCAACCTGACCGACGGCCTGCTCGGTCAGGGCCGTGACGTGCTGGTCGCCATCACCACCAACGAGGACCTGGCCCGTCTCCATCCGGCCGTGGTCCGCCCCGGCCGCTGCCTGGCCCAGATCGAGGTGGGCGCCCTGCCCTACGAGGAGGCCACCCGGTGGCTCGGCCGCACGGAGGGCGTCCCCCCGTCGGGCGCCACCCTCGCCGAGCTCTTCGCCCTGCGCGACGGCGTGGCGGGCCACCCGGCCACCGCTCCGGAGACCACCGGCCTCTACCTGTGAGGAACGCCCGGCCGTACTCGTCCGGCTGAACCCGTGAGGAAGACCCGGCCGCCTGTGACGGCGCGCGGCCGGGCGCGGGCCGGGTACGGGGCCGGCCCGGGATCTCCATCGCCCGGAAGGCCGACCCCTCGCGGATCCCGGAGGTGACAACAAAACCCGTGCGGCGCGCGTCCAACCGGACATGAAACGATCCAGCGGTGCCGGGCGGCTCATGGCCCTGTCGACGGTGATGGCGGGCGTGCTGATGGCGTCGGCCGCGTGCGGCTCCCCCGCGTCCTCCGAGCGGAGCGTCACGCCGGCGGCCGAGGGCGCCCTCCCCCGGACCGCGAGCGTGAACGCGCGGCTCGCGGACGCGAATGTCTCAGGCGTGGACACCCGGCTGACGGACGCGAAGCCGGCGGGCGCGAAGCCGGCGGGCGTGGACGCGCGGCTCGCGGGCTCGAAGGCGGCGGGTAGCGGCTCCTCCGGCGCGGGGACGGCGGTCGAGCGCTGCCGGACCGGAGCGCTCGCGGCGCGCGTCGGCGCGGTGGACGCGGGGGCGGGCCAGCGGTACGCGCCGCTGGTGATCACCAACAGGTCCGCCAGGGCCTGCTGGGTGTACGGCTTCGTCGGCCTGATCATGATCGACCGCAACGGCGACGCGCTGCGCACCAGGACCCGCAGGGAGAGCGTCCAGCCGCACCGGGTCACCCTGCGGCCGGGAGCCGGCGCCCACGCCAGGATCCACTGGACCGAGGTGCGGAGCGGGCGCGAGACCAGCTGCCCGGCCGCCGCACGACTGATGATCATCCCGCCGGACGAGGTCGCGCACCTGGAGATCCCCTTCACCGCCGCGGTCTGCGACGACGGCCGTCTCGACATCACCCCGATGGCCCCGGGGACGCGTCTCTGAGCCCCCGATCAGTCCACCGGTGACCGGTTCACCACGGTCCGGCAGGCCGGCGGCGAGCGGCGGCACACCCGGTCGCGTCACTCGCGCGCCGGAGACGCCCGGTCGCGCGAGATGCCCCGGCCCTGAGAGATCAGGGCCGGGCGAGCAGCTCGTGCAGGCGGCGGCACTCGCGGGTGAACGCGCTGGAGGACCTGCGGCTCACGAACGGGACGAGCTCGGGGAGCTCCCCGCGCGCGCCGGCCCACCGGGCGACCGTGGTCCCCAGGGTGACGAGGTCGTTCACCCCGGGTCCCGGCCTCTGCCCCGCGGACGGCAGCAGGTGCGGCAGCGCCGCGCGGATCACCGCCCAGACCTCCCGGTGGGCACCCTGGCGTGCCGCCGCCTCCAGCCCTGCCGTCGCGTGCGGCAGTCTCGCCTCCGTCCGGGCGGTGAGCAGGGCGAGCTGCCTGCCGAGCGCGTCGGCGGGCAGGTCGCCCGCTGCCGCCATCCGCAGCAGGAGCCGCACCCCCTCGGACGGGTCCTGGCGGGCCAGGAAGAAGGCGAGCAACAGCGCGGTGGGCTCACCGGCCGGCCCCTCGCCGGCGGCGAGTGTCTCGACGTGGGCCGGGCTGACCTCCGGCCGGCTCCAGGAGTGGGGCAGGTGCGGGAGGTAGTGGGCGGCGACCGCGTCGCGGTGCGAGGGCAGGACGGCGGGCCACCAGTCCAGGTGACCGCCGTGCTCGCCCCACCTCTCGGCCGGCACCCCGCCGAGCAGCTCGTCGATGTGGGCCAGGCCGGTCGGCTCGGCCCTCAGCCGCGGGATCATGCGCGTCTGGAAGCCGTCGAAGGAGCGGTCGCGCGGGTCCTCGGGGGACCGCCAGATCACTCCCGTCTCGAGCTCGGCCGGGCCGTCCTTCAGCCGGCGTGCCGCCCGGCGCCCGGCCTCCGAGGTGAGCCGGCCCGCCCTGGCCACCACCTCGGGGGCCACGGTCCCCGGCAGCCGGAGCAGCGCCTGCTGGAAGTCGGCGGGCAGCGGCTCGGCCCCGGCGGCCTCGACCGCCTCCAGCCGGCTCACGAACTCGGCCGGGTCGAGATGGCCGGTGGCGGCGGTCGGGGTGGCCAGCAGCAGCGGCGGGAGCGCGTCCGCCTTGAGCGCGGCGAGCACCTCGGCGTAACGCCGCAGCAGGAACCGGTGCGGCCGGGAGACGGTGCCCTCTTCGGGCAGCCGGTCGGGCCGGGCCCGCCGGGCCGGGCGGCGAGGCCCGGCCGGGGCGTGGCCAAATCTTCCAGAGCCGACCGCGTGATCCGCCCCGGCCCGGTCATGGGCCTCGCTCAGGCTCATGATCCCCCTGCTGAGCCTGGCCCCCGGATGGCCCGCGCCGGCCCGGGGAGCGTCTCCGGTGTCTCCGTCGCCTGCGGCGATGAAGCGTATGACGTGCTCTCGCACCTCGGCGGGGAGGTGACCCAGGAACGGCTCCCCGCCGTCTTCGCCCGACGCCTCCGACCTGACGCTCTGATCGCGGACGAAAAGCCACCGATCCGGGTCCCAGCGGTCCGGCGGGCCGGGGTCGGCGCCCGGGGAGACCAGCTCTCCGGCCATCGCGGTGAACCAGTCCTGGGGGGCGTACCACTCCTCACGGTCGTAGAGGCCGGAGGCGCGGCGGGCCATGCCGGAGAGCGCGGCGCGCAGCGCCTCGCGGTCCGTGGCGGCGAACCGGACGAAGCCCGCCAGCCACCTCTCTCCCGACTGCCAGGTGTGGGTCCACCGTTCGCCGGCGAACCCGGCGGCCGAGGCCGGCAGGGCGGGGAACGGTCCCGGCGGCTCGGGCGCGGCGAGCTCCGGCGGGGTGAAGTCCTCGGGCTCCTCCTGCGGGGAGGCCTCTCCCCCGACCGCCGCGGCCAGCCGCCCGCCCAGGTCCGGCGGGAGCGCGGCGAGCGCCTCGCGCAGCGTCTCCGCACCGAGCGGGCCGAGGTGGCGGGCGTGCTTGACGGCCAGGCGCACGGCCCGTTCCTGTACGGCGTACGCCTGGTGGCCGAGCGCCGACGCCAGGGCGGGGACGAGTTCGTCGGCCCGCTCCGGCGCCTGCCGTACGACCTGGTCCAGCCAGGTGAGCCCGGCCCGCACCAGCCCGGCTTCGGCGCGGAACAGCAGGCCCTCCAGAGCCTCGGTCACGTCGGCCGGGTCGAGGCGGTCCAGCCGGCGCAGGTGGGCGAGCGACAGCTCGGCCACCGGGCCGGGAGCCACCGGCAGCAGCCGCAGGTAGTCGCGGGCGCGGGACTCGACCTCGACGTAGGTGGGTTCGAGCAGCTCGTGGAGCCGGGCGAAGAACCTCAGGTCCTGGGCGTCTCCCCCGCGCAGGAAACGGCTGACGCAGCCGTCCAGCAGCGTCTCCCGCGACACCCGGCCCTCGCTGCCGAGCACGGCCAGCGCGCCGAGCCAGGAGGTCGCGCTGAGCGGGGAGCTCCGCTCCTCGCGCAGAGCCCGCCCGACGCCCTGGGCCTCGAAGATCCTGGGGAGCAGGGTGTCGAGGAGCGGGTCCCCGCGCAGCGCGGAGGCCCTCGGGGGCACCGCGACCCAGGCGGTCACGAGCGGATCGTGCTGCGGCGGGGTCACGCCGGTCCGGCGGAGCAGGGTCAGGACCAGCGAGGCGCCCGGGGAGTTCGGGGTGCGGACGCGGAGCGCGAGACGGGTGACCAGGTCGGCCTGCCACTGCGGCTCCCGTGCGGAGATCACCGCGATCAGCGCCTCGGTGTCGCCGGGCTCCTCCCACTCGAGGAGGGCCAGGTCACGCCGGTTCAGCCAGGCGGCCACGGCCGCCGCGCCCAGCGAGCCCGCGCCCGCCAGCCGCATCGGCTCGGTCCAGTCCCCGCGGCTCGCCCAGTCGCCGCGGCTGCCCCGGTCGCCGCCCGCCCAAGGGCTGGGCGCCGGCGGCTCCTGGCGCAGCAGCTTGAGATGTCCGGGCAGCTCGCGGGCGACCTCCTGCCGTCCGGCGTCGTCGAGCCCGATGAGGCGGGCCGCCAGCTTGTCGATGTCGCAGTCGTCGATGAGGTCGCGGACCTCGTCCCAGACGGTCATCGGGAGGACTCCTGGGCCGCGGAGGGCCGCGGGTCCGGAGCGGGCAGCCGGCCGGGGACCTCCCGCAGGGCGATCCGGGCGGCGAGCACGTGCTTGCACGGGCCGCGCGAACCGCGATGGTCGTACCACCAGGGGCAGGTACACGATCCGGACTCCGCCTGGACGAGGCGGACGCCGCCGCCGGTGGTCACCTCGGCGGAGCCGGGGCCGGTCAGCCGGACGGCGCCCTTGTCCACCAGCGCGCGAGCGGAGGAGAGCCGGGGGTTCAGCGCCGCGACGTGGTCGCGGTCGTAGGGCAGCTCGCGGTGGAAGTGGGCGGCCTCGGCGAGGTCGTAACCGACCCGGCCAGCCGTGCCGAGCTGGGTGAGGGCGGCCCGGACCCGCTCCGGGGCGAGGCCGGCGCGCTCGGCGAGCAGGCCGAGCTCCAGGGTCGGTTCGAAGTCGAGCAGCACGCCGACCAGGTCGGCGTCGGCGGCCACCTCGTCTCCGGAGAGGTCGTCGAGGACCGCGCCCTCCCCGGAGAAGCCGCGCCAGGCCTGCGGGGACAGGACCAGCGTGTAGCGCATGCCGGGCAGCTCCAGCTCCCACGCGCTGGAGCCGGACCCGTCCGCCGGGCCGTACACGCGCAAGGTCTTGACGAACCTGAGCAGCGGCATCATCGTGGCCAGCCGCCCGACCCCGGCCAGGTGGACCCCGCCGGGCACCTGCCGGTCCGACACCCGCAGCTCCCTGCCAGACGGGACCGCCCATACCTCGGCGGCGGCCCTCCTGGGCAGGCCCCGCAGGAACCGTACGGCCTGCGGGCCGGGCAGCTCGGCACGGAGGTCGAACCCGGCGGCGATGACCTGGACCTCGGCGAAACCGCGCAGCCACCGGCCGGGCAGCGGCACCTTCTTCTCCACCACCGCGCCGTCGAGCGTGGTCACGGTGAGCTCGTCGGGCCCGACGCCCACGTGCAGCGGGTCCCGGCCGCCGACCCTGGCCAGCGCCTCGCGCAGCGGGTTGTTCACGTCCACGTTGGTGGTGCCCCGGTCGAAGACCTCGCCGTCGAGGGCGGGGCCCAGCACGTCCAGCCGGGAGTAGACGCCGCCGCAGGCGGAGAACGACTCGAAGCGGAGCCGGTCGCCGCCGCAGGTCACCACCGGATCGCGGGTGAATCCCGGCTGCGGCCGGTGGTAGCGCGCCAGCGCCACGTCGGCGACCGCCAGCAGCCCCGCCGCCGCGGGTGCGGCCTGGGTGAGCAGCCCGCTGAAGAACCTGGGGTGGTCGAGGAAACCGCCGGCCGTCCGGCCGCCGGAGGTCGACAGGCCCAGATGGCCCTCCGAGAGTCTGGAGGGTCCGGCGTAGGAGTACGCCTGCACCGCATTCGTCATGCGCCGGACAGTAGAGATCACTACCGACAAAACATGGGGGCGTCCTGTCACGGCGGCCGGGAGGCGTCCGGCCACGGCCGCCGGTCGCCCTGGGACGTCCTCTCCGGGAAACCCCTTTTGGAAGAAGACGGCCCGCCGTGACGTCTGGGATTCTCGGTACAGCAGGGCTGCGATCCTCCACTGCCGTTCACGGAGCCGACGGCGCGCGCGTGGCCCGGCCAGCGTCACGGGCTACCCCGGCGGCTCCACCGGCGGGACCGTGAAGGCCCCTCCGGCCCGCGCGGTCCCGCCTTCCGCGGCGGTGAGCCAGGACTCACTCCGCCAACGCCCGAAGGAACGCCGATCCGATGACTCTTCCGAATCCGTCTCCCGGCGGGCCGGGCGTCCCCGGCACCGCGAGACCGAGCCCCCCGGGTGCCAGAAGGCCGCGCGCCGACGCCCAGCGCAACCGCGCGCGCATCCTGGCCGCGGCCGAAGCGGTCTTCGCCGAGAAGGGGCCGTCCGCGTCGACCGACGAGGTCGCGGCCAGGGCGGAGCTGGCGATCGGCACGGTCTTCAAGCACTTCCCGACCAAGCAGGCCCTGCAGCAGGTCCTGATGAAAGACCTTCTGTCCGACCTCACCCGGGAGGTGGAGGCGCTCACCGCCGACGGCGACCCCGCCACGTCCCTGTTCGGCTTCATGACCCGCACGGTCGAGCAGGCGGCCCAGAAGAAGACCGTCGTCGGCCTCCTGGCCGACACGGGCGTCGTCGTCCAGGTCGCCGACTCCCTGCGGCTCCTGCGCGACGGGCTCGAAGGACTTCTCGCCCGTTCCCAGCAGGCCGGCGCCGTCCGCGAGGACGCCCGCGCCGACGAGGTGCTCGCCCTGCTCACCGGCTTCTGCCAGGGCGCGCTGCACGCCCGCTGGGACCGTGATCTCCAGCACCGCACCCTCGCCCTCGTGTTCGACGGGCTCCGCCCGGCCGGGGACCGCCGGTCCTCACGCCCCGCGGCCGGATCGCCGGGACGCACCCCCTGCTGAGTCCCCGCCCGGAGCGCGCCGTACGGGGTGAAGGTCCGTGGCGGAGGTGCGAGAGCGCGCCGCCGTACGGGGTGAAGGGCGGCTGCGCGGCTCCGCTCGCCCCCACGGCCCCGGCGGGTCACCTGTTTCGGATACGTAAACCTTCCGATGCGCCGCCCCCGGGGTGAAACCACAATCATCCAGGTGGTCACCCTGCTGCCTGCCGATCTGAGCCGCGTCGTCCTCCACCGGTGGTCGGACGTGGCCCCGCACGAGAGCGGGCTGGCCGACTACCGCGACCCGTTCGGCGACGCCGCCAGGACCTGGGAGTACACCCGCTGGACCGGCGAGGAGAGAGCCATCGGCTTCCCCGCGACCGAGCTGGTGCCGTCATGGACGGCGAGCACCCCGCCGGGGACCTGGCTGGAGGTCGGCCTGCAGGCCCGCACCGTCGCCGGCGACCTCACCAAGTGGTACGTGATGGGCCGCTGGGCCGAGGGCGACGGCGACATCCACCGGACCTCCCTGCCCGGCCAGGGTGACGAGGACGGCGACGTCGCGGTGGACACCTACGTGGCCACCAGGCCGGTCGTCGCCTACCGGCTGAGGTTCACGCTGTACGGCTCGGGCGCGCGGGTCCACGGGGCCGGGGTGATGGCCTCGGCGGTGCCCGCGCGGGCGACGGTGCCGGTGAGCCCGCCCGGGGAGGCCGGGGGCGTCGAGCTGGACGTGCCGCGCCGGTCGCAGAAGGTCCACGCGGGGCACTTCCCCCAATGGGACGGCGGCGGCGAGAACTGGTGCAGCCCCGCCTCGATGAGCATGGTGCTCGCCTACTGGGAGCGCGGACCCCGCCGGGACGACCTGTCCTGGGTCTCGGCGGGCGACCCCTGCCCTGCCGTGGACCACGCCGCCCGCGACATGTACGACCACAGCTACCAGGGCACCGGGAACTGGCCTTTCGGCGTCGCCTACGCCGGCCGGTACGGCCTGGAGGGGTTCGTCACCCGGCTGCGCTCGCTCTCCGAACTGGAGCGCCTGGTCCACGCCGGCATCCCGGTGATCACCTCGCAGTCGTTCCGGGACCACGAGCTGCCCGGCTCGGGGTACTCCACCGGCGGCCACATCATGGTCGTCGTCGGCTTCACCCCGAGCGGTGACGTCATCGCCAACGACCCCGCCGCACCGGGCGACGACACGGTGCGCCGGATCTACCCGAGGGCCGCGTTCGAGAACGTCTGGCTCCGCAGTTCCGGCAGCGGGGGGATCGTGCACGTCGTCCACCCGCCCGGCCTTCCCCTGCCCGCCTCCGACGGCAACTGGTGATCAATGCTGAACGACTCTCCCATCCGCCCCGTCGACGTGGCCAGGGTGGACGACCGTCCGCTCTGGGTGGAGATCCTCGGGGAGGAGGTGTGGTGGGACGAGCCTCGTCCGCATGAGGGCGGGCGCAGGTGCGTGGTCCGGCGCGGGCCGGACGGCGTGCCCCGTGACGCGATCCCGCAGGGCTGGAACTCCCGCAACCGCCTCATCGAGTACGGCGGGCGCTCCTGGCGGCCCCTGCCGGACGGCGGGGTCGTGTTCACCAACTGGGCCGACCAGCGCGTCTACCTGTACGGCGGGCAGCCGGCCCCCGGCTCCGGCGAGGCGTCCGGCGGACCGGCCCATGCCGACGGCGGGCAGCCGGTCCCCCTCACCCCCGACGACGGGGCCCGCTACGGCGACCTGTACCTGCCGCCGGGGCTGCGGGAGGTCTGGGCGGTCCGCGAGACCCACCCCGCCCCAGGGACCGGCGCCGAGC